>NZ_ANOH01000313.1 GCF_000346505.1 Aporhodopirellula sallentina SM41
CTGACCATCTAGCAGCATGGCAACTGCATCACGTTTGAATTCGTCGGTATAAGTACGTCGTTCAGGATTAGCTGAAGGCTTGGTCTTTCGTGGCATCTGGCGCTCCTTGAGTTACTTTCAGTTTAAGGGCTCGCGTGGCCCCCAAAACCCAGGCCACCTCAGATTGTGTGATGGGGTGGAGGGGGTGGGGGATCGATTTTTTGGTGATGGTCTGATGGGGGGGGAGGGGGCTGGGGTGACGTATTGATGCTGTTGGGCTGGGCGGATTGTTTTTTGAAACGCAGAGACGCTGAGGACGCAGAGAGGGGCGTGGTGGGGGACTGATTGTTTGNTGAATGATTGTGTGATGGGGTGGAGAGGGTGGGGCGGGGTTTTGATGTGGCGATGTTGTTGGGGAGGGCGGATTCTTGAAACGCTGAGGCGCAAAGGCGCTAGGACGCAAAGAGGAGTGGGGGTGGGTGATGGATTTTTTGGTGATGGTGGGTGGGTTGCTGCTTGTGTTAGCTGGGCAGTTCTGCGCGTACGATTTCGTTTTGCTCGTCGATGGCGAGTCTTTTGAGTTCGTTGGCGAGGATACCGCTGCGGGCGTCGCTTGGGGACTTTGCGAGAATTCTTTTTCCTGCCCACACGCTGCTTGCTCGGACGATTGGCTCGGCGTCTCGCATTCCAAGAATCAATGCGTCGGCGTGCTCGATATTGCCGACGTTGCCGAGGACGATCGCGGCGTTCCTTAACAAGCCCCGGCGACGGGTTCGCCACATCGGTGACTTTCGAAACCGAGCTCGGAACGTCTCTTCGTCGAGCTGAAACAGGGTTGATAATTCCATCAGCCCCCGTGGTGTGTCCGGGGATAACCGCCAATCGGATTGCAGCACGGACTCATTCGACATCGCCCGCTTGGTTGGCTTGCGATTCCAAGGACAGACCTCTTGGCAGACGTCACAGCCGAATAACCAATCGCCGATTCCTTCACGCAGGGGTTCAGGAATCATTTCGCGGGATTCAATCGTCAGGTAGCTGATGCATCGCGATGCGTCGAGCACGTGAGGACCGACGAACGCGCCGGTTGGGCAGGCATCCAAACAGGCTGTGCAGGTGCCGCAATGGTCTGACTCGTGGGGCGTGTCGGGGGGAAGTTCGACGTCGACCAAGACGCACGCGAGAAAGAAATAGCTGCCGAGAGTTTTGTTCAGCAGTAACGTGTTCTTGCCGCGCCATCCGAGCCCGGCCAACTGAGCAAACTCACGCTCCATCAGCGGAGCCGTGTCGACGATCCCACGAGCGTTCGCGGCAGGACAAAGACGAAGAATCGTTTTACAGATTCTCTTTAGCTTTGGGTGGATGACGTCGTGGTAATCGGTCGCCTGCCACGTGTACCGGGCGACCTTGCCACCGACAACGGCCTCGCCATCCTGCCCATTTCTCCCCGCCACACTCGTTTGCGTGGATTCATGTTCGTGCTCGAGGGCGGAATACGGCCAAGCCAGCGCGACGACCGATTTCGCTCCCGGGAGGACGCCTTTCGGGTTTCGATACGCGTCGAGCCGATTGGGAAAATACTCCATCTCGGCGTGGTACCCGGCATCGATCCATCGGACCAAGTCCGGGAACCCCTGACTGTCGATCGCAGGGGCGATGCCGCACGCGACGAAGCCTTCCTCGGCGGCCGCCTCGCGAATCGCCTGGATGATCGCGTGCGGGTCGTTTTCGACGGCGTCAGGCATGAAAGTTTGGTGATTTTCGAACGGAGTTAACAGGCACAGCGGCCGCCACGGATTCCCACTTTCGCTGATTGAGCGGGTTTGGTTAAGACGGGGGTACGCGAAGTAGGCATCGAATTGATCGCATTGCCGTGCGACTAGCCGTGCGACCAAATGCAGCCATCTTCGCCAATATTTTCGTTTCAGTTCGCGGGTCTTTTATGACGACTGTAACGATTAGACGGAATGTCCGCTTTCTACGTTTTGTGCCGCCTCGGGACTTCGACCATGTCTTCGGTTGAAACACAGTTTCACGTACCCCCGTTTCCACCATTTCCCAGCGCCGAACGCTACGTGCGAGTCGGATCGCAGGACGATGCATTGCAACGCGTTCGCCGCGCCGTTGAAGCGTGGGAGGCCATCTCGCTCGTAATCGGACCTCCCGGCACCGGAAAGTCCTTGATCAGCCAAGTTCTGCAGCAGCATTTCGCTCGCGATCGTGAAGTGATCGTCTTCGGCGACGCGACGCTCGAAAGCCCACAGTCGCTGCAACGTCACCTGCTCAGCCGGCTCGATCGCATCCGCGGCATTGCACCGACACCGGTAGCGGCCGGCGACGACCCCCAACTCGCGATCATCGAACGAATCGCGGGCAGCTCGAAAGAGTTCGCTGGGTTGCTGCTACTCGTCGACGAAGCACAAACACTCAAACCCGAAGTCTTGGAAACGATCCGTATCCTGACCAACGTGATGTCCAACGGTCGGCCTCGTGTGAGCGCCGTGTTACTCGGCGGGCCAAAGCTCGACGAGACGCTCGCATTGCCATCGCTCGACGCACTCGTTCAACGGGTGTCGACGCGGTGCTACGTGCATCCGCTATCGAGCGACGAGACGATCGAATACGTCCGACAGGCGTTAAAGACCACGGCGGTCGCGACCAAGGTCAGCATCGAAGAAGCCGCGATTCGGTCGATCCACCGAGCATGCAGTGGCGTGCCGCGTTTGATCAACCAATTGATGACGGCGACCATCGAGTTTGCAACTTCTCGGGGACACCAACAAATTTCCGAAGGCACCGTGGACCACGCATGGGCGGTGCTGCAGCAATTGCCGAGCCCGCTGATTGAAGAACCTGAGCTGAGTCGTCCGGTATCGAATGTTGAATTCGGACCACTCGACGAAGAAGGCACCAGCGAACCCAACAGCTCGATCGAGTTCGGCCCGATGGTTGACACTCCCGGGATGATTGAATCATCGAGCGAAGAGTTTGCCTGCGAAAACGAGCAAGCGTGCGAGTCGGCGTGTGAATCAGGATGCGAAGCCCAACAATGCGACGGCGAACCCTGTGACCCGGCATCATGCGACTCACCGCAATGCGAACGCGGATGCATGAAAGAAACACAAACAACCGGCGAGGACTTCACCGTTCAAACCGACGTCGCCATTGCCTGTGACACCGAAAACGCGTTCGAAGCAGTCAGCATTGATTGCCAGGCAACAGGGTCGTTCCAGTACGACGAAGCAGACGAGGTTTCCGTCGAAGCCGAAGCCACAACGGCGAACGAGCCTGAATGCGTCGAGCCCTCGCCAACTGAAGAAATCGAACCAGTCGTTCGCTTTGAAACTCCGAGCACCGATGAGTTGTTCGGCGAATTCGAAGAAGAAGAACCGGTTGCGGCGAAACTCGGCGATGACGCAGAAGTGACGATGCAGGCTCAGCCGATTTGCCAAACGAACGACGCCCCGTGTGACGCTCAATCGCATCCGGACGAACAACCTACGGAGGACCTCGAGGCATCATTGCATCGCGAGATCCTCAGCATGCGTGGCGACGCATCCGCTCCTGTGTTGTGGATGGAAGACGCGGAAACAGAACCTCTCGCCGACGATGATCGCGACATGCTGGTCATCGAAGACGACGTGGAAGTCGAACAGGCCATCACGGTTGGCGAAGCCGGCGGTGATGAAAAGCCAGGCACGCCGGTCGCGGTCGATTTCCAATCGATGTTGGCCAAGATGCGGTCTCCAAAACGATAGCAACCTAGCCCCAGGTGAGGCATGACTGCGACGCAAAACACGTCGGCGATCTCGACCGACAACACGCTGAAAACGCTCCTTTGCCACGCGGTCGCCGCCAATCGATCCGAGCAGAAAACGCTCGCGTTGGTTGTTCCGAAAATCGTTTCCCTGCAGCCCGCGTTCTTTTGCGATCTCGCGAATTCGTGGAGACAACTGCGGGACCAACTCGGCATCAACCCGAAGACGATTCTGCGGATTGACTACTGCACGGCGGAGGCGGGGTTGGATTGGCTCCGCGGTTTCCGGCGACGTTTTGATTTGTATCGTTGCCGCCGAGCGTTTCAACGCCAAGGGCTATCGGATTCGATCTCGTTGACGAATTGCCTCGTCATCAGTCGACCGGCCGAGGCGAGCGAATCCGTGGTGCTGGGCATTTCCGAACCTGGCGTGTCCCTTCCGAAATGGGTCAAGCCGGCGCAAATGTCGCTTCCGGGGATTAGCTAGAACGCGAGCGTCGCGCTGAATTCTCGGCTGCCTCTTTGACTCGGCTGTCTCATTGACTGGATCGGGTCTCTCGGTCGCGTCTGCTTTCTTGGTCGGTTTCGCTTTCTTGGTCGACTCCGCGTTTTCGGCCGAACTGGTTTTGCTACCGACTTTGGCGCTGGACTAACGGCAATACCGTTCAATGAAGCACCGGGTTGTGGCGCTTTCGTTTAACCGGCAGCCGTAGGCGACGCTTGACGGAACACAACCTACCCTTCGGGCACGGGTTAAACGAAAATTGAACGGTATTGGGACTAACGGGGAAACGCCCCGACAGACCAGCCACCGCGAGCGACTCCCGAGGCTGAGGCTGGTTTTCCTAGGTGGTGGACGGGATGCGGATCGCACCTCGTCGAAAACGGTTTGGTTCTTATACTATTGCCCGAACACGTCAGGCGCGGATGACGGGGGTCGTTTCGACGCCCTTCGAAAACCGTCCGAGACCGACCATCCGCTGGACGTTGGCTATGTTTTGGTCAAGCGAATTGCGGTCAACGCCGAACGGCTGACGAGTTCTCGAGCGGGTTTCGATCACGAGCCGGACCTGCCGAAACCCTCGCTCTCCATCTTCATGATTCGCCGCCGCGGCGCCTTCCTTCGACGAGAACCTACCTTGGCATTCAATTCTGATCGCGATCACGCGTTTCCTACCGAATCTTCCACGGCGCCGTATTTCTGGGGCATCGACATTGGTGGCACCAGCATCAAGTGCGGGCTCGTTGACGACGAAGGGCATACGGTGGCGTTTGAACAGGTGCCGACGCAAGAGTCCGAAGGGCCGGAGGCGGCGGTTCGCGGGTTGGCGAATTTGGTGCGAGAAACCGAGCAGCGATGCGGCGTGACGGGGAAGGTCCCGGGAATCGGAATGGGAGCCCCCGGGCCGATGGATCTGCCCCGAGGCCGGCTGGTCGCGCCGCCCCAGTTGCCTTCGTGGTGGGATTTTCCGATCGTGGAAAAGCTGGCCGAGGCGACCGGACGAAAGGTCGAGTTCCTCAACGATGCCAACGCAGCGGCGTTCGGCGAGTACTGGCTCGGCAGCGGCAGCGAGCACTCTTCGATGCTGTTGTTGACGCTCGGCACCGGCGTCGGTGGCGGCATCATTATCGAAGACGAATTGGTCAACGGCGTGAACAGCTTTGGCAGCGAGTGCGGTCATATCCTGGTCGACTCTTCCCCCGACGCGCAAATTTGCCAGTGGGGTGGAGGCCGTGGACAACTCGAAGCGTACGCGTCCGCTACCGGCGTGGTGGCGATTACCCGCAAACGATTGCGAGAACAGACTGACAGCAGCCTTTCTCGCTTCGTTAATCGCGACGGTGAAACGGACACGGATGAGCTGACCAGCAAGCGGGTTTACGAAGCCGCCGTCGCGGGTGACTCCCTGGCCAACACGATCGTCGATGAAACCGCACGCTGGTTGGGGATCGCGATCACGACGCTGGTTCACACGGTCGATCCGGGCAGCGTTGTCCTGGGCGGTGCGATGAACTTCGGTGGCGAAGAATGCCCGATCGGCAAACGCTTCATTGAGCAGATCCGTGAGGAGTTCCGCGAACGCACGTTCCCGAACGTTTTCCAAGGGACAACGATCTCGTTCGCCTCGCTCGGCAGTGATGCCGGTTATCTCGGTGCGGCCGGTTACGCCCGCAAAGCTCACTCGTAGTCGACCGCCTACGATAAGACGACGACAAGCCTCCGCGTCACCGGCACACGCCTGCGTGCCTCATCGCCACTGACGCATTGAAACCGATCATCTGCTCTCGCGAATTCCCGAGAGCCCGCCTCCGGCAAAACCATCTGCTATGTCCGCACAAACCAAAAACATTCGCAACTTTTGCATCATCGCTCACATCGATCACGGCAAGAGCACGCTCGCCGATCGGTTGCTCGAAGAAACCGGCACCGTGACGACTCGTGAGATGAAGTCACAGTTGCTCGACGACTTGGCGTTGGAACGTCAACGCGGGATTACGATCAAGGCTCGCGCCGTTGCGATGCCGTTTCAACGTGGCGACACGACGTATCAACTCAACCTGATCGACACACCAGGCCACGTCGACTTTCAATACGAAGTCTCTCGTTCGCTCGCGTGTTGCGAAGGTGCCTTGTTGCTCGTCGATGCGTTCCAGGGAGTCGAAGCGCAAACCATGGCCAACGCGTTTGCGGCGATGGAACATGACCTGACGATCATCCCGGTGATCAACAAGATCGACCTGGTCCACGCTCGGCCTGATGAAGTCGCCGAGGAAATGATGAATTCGCTCGGGACCGATCCGGAAGAGTGCGTTCGCGTTAGCGCGAAGACGGGCGTCGGCGTTGACGGTCTGCTCGACGCAATCGTCGAACGCATCCCGGCACCCGCCGGCGATCCAGAGGAAACATTGCAAGCGATGGTTTTCGATTCCAACTACGACGACTTTCGTGGCGCGATCACGTACATCCGTGTGATGCAGGGCAAAGTCAAAACGGGCCAGAAGATTCAGTTCCTCCGTGCCGGTACCGAGCACGAGGTTATCGAGTTGGGCCAGTTCACTCCCGCGAGAGAACCTCGTGATGAACTGTCGACCGGCCAAGTCGGTTACTTGATTTGCAACATCAAAAGCCTCGGCGACGTTCATATCGGTGACACCGTGACGGTCACCGGCAAGACTCCCGCGAAGGCTCTACCGGGTTACGATCGACCGCGACGGATGGTTTACTGCGGGCTGTTTCCGAGCGACGGGCAGGAGTTCACGGACCTTCGCGATGCACTCGAACGACTTTCGGTGAACGACCCGAGCTTTGAGTTCGAACCGGAAACCAGCGACGCACTCGGATTCGGATTCCGATGCGGCTTCCTCGGCCTGCTGCACATGGAGATCATCCAACAGCGGCTCGAACAGGAGTCCGACATTGATTTGGTGCAGACGGCGCCTAACGTGACGTATGAGATCACACTGAAAAACGGCGAGACCAAAACGCTCCACAAACCGCAGGACGTTCCGGATCCAGGCGACATTGAAGAGTTCCGGCAACCGATCGTCAAATGCAACGTGATCGTTCCGGAGGAGTATATCGGCGCGGTGATTAAACTGTGCCAAGAACGCCGTGGCATTCAACGTAACCAGGAATACATCGGCGCCGGCCGAGCGATGCTGACGTACAACATTCCGCTCGCGGAAGTAATCTACGACCTGCATGATAAGATCAAGAGCTGCACGCGTGGCTATGGAACGTTGGACTACGAGATGGTCGGCTATGAAGCCGCCGATTTGTGCCGTCTCGATATCATCGTCAACGGAAGTCGCGTTGACGCGTTGTCGGTGGTTTGTCACCGCGCCGACGCGGACCGCCGAGGGCGAGCGGTCGCGAAACGTTTGAAAGCGGAGATCGAACGTCACATGTTCGAAGTCGCTGTCCAAGCCGCGATCGGCAGCCGCGTGATCGCTCGCGAAACCGTCCCGGCGATGCGAAAGAACGTTACCGCGAAGTGCTACGGCGGTGACGTTTCACGCAAGAAGAAGCTGCTGCAAAAGCAGAAAGAGGGCAAGAAACGAATGAAGGCGATCGGCAACGTCGAGATCAGCCAGAAGGCGTTCATGGCCGTCCTGAGCAGCGGCGACGAATAGAACATCAAAGCCGAAACCCTGACGAGCCATCCACACCGGAGCTCGAGTTAGCCTTCCGGGTTGAAGACTTTGAGGTGAGGCACCTGCGTCGACGCGGAGGCTGACTTTCCGGCAGGTTTCACGGGAGCGGAAGCTTCGGCGGATTCGTGCTGCAGCCGTTTCATCAGGTCTTCGAGACGCTGCAGGTCTTCACGTTGGGATCGCGCCGAACGCCGATCGACTCCGCCGAGCACCACCACAGTGTCCGAGGAACTCGCACACTGCGTCGCCCAAGTGATCGCACGGTCCTGGTCGGCAACCAACCGCATCGACGCGATGTCCTGAACACCGTCGAGCACGTTGTGGCTCAGGGACAGGAACTTTTCTTTCGAGTTCGGGGCACACGTGAGCACGCACTGATCGGGCATCGCTTCCAACAAGCGGCCGTACTGCGCGAGCGTCTCGGCATCGTCGGAGTCGGAGATCGCAAGGACGCACCACATCTTTGCCCGACGCGCCGACATGGTTTTCACGTTCACGTTCATTGGCAGACATTCCGGTCCGGCACTTGCCATCTGTTGACGGATCGCGTCCAGGACAAACGAAACTCGCCGTGGCGTACCGGCGATATCGAGGACCATCGACGGAGCGGCCTGCGTCACGTTCCAGTCCGCAACAGCGACCTTTTGGCAACGCCCAGGAAGCTCGCGTATCTTACTGACGGACTCGGTGATCTGCACGAGTGGGTTGTCCGTCGCCACACCTACCGCGGCCGCAGCGGCGATCGCATCAGCGAGCGTGCCCTGGCCGAGCAACGACTCGAGCATCGCCGAGCGGTTTCCGTGACGCAGCATCGCGGTCAAGACACCGTCGACCGTGTCGATCGTTTTGAGTTCGACGTCGGCGTCGACGTCGACGTCGACTCCGTAGGTGACATAGCGATGCGTGGACGATTCGACTGCCTTGAGGCTGCGACGGTCTTCGGTGGAAACGATGACGATCCCATCCGACTCGACTCGTTCGAGAGCGCAGTCGACGGGCGACGGGCCGAAGTCGCTGCGAGCTGCGTTGTGGCCAACGATGACCAACATGTCCAACCCGATTTGATCGTAACCGCCGCACTGAAGCATACGTGCGTCGAGTTCGAGGATGGTCACGGCAGCGCCCGCATCGGCCGCTTCGCTGATCCGTTGGATCATGTCAGCCGCACCGTCCAACGATTGTTCGCCGGTCTCGGTGGTTACCCCGTCGCTTTGAGCGAGGTCGGTTTGATATGCGACGCGACATGGGATGTCACGCAGCACCTGAGCCAACGTCAGAGCTGTCGTGGTCTTGCCACTTTCCCCGACGATGCCGATCGTCAGCAATCGTTGATCAGGACGAGATCCGGTTTCGTCGATCAGTTGTTTGGCGGTGATCTCAGCCATGGCCCGTTCGGTATCGGGGACGATGCACTGAGGCAGCGGAGCCGGCAAGATTTGTTCGGTGAGGATTCCAGCGGCGCCGCGTGCGAGTGCCTGAGAGATCAGCTCCACCGGGCAATCCACACCGATTCGGTATACCACGAGTTGCCCCGGAGTGCACTGCTCGGCCGATTCCGCAATCGAGACAAATTCGATATCGCTGCCGGAGAAAAAACGAGCGTTCGGCAACAGCGACGCGATCGAGACCGGTTGGTTCTCGTCATGGCGAGAAGTCGGCTGATCGGCGTCGATCGAACTGTTGGTCAGACGATCACTGTCGGTCTCGTTGTGGCGGCCACAGCGTTGAACCGGATCGGCGACTTTCTCGAGAGTCTTGGTCGCGTTGTCCGCGTGGGACGCAGACTGGCCTTGGCTCGGAGCCGCCCAACGTGTGTGGGCCTGATTACTCGAAAACTCGATCGACCGATTGATAGAATGATGCATCTCGTCGCCTCCTTGCTGACGCAGAAAATCGAAATCGCTTTTCCGAATCCGGCTCCTATCGTGCACGCGTGACGCTCTGTCGTCACGCCGTTCACACCGGCGGTAAAGCTCTCACGAGAAATCCGTTCCCGTGCCAGTCATCCGCGTTCGTTCCGATCTCGGACGACTGAGATGCCAATTGTTCCCATCTGCCGAAATCGGTCAAGGTCGAAATCTCAAACTTCTGCGTTCGTGCGAAAGCGAGACGCTGTGAAACGTCGGTATGTCGCGGAGGCGGTGGGAATGGAGAGCAAATAGGCGATTGCGGCAGGTTGCTGTCGCGCCACGTGTTATTTCGGAAGGGAACGTGGTGCCCAGGAAAGCATTATCACGGCTTTCGTGTGGCGGATGATGCCCCGATCCTGCGGCATGGGGATCTTTCACAAGATCCACTTTCGTGTTTCCGACGCCTGCAGCTCGATTCGCCGGGAGTCTCATTCTGATCCGGACGCGACACCAAAGTGTCGTCATTGCGAACACATGCGTTGCTGGGGGCTGGACGATTTCCGGCCTAATTCGTCACGAAATTTCCCGCATATTCGCTGAAAAACGGCGTCAAATCGAAGGAGTACGGGTATTTCTCGCGATTTGGCACCGGCATTGCGTTATCTGTCTCCTGAAGCGAGTTTCACACTCTTCCTCCCGTCGCCGTGTTGGCGTCACAGTGTGAACTCGTGAATAAGGAGAAGGAAAACAAAATGTCTCGAATAATCAAATACCTGAGTGTCCCTGTACTTGCGATCGGTTTGGTGCTTGCCGGCGAGGCTCCCAAGGCTGATGCAGGCGGGTTCTCGATTTCATTCGGAACCGGAGGTTATGGCGTGCCCGGATACCGATATTCGTCTGGCTACAGCGGCTACGGCTATCGGTCTTACCGACCAACCTACGGATACGGTTACTCCCGACTCGGCCCGGTGATCTATCCCGGGGTCGGACTGGGTTACCATTCCGGATACCGCGGATACCCGTACCACGACTACCGTGTCCGCAAACCGGGTCCACCGCGGCATCACTATGATCACCACGGTCATCGAGGGCATGATCGATACGACCGAGACTATGATCGCCGTGGTCGCCGGTAGGGCATTTTGAGATTGGACGCGTCCGATCTCCGCCGCCGGATGTCGCCAGAATTCAGGTCAACGAAGTCTGGCGACATCGGCTAAATCGGTTTTAGAGAACGCTCTAGATGTTTAGCGTCTTCCGATAGTACTTCATGTCAACTCGATTTTCGGGTAGCGGACGAGGCGACGAGTCCTTGATGCGCCAGTCACGCACGGGCATTTCTTGCGTCATCCACAACGATTCCACCCGAAAGCCACGCTGCAGTGGAATACTAGGTTTTGGGTAGCGGGACTCGCCGAGAGTTTCGGGAGGGCTCGTGAATCGCCGAAAGTCTTGGCGACTTTCGCTGTGCCCAGAAAGCCTCATCCTTGATCGTGATGCACCGCTAGATACCTAACGTCTTACGCCAGGTTTCTGCCATCAGGGCGTGACCGGCGAGCGAGGGGTGCACGCCGTCACCCGCCCAGTAATTCGGCGGCGCGACTTTGATTGCTTCATCGAACATTTCTTGGAAGGCGACGCGTTCTAGCGAAAGTTGTTCGGCGACACGTCGAGCAACTTCGAGGCGTTGAGTGAACTCGGGGAACCAATGATCTCCCACCGCGCCACAACGCAGAACGAACGGTTCGCAGATCACGATTCGCGTTTCGGGCAGTTGCTGCATGGTCTCTTCGAGCAGCGCTTTGTAGCCTGTTTCGTAGGTCTCGACCGTGCCATCGTAGCGGCCGTTGAGTTTGTGCCAGATGTCGTTCACCCCGATCAGGATGCTCAACACGTCCGGCTTCAGATCGATGCAATCTCTTTGCCAACGTGCCGCGAGATCGGGAACCTTATGACCGCTGATGCCGCGGTTGTAGATCGTTAGGCCTTTTGCTGCATAGTCTCGCAGCAAGGGTCCCGCGATCAACATCGGATATCCGCGTCCGAGCGATCGGGAATCATTCGGCTTGCCCTGTTTGCGATCGCGTCCGGCGTCGGTGATCGAGTCGCCTTGGAACAGGATGGTCGCTTTGTCGGCCAAGGCGGAACCAGTCTTCTCGGCCGCGTCGGTTGACGACAGGGAGAATGCGCCGGTGGCGCCTGCGGCTGCGATCGCTGCCGCGGTGGCTTTGAATACATCACGTCGTTCGATGGAATTTGCCATAGTCTCAAGATGCTTTTGAAGGGTGGGATTGGAGGCGAGCATCCACCGCGTTCGCGGCGGAAGAGCACCATCATATCTTCAAAAGAACCGCGAGTGTGAAGCCGGCCAGTCCACCTACCAACAGCGATGCGATCAACGTGGTAATCAGAACGTTGCGAGAAACCATCGGTCGGTGCGACACCACCGGTGGAGGAGGCGGAGTCACCAACGTCGAGGCAGACGCCGCGTCGTAAGCCAGATCACCGGCAGGTGTATGCCTGTCCCCATGTTGTTCGGGCAACGGGGGCGGAGGAGCGTCCCCCGTGATACTCGAGAGTGCCCCCGACGAGGCGGAGTGTTCGTCTGTCAAGGTGACCGGGTGCGACGGCGACGTACCTTCCCCTGCACCGGAGGTTTTCCAAGACAGATCGTCGTCGAGGGACACGTCGTTGAGCCCGACGGCTCGCGAGGGATCGTTCTTGCGTGGGCGTTGTTCTTCGTCGGGCAAACTGATGCCGAGCTCGGCCAACCAGGCTTCTCCCTCGTCGGGATGAATAGACGCCCAGGGGCTCAAACGGCGAACGACCTCAGCGGCGGATTGAATCCGTTTACGGACGTCTTTCTCCATCATGTCCGCAATGATTTCGACGTACGCCTCGGTGAGTTCTGGGGCGTATTTACGTGGATCCCACGGTGCTTGGGTCAGGTGACGTTTGCACTTGCTTCGCGAATCCCCACCGGGGAACGGGACTTTTCCCGTGATCGCATAGTACAGCGTGCAGCCGAGCGAATAGATATCGCACTGCGGGCCGACTTGGTCGGGGGTGCGGATCTGTTCGGGCGACAGGTAATCCGCCGTGCCAACGACCTTCCCGGCTCGCGGGTCGTCGTCGGGAACGAACATCAACGCTGCCAATCCGACATCGGCGACTTTGGCGTGCCCGTCGGGCGTCACGAGGATGTTGGCCGGTTTAATATCACGGTGGATCAGTCCGCTTTCGTGGGCGTACGCGATGCCCGCGGCGGCTTGGGCGACGATCGACGATGCTTGTTGAACCGAAAGCCGGCCGCTGTCTTTAACGAGCTGTCGCAGGTCCGTGCCGGGGACGTATTCGGTGACGAGAAAATGAACGCTGCCTTCGCGACCGGCGTCGAAGGCCCGTACCAAGTAAGGACAATCGAGCGACGCCTGCAAACGGATCTCTCGATTGAAACTCTCTCGCGCGAGTTCGTCCGATTTGTCCAGCGGCAAGACCTTGATCGCACATCGCCGGCCCATGATCTCGTGGACACCGCCGAAGACCTGTCCCATCCCGCCTTGACCGATGAACTCCGTCACCAGGTATGGACCGAGGGTCAGCTTCGTGCGACCGGCCCGCAACTGCGTTGCCTGATAGGGAGTGATGATTTCGTCGCGAATCAGAATCGTTTCGATCTCATCACAAACGACCGATCGGTCGTCGTCGGAAACCGGTGGTGGTGTTCCAGCCGCCTTGCGATCGCGTTTGACTTCCGAAACCGCTGCCCGCCACTGTGTCTCGCTGACCAGCTCGCTCAACAGAGCGGCTTCGCGGAAGACCAGATCGGGAGGCAGCGGTGCACTCATGCTCGGCCACCGATTTCAAACAGGACGACCATGTGCACGACACCATGACTCGGATGCGACCAACGAACACGGTCGCCTTCCTGTTGAATCGACTCCGGGTTACTGATCTCAGCAAGCCGCTGCAGCGTCAACTCGCCGTTGCCGGTATCACGGCGAAACGGACGCGAGAGCGAGGAGACTTCGTAGACGGAATCAACGTCTCGGCAAAACCGCAGACTCGCCGAAGCGGCGCGGCTCGCCGTTTGAATCACTCGCAAGTGCAACGCCATCAACTCGCGTGGTTGTCCCTGTTTCGCGTCGCTGTCCTCCGCCGCACCGGAATCGCGAACACGTCCGACATCAACGATTTGAACGTCGAGTGACGACGGAGACGGATGGATCAACCATCCACGCGGCGACGCCTTCGCGAGCGAACCTGAATTCGAAGCGATCGGGACCGCCCAAACCGGTTCTCCCATGGCGAACGACTTTGCCGCAGCGACCGGGTGCTTGACGTCAAATCCGAATGCAAATGATTGCCAGCCGGACCAAGCTTCACCACTCTTCGCGTCGTCGGAAACGGTGTCCCAACCGTGACGCGTGTCCCCATTTGCGATCTTGTCGGCAGAGTCGACGGTCAACAGCGAATCAAAAAACCGGTCGCCGCTGCGGCGGTGAATCGTAGACGATTCGCTCGCGATCAAGGTCGCCCGTTCATCCTCATCAATGACGTAACCGAGTGAGGTTTGAAAGGACCGCGCACTCGTTCGGACCAGCTTTTCTCGCATCATCGCTCGCACGACCGGGGTCGGCTCGGCGGTCGCGACGCGGAGCACGGGACGACGACGCCATGCCTCCTCGATTGCCAAACCTTCTTCAGCAACCGGACTGAACCGGACCCGGTAAAACAATCGACGACTGCCGCGATCCAACCGATACTGTGCTTGCCAACGTCGCGGGACGTTTGGATGGGAGTCATCCGGACCCGACGCGGTCGCGACAGCCGGTTCGAACGTTCCGGTCAACTCCACGACGGCACATCCGCGAGATTCGTGCAGAGTTTTGATACCGGTGCACTGGGTTGTCCAATTCGACGCGGCCGTTTGTGCGGGTCCGGAATTATCGCCGCTGCCCTCACTTGGAATTTTGCCGCTCGGCGCGAGCAAGAGCCTCGTCGAGAATCGGTTTCCACGTCCAGCACCGCTGTAGACGCCTTCGATTCCACCGTGCTCGGGGT
>NZ_ANOH01000314.1 GCF_000346505.1 Aporhodopirellula sallentina SM41
AAGAGGATACGCAAGGGCAGTCCAAGTTCAGCTTGGTTCCTGAGCCCGAGACCCCAACCCCGCAGCCACCTGTCGTTCCCGAGCCCACGCCTATCCCAGAACCGCAGCCTCTTCCAGTTGTGCCCTGCGATCCACCGATGCTGGTTCCTTGTGAGCCCGCGCCTTGTTGTCTGCCGGTCATGGAATGTTGCCTGCCGGAGCCGTGTTGCCCCGCGCCGGTTTGCGAGCCACCTCGGTCTCGCTGCCTCTTCGGCATCTTCAGACGCTAATGACACGGCTAGTCGGACGAGATCATTCACCTCACTTGCCAACCTCGGGCTTCATAGTAGTACGCATGAGATTCCTATCACGAGTCACAAGCAGACTAACCGTTTGCCTGACATATCGCACACGGGGATTTGCGTGCTGAGGATACGACAGGACCGATCGTCGACGTTACCAGCTAGGTCACCTGAGGCGGCGCAAGGCGAGCGGGCCGTTCGGAGAACCGGGGCAGCTAGTGTCGGTTTTGATGCATTGGGAAAGATCACGGAATTAACGGAATATTACAATCCGCATTTCCGTATTCGGTCAACTTGATCTGTGGTTTTGAGGTTTTGTCGTCGACTTTGCCAAGGTCGTGGTGAAGTCCGGGCCTTGCGTGGGCCCATTTGCAAGTGGAGGGTTACTATCCGGGACTCACGACTAGGGAATTGGCCAATCGTCCGCCGAACCGGAGCAATCGTGAGATCGGTCTTGCTTCTTTGTGCCAGCACCTTTTTTGGTATGCTAAGTGCGTGAAATGAACGGAGTAAAAATACTATCTGCTGGAACGGGGAACCCCAAATGGATCTTCACTCTGATCCTTTGTTTCGTCACGTGGTGCGATAAAGAGATAAAGACTCGTAGCACAAGTGTGTCGGGGCGAACGACAGCCGCGTAGTATGGGGATAGTCTTTCCAATTTGTCTTCACGCCATTTCTCCTGATCATGGACTACGAAGACGTGCGTTGGCGCAGCCAATCGTTTTATCCACGTCGGCTTGGCCACAACATCGCCACTTGTAGTTGTTACGGCTATTCGATTCACCGGCAAATCTTCTCGCACGACCCTGGGGACCGCGACTTCCTTGACTTGCTCAACAGACTCAGTGTACGGAATCTCCTCCGTATAGGACACCTCCACTTTTCTGCCATCAGTACGTTCTTCGATTCGCGTTCTCGTTTCCGTGCGTGTTTTTGTGACGGGCACGGTCACAACTCTTGTCTCCACCGCGAAATCGACCTTGATAATGCCGACTGTATTCCCATTTCCCATGACCTTCGCAAGCGAGACGTTTTCCAGATTGAAGGCCGGAGGACCATCGACCTTAAGAGAGGAAGCCGTTTGAGCCCTGCCAAGCGTTCCACCTAATGTTGCCATCAAGAATAGCACGACGGGTATCATTATCGTTCTGGCCATGATCATCCTTTCGTTGTTCGACCGCTATCGGTGAGCACTGGCTGAGATCGGTGGTCTCGCGTTTTGTCCAGCCTGAAACATTGATGCCACGATCCCCCAGTTCGGTCAAGGTGGGCAATGGGGGTACCAACCGGCGCAATTTCGACCTGAGTTCGCGTCCAGCGCAGTGCGATGACCTGTTAAGTCGCGCCAATGGGTGCGTTTGAATCTGAAGTGCTTTCCAAACACCGACTGTGCTGCTTCGATGACTTGCGGGCGACGAAGGAGATGACACGAGGGTGCCATCCGCATTTGCTCCGTAACTGCGTCGAGGGAATTTGTCGATGGAAGGCAAGATTCCGTCAGGTATTCTGCCCGGACAAGGCTATGGATTGACCAATTGCCCGCCGAACCAGATCGCTCCCGACTCGTCGTCGACCAATAGAAAGATGAATGGCCGTTGAGCCAAAAACTCCGCTTCGGCCAATTGCTTGACTCCGGCCACCACGGCTGAGGCTGCGGATGCCTCTGTGCCGTCTTCGTCAACCGCAATGAAAGCCTTGTGAACTACATCGTGGAGATGTATGTCCCCCGACTCACTTATACCACTGAAGTCTGCCTTCTCGGAGAAAGCCAAAGGCATCGCGGTTTCTAGTTGCTGGCGAGCAGAAAGCTGGAACGCAAACGAGAACTTCGGCAGTTCAACCCTTACACGGGTGGGTTTCAGTTGTCCGCGAATCTTATTCAAGGCTCCCAGCGAGAGCTTTGTACGAAACTGGCCAAAATCCTGATCCGGTCGTGGGAGAATCACAAGCATCGACAGCGGAATCCCGGCGTATGGCAGTTCCAAGACCTGAACCTGCGAATTTTCGACGAAATTGAACACATTTGTTTGACTCATCCCCGATACGGATTTCGTTTTGCCACTCTGTACCCAGTTCATCTGGTAGTCAGACTTGGGGAACGGACTCTGCCACGAACCTTTGAAATCGACCGTGTTGGTGAGCACAAGTCGAGCGTCCTCGGAGACCGAC
>NZ_ANOH01000315.1 GCF_000346505.1 Aporhodopirellula sallentina SM41
TCATGACTCTGCACCAACATCTCCGCAATCGCTGCGGTTCCGCCGAAGTTGCCGTCGATTTGGAATGGCGGATGGGTGTCAAACAAATTCGTCAACGTCATCTTTCGCAACAGATTCGTCAGCAGCTCGTGAGCTCGGTCGCCGTTGTGAAAACGGGCCCAGAAGTTGACCTTCCACGCCATGCTCCAACCTTTGCCAAAGTCGCCGCGGGCTTCGAGTGATTTGCGTGCGGCGTCGTAGAGTTCTGGTGTTGCGTTCTTGGTGATCTGTTTGCCGGGATGCAGTCCGAAGAGGTGGGACGTGTGACGATGGTGAGGGTCTTTTTCGCCATAGTCTTCGATCCATTCCTGCAAACGACCGGTCGTGGGGCTGATCTGCAGCGGCTGCAGGTTCGACAAGGCGGATTCGATTTGATCGCGGAATTCCTTGTCGAAATTTCCGCTTGGGTCGATCGCGTCGCTGGCTTCCAACAGGCCCGTAAACAGGTCATGAATGATCTGCAGGTCCATCGTGGCGGCATAGGTAAATTCCGACTCGGTACCGTCGTCTTTGATGAACGCGTTCTCGGGAGAGTGCGATGGGTTGGTGACCAGTCGGCCGGCGGCCGGAGTTCCCGCGGGAGCTTCGACCAGGAAATCCAGCATGAATTCAGCGGCACCTTTCATAAGAGGATAAGCACGTTGACGCAGGAATTCTTTGTCGCCGTTGAAACGATAATGTTCCATCAAACCACGACTCGCCCACGCCGCACCCATTGGCCAAATTCCCCAAACGCCGTCCGCCGGCGCCGTCATTCCGTAGATATCCGACAGGTGGTGCAGCGTCCAACCGTCGGCTCCGTAATGGACCTTGGCGGTTTTCTCACCGTACGGCACGAGGCTCTCGACATAGTCGAAGAACGGCATGTGGCATTCGGACAAATTACAGACCTGCGCGGGCCAGTAATTCATTTGGAAGTTAATGTTGAAGTGATAGTCGCTGTTCCACGGCGCGTCGTAGTGCTGGGCCCATTTGCCTTGCAGGTTGGCAGGCAGGTAGCCGGGGCGGGAACTGCTGATCAACAGATAACGACCGAATTGAAAGTACAGCGTTTCGAACTGTGGGTCGTGTTTGCCTTTCTTGATCGCCTGCAGTCGTTCATCGGTGGGCAGGTTGACGGCGTCTGTGGAGCCCAAGTCGAGCTTCACGCGGTTGAAGAGTTTTTGGTGTGCGGCGACGTGCGCGGATCGTAGTTCTTCGTAAGGTGGGGTTCCGATCGCCGCTAAGAAGTCTTCGCAACGTTTGGTCGCGTCGCCGGAAATGTCCGTCGCGTTGTTGTAGCTCGTCGCACCGACGAGCAGCAGCGTCACGTCGTCGGCGCCTGAAACCTTCAGTTCGCCACGTGCGCATTCGACGCTGCCGCCGTGGACGATCGGACGAAGTTGGGCTTCGTAGTCGACGCCGAGTTTGCCACGCAGGATCAGACGATTGTCTGACGCCGACTGAGTCGTCGTGTTCTCACGGGCGAGCCTAGCGGTGAAGTCGATGCTGCCCGGTTGACTGGCGGTCAGACGGACAACGATCGCTTGGGCCGGTTCACTGACGAACACTTCGCGTGTGTACTCGATCGCATCAACGCTGTACTGCGTTCGGCTGATCGCGGTGGTGAGGTCGAGGTCACGTCGATAGCCTGAGACTGTTTCGGCGTCGGGGAAATCCAGAAAGAGATCGCCGAGCGTTTGATAGGATTTGACCTTCATTGGGTCACCCATCATGTTGCGACCCGCGATGCGAGTTGCCTCTGCGTTTTTCCCCTCGAAGAGCAGACGCCGG
Source organism: Aporhodopirellula sallentina SM41 (assembly GCF_000346505.1). GTDB lineage: Bacteria > Planctomycetota > Planctomycetia > Pirellulales > Pirellulaceae > Rhodopirellula > Rhodopirellula sallentina. The sequence goes on from NZ_ANOH01000315.1 coordinate 1,813, forward strand.
ACCTCCGGCAGAGCTTCGAGGGCGTTGGGATTGTTGTAGTCGGTCGGCACGCCGTCCCAGACGGTTTCCTCGTTGAACTGAATGCGTTCGTTGTTGACCCCGCCAAACACCATTGCGGCGAGGCGGCCGTTGCCGACGGGAAGAGCCTGCGTTTCCCAGCGTGTCGCCGGTTTGCGGTACCACAGTGTTAGAGGCTGCGTAGGCGGGCCGGCGTCTTCAGTGAACTCCATGTCCGCCTTGGGATTGTTGCTCTCGTCGACGCTATGTCGGGCGGCGGAAACGGGGGACGATCCGACCAGCGCGGCGGTCATGATAATCAGCAAAACCCGATGCATTTTGGTACCTTTGTGTAGCCAGAACTTCTCGTCTATAGAATCTAAGGTCGCCGTATCGTAGTCGATCACCCCCTCACGGGTACCCACGGGGAGACGAACTGTCGCAATTTTTCAGGCGATGTCGGGGCGTCGGAAGATGCTCGAGGATTTTGATTTGATGCAAAGACGTGTTTTTTTGTGAACGGTTTTGCGAATCGGTCAATAGCTTTGAGCGAGACAATCTTCTCGAGTTTTGGCATCCCCAATTGCAGGTGAAATCAGTGAGACCGTTTTTTGCAATCGTTGCTTGTCTAGGCATCATTTCGTCATTGAGCACGACATCCGTTTCGGCGCGGGCGGCGAATCCGCCGGGCGAATCGGTGGCGGTCGTGTCGGGGACGATGCAGCAGTGGCACAAAATCACGCTGACTCTGCGTGGACCGCACGCGTCGGAAGATGGAAAACCCAATCCGTTCACTGACTATCGAATGCAGGTCACCTTTGAGCACCCTGAGTCCGGGCTGAAGTATGACGTGCCTGGTTATTTCGCCGCCGATGGTGACGCGGCGAACTCCTCGGCGAGTTCGGGCGACCGTTGGCGTGCCCATCTCTCTCCTGATCATGAAGGCCGTTGGACGTACAGCGTGTCGTTTCGAAAGGGAAGCAACGTCGCTGTTTCGGATCAACGCGATGCAGGTCAGCCCGTCGTGGGTGTCGACGGGGTTTCGGGTGAGTTCACCGTTGCTGCGTCAGATAAGGGCGGACGCGATTTTCGTTCCAAAGGCAGACTCAGCTACGTCGGAAAACATCACCTTCGGTTCACCGGCACCGGGGAGTATTTCTTGAAGTGCGGCGCGGATGCACCTGAGAATTTTCTCGCTTACGCCGATTTCGATGGCGACTTCAAAAAGGACGGCCAGAAAGACAACTTGGTCAAAACCTGGCAGCCTCACGTGCGAGATTGGAAGCAAGGTGATCCGACATGGCAGGACGGGAAAGGCAAAGGGATTATCGGCGCGGTGAATTATCTCGCGTCGCAAGGGCTCAATGCGTTCTCGTTTTTAACGATGAACATTCAGGGCGATGACCGCAACGTGTTCCCGTACACGACCTACGACGAGCGCAGTCGGTTGGATTGCTCGCGTTTGGATCAGTGGGCGATCGTCTTGGAGCACGGAAACAACAACGGCATGTACCTGCACTTCAAGACGATGGAAACCGAGAACGAGATGTTGCTCGACAGAGGCAACCTCGGCCCGCAACGAAAACTGTACTACCGCGAACTGATTGCCCGATTCGGGCACAACTTGGCCTTGAACTGGAACCTCGGTGAAGAGATCAACGACGCGTCTCATGAGCAAAAGGTTGCCTGGGCCAATTACTTCGCGACTCACGATCCCTATCATCACAACATCGTGATTCACAACATGGGCGAGCCGCACTATGACCTGTTAGGCGATGCCTCGGCGTTGACTGGGTTCTCTTTGCAAACCAACCGTCCTGACTTCGGCAACGTTCACAAGCGAACGCTCGACTACATCACTCGGTCCGTGGCGGCTGGAAAACCATGGGTGGTCGCCTGTGATGAACCAGGTGATGCGAAACACTCGTTAATCACTGACGAGGAAGATCCCGAGCACAACAATGCTCGAATGAACGCATTGTGGGGAAACATCATGGCCGGTGGAGCAGGCGTGGAGTGGTATTTCGGATACAACCATCCGCACAGCGACCTGACCTGTCAGGACTATCGCGTGCGAGAGAAAATGTGGGTTCAGTGTCGGCACGCATTGGAATTCTTTCAAAGCGAATTGATTCCGTTTTGGGACATGTCCAATTGCAACGACAAGGTTGAAAATCCGAATGCGTATGGTTTGCAAAAAGCCGGTGACACGTACCTCGTGTATCTGAAGAAGGGAGGCGAGGCGAAACTCGATCTGACCGACGTGGAAGGTCGATTCAAAGTGCGGTGGTTTAATCCTCGCACGGGTGGTTCCCTCGATACCGGCGCCGCCAACACAATTCTCGGTGGAGCCAAACGGGAACTCGGCCAGCCGCCGCGCCACGCTGATCAAGACTGGCTAGCAGTCATTCGGCGCATGGACTGACCGGCGCAGGGACTGACCGGCGTTGGGGGCGCGGCAGAGGCACAGGCAGGGGCGAAGGCTGGTGCAAAGGGACGATTGCTCGGTGACGTGGTTTCGACCGAGTTGCCGTCCCGGTAAGCTCACGTGAAAACGCGCCTCTCCGGTTGAGGTTCGATTCCCTGTCACGCTAGACGATCACTGCCATGAAATCGATGTTTCTCTGTTCACTCTTTGTGAGCGTGTTTACGACCGGATTGTTCGCCGCCGAGGGCGAACCGGTTGCCGTGCGATCGTGGCCCAACGGTGTGGTCTCGATTGAAAACCAATGGGGATTGTCGCTCGCGATTGTTCCCCGTGCGGATGATAAAGTGTCTGTCCCCGACGACGTCGATCAGGTCATCGTCGTGGAACAGGCAGAGTGGGGACACGTGTTGTCGCGACTACCGAATCAACCCAAGACAACTTGGGGGCGGTCTACGTCGGATTCGATGACGGACGCCAACGCGATGACGGTTCGCTCGATGGGGCCAACGATGACTCGCATCGACGTTGATGGCGTCGGTGTTGTCGTTGCGACCGGGGATTTGTCGCAGAACAAGGTGGGCGATTCGGCGGGCGACTTCGTTGACGTGGACGCTTTGGTGCTCTGCGATGTTGGGCCTGGACAAATGGCCCATGAATCGGTCGTCAGTGTCGTCGACACGGTCAATCCACGTTGGGGACTGCCCTTGGCCGTGAATCCCGACCAAGTGACAGGCAAAGGCCGAACGGGCAACACGTTTGCCGTATCGGCATCGGAGCGTGGTCCAGAAGAAACCGAAACGGTTCTCCTCAGTCAAACACCGTGGGAGATGCCGGAAGATCTCGCGGCGATGTTTGATGCGATGGAAAAAGCGTGCCGGAAGTCGCAAGAGGTCTTTGCCGAACTGTCGGTCTCGCAGTTGAACTTCCAACCGGCCAACGGAACCCACACGCCTCGGTGGAATGCCGAGCACATGATGGGACGACAGTTGCTGTTCTTCTCTCAGATCTATCACGCGATCGATCCTGCCGTGACCGTGATGGATCTCAATCCAAAACAAATGCCAAAGGACTACGAGTTCGCGCATCCAGATTGGGACGGTGTCGAAGAGGCTCGTCAGATGCAGCGGGCTAGTGACTTCTGCCGCCGGTTTGCCTACCTACTCGACGGCATCGAACTCAATGAAAAGGCACCGGGAAGCCGATGGCCATCGCTGCGGGCATTGTTGGTTCAAATGCAAAAGCACTACGGCGAGCATACCGCGAACACGCAGAAGAAGTTTGCGTTACCCGGATGGCCTGAGGCGAGTGGCGAATCGGAATAACCGCAGGTGTCGAGACGGGTGTGATGTCAGTCGAGCGGTAGCACGTCGACACTGACCTTCAACTCCGGTTGTCCTCCGCCCATGACGATTCCACGCATCGGGCTGATATCGTCGTAGTCTCTTCCGAGGCACATTGGGATATGGTCGGTGCCGGCGCGGACGGCGTTGGTGGGGTCAAAATCAACCCAACCGACCTCGGATCCTGCGTACACGCTGATCCACGCGTGGGATTCGTCACTACCGACGAGCCGAGGTTCACCTTCGGGTGGATAGGTTCGCAGGTATCCGCTGATGTATCGGGTGGGCAATCCGAGACTTCGCAGGCACGCGATTTGGACGTGCGCGAAGTCTTGGCAAACGCCCGCTTTCATCAGGAACGCGTCCTCGGTGGTTGTGTTGACATCGGTGGCCTGCGTGTCGTAACGGAAGTCGTTATGAATGTGTTTGGTTAACGCGTCGACCGCATCGACAATACTCGTGTGAGGCTGCATGATTTCGCGGGCGTAGTCGGCGAACTTCGGGCTGAGTTCGATACGCGGCGATTCAAAGACGAACTCGCGCGCGTCCCAGTCGACAGGTTTGTCACCTCGACGGACCATCGACGCGAGTTCGGTCCAGGCCGGTGCGGAGGCGAGGTTTTCGGCATCGGGGGCCGAAACGGTCACTCGACTGGTCACTCGGACGAGCAATGACTGGTGCAACGATTCGATCGAAAACGAGTCGACCATGTTGCCGTAGTAGTCCGGGTGCCGGAGGATCGATGCCGGTGCAGGATCGATCTCCACTTCGCACGAATGGCATTTCAGTTTCGCTTGATTGCGCGGCCGCATCCGAAGTTGGTTCTGGCACAACGCCACCGGTTCGCTGTAACGGTACGCCGTCTCGTGGATGATTCGGTAGTTCGCGGTTTGAGTCATCAGGCGACAGCGTGGGAAACAGATGAGAGCGTGGGGAAAAGGTGGGCTCGGATCACGGTGGAGGTTGTGAGGATGTCGGCTCGTTGTTTTCTACGTCGGTTTGTCGGCGGGGCCGGGCGGTAGGAGTGCGAGTGGCGGGAGTGTTTTTGATGGTTCGCCAGTGAGCGACTGGGAGACCGATGTGTGAATCAAGTATCGGGCTTCCAGTGCGTTGGCGAGCCTCGGCATTCCGATGCACACCTGTTCGAGCAATTCGGCGAGAGCACCACGCTCCTGGTTTGCCCCGCACTGGGTGAGTTTGACGATGTCGGCCACGAGCAATCGGCGCATCAGGTCCGCGGCGATCCGTTCATCCGCACCCAACCCGACTTGCGACGCCGATGTGGGGAGTTCCAGGAGTACCTGTTCGATGTCCTGCAATTGGAACCTCAGTGAACGAGGGTTCGATTCGTCGGTGACCAACAGGTCGATGGTGGGTGCCGGTTGGACGAGTGACAGATAGCGCGATCGATACGTCATCAAACTGTCCGTCGCATCCAAAATCGCTTCGCAAAGGTTGCTTTCGTTTGCCAACGGCACCGTCATCGTGGCGTTGAGCAGTTCGGCGGTTTGGTGAGCCCGTTCGATGCGGCGTCCGAGCAAAACGAAACGCCAACCATGAGTGCGGGTCAAACTCTCCGCCGACAGCCCACTGAACGCGAGCAGCAGCGTCACGCAGTGATTGAGTCGTTCAATCGCTGCGATCACGTTGGCACCGCGAGGCCGACTTTGCACGACGATCTCGTTGTGAAGGCTACGCAGAATCCGATACGCGTCCAGCGAGATCCGGTCGCGAACCGCCGATGCGTTTCGCAGGGCACCGACCGCGGCGGATTGGAGCCCTCGCGAGGTGCCGCAATCGAATACGCTCGCTGGCAACATCAGGTCGAGCTGCGGCATTGCACGGCCGAGTCCCTCGATCGCATAGTCGGGTTCGAGTTGACCCATCGCGGCGAGGGCTTTGACGAGATGCGGCATCTCGGACAGTTCATCGTACTCATCTTCACCGGCCAAACGCGTTAGCGTCGTCCGCAGCAATCGTGCGATCGATTCGCACCGCTCGGTGTATCGTCCGAGCCAGAAAAGATGTTCGGCAACCCGGCTGGGCAGTTCTGCTCCGCTGCGGCGAAGGCGGATTGTTTCGGATTCGGGTGACAACAACGTTGCTTCGTGGTCGATCGGCTCATCGCTGACGATCCAGCAATCTTGCGTCATTTGTCCGCTCGTCGGGGAGCGGCCGAGCAAATCCGGTTTCGGACTCACGCGAGCCAAACCACCGGGCAGAACCTCGATGCCGTCCGCCGTTTGCAACTGGAACGATCGCAGCGTGAGGTGCCATGGTTTGAGCTTTCCATCCACCCATGCCGGCGTCAGGCTGTGCGAAAGACGTTCTTGTCCGACGTAGCGATGCGGGTTGGCTTTGATCTTTTGAACCAACTCGGCCTTCTCTTCCGATGTCATGTACTCCGGAACGGACGGTTTGGCGTCGTTGACCGAATAGGCGCTGCGGATGATCAGTTTATCGAGGTTTTCCAAAACGAACTGGCACGGGCCTTCGTCGCCGCACCAATAGGTTGCGACGCTCGGCAAGAGCATCTCCTCGCCGAGCAGCTTTCTCGCCGACGCGGCCAAGAACGGGAGGCAGTGCGGGCATCTCCGCGATGGCGGCACCGATCGCGTTGACGACCGACACATGACCGCCACGGATGGTTTGCAACAAACCCGTGCAGCCTTCCATCGAAAGCGGATCGAGTTCGAGTGGATCACACTTGCGGTCCGAAACATGACGCCAAAGAACTTCGATCGGCAACAGCCCGCCGAGTGTTTTCAGGTTCAATCGTTCGCCACGAACGGCGAGGTCGCGGCCCTGGACGAGCGTGTAACCGAGATACCGCGCGAGGTACGCGTCCTCGAATTCGCGGTAGCTGCCCGGACCAGGAGTCAGCAACGCGACGCGCGGGTTGTCACGTGCTCGAGGTGCGAGTGAGCGGAAGTGTCCCCGGAGCGATTCAAAGAAAGGGGCCAACCGACGAACGTTGGCACGTCGATGCAAGTGCGGCAACGCACGGCTGAGGACGATTCGGTTTTCCAACAGGTAACCGAGTCCGCTCGGGGCGCGTGTGCGGTCGCCTGTGACCCACCAACGCCCACTATCGCCGCGAACGACATCGAACGCGGTGACATGCAGGCGGCGGGACATGCCTTCCTTTGCCATCGTGGCGGCTTCGTTCTCGCTTGACTTTGCCGAACGTCCGAGCCGGTGATAGACGCGGTAGAAACGTGGGTTGCCCCAAACGAGTTCCGGGGGAATGACACGGTCGGTGACCAAGTGCTGCGGGCCGAGAAGGTCGTCGAGCACCGCTTCGAGGACGCGAACGCGTTGGGCGAGTCCGTCCGCGAGTCCGACCCAGTCCTTTTCTTGGAATGCGACCGGCAGCGCCGCTAACTGCCAGGGACGTGACGGGTCGACGGGGGGTGTCGCCCTGGCCCCGTCGCCTCTTTGATTGCCAGCTTGTTCGAGCGGACCGGTACCCAATGGCCCGCTGCCGAGCACACCGCTGGGGAGTGCCGCGGTGCCGCCCGCCGCGATGCTTTGCGGTCCCGTTGTCAGCGGATTGACGACACTCGCGGGGGCGTTGAAGTCTTGGTTGCCGTCGGACGGTTTTTGATTGGCGTCGACCTGGAACGTCAGCCCGTTTTCGCGGATGAGCTGTTCGATCTGTTGCGAACGCTCGTCCAGTCCGGACGGGCCGATTCGGTTGAGCGTGCTTTCCACGGTCGACCAGTGTGGACGAATGGCGCCGTTTTCATCGCGTGATTCGTCGAAACGGCCCGCCTGCTTTTCATAACTGGCGAGCGACAATGGGGCTGCGATGCTGGTCGACAATGTGGTCTGGGCTCCGGTTTGAATGCCGATAGGGAACGAGATCGCATGTCGCGCTAACCTTCCCTCCGATCGACTACCCGCCTTGAGCACGCCGATTCACGAATGCTCATTTTAGAGCCGACGCAAATCCATGGTAACCGGGTACGGTTCCGATCCGACCACGGGTGGCAAATTAGGGACTACTATTTCTCCACCCGTCATCGTGAACGCATCGAATCTCGCCGCACGCCGCGATTCAGCCTCTTTCGCGTTGATCGGGAAGTTCTCGCTCGATACCCCACCTGGGTGTACTGCGTGGTACGTGCACCCCCCGACGCTGCGGCGAGCCTTTAAATCGACCAGGTCGAATTGCAGTGGCGTGTGAATCCCGATGGTGGGATGCAGGCACCGTGGTGGTTGCCACGCACGATACTTCACGCCGGCCACGCCCTGCCCGGTCACGCCGGTTTTGTGCAGGGGCACACGGTGGCCGAAACACGTCACCGCGTATTGATTCGGATCCATCCCCTCGACCAGGATCTGCAATCGTTCGAGCGACGAGTCCACGAACCGCGCTGTTCCGCCCGAGCCGGGTTCCTCGCCCATCACGTACCAAGGCTCGATCGCGCTGCGGAGTTCCATGCGGACTCCATCAACGACCAATTCACCCATCAGTGGGAAGCGGAACTCGTGGTGAGGCGCGAACCAGTCGGCCTTCACCGGGGAGCCTAATCGTTGTAGTTCGCCGGTGAGTTTGTTCAGATCGTCCCAGACGAAATGCGGCAGCAGATAGCGGTCATACAACATCGGTCCCCACGGGACGAGCGGTTCTTGATACGGGCTATCCCAAAACGCAGCCACGATGGCGCGAATCAGCAGTTGTTGCGAAAGGCTCATTTGCGCGTGCGGCGGCATCTCGAACCCACGCAGTTCGACCAGCCCTAAACGCCCCGTCGAGCTGTCGGGGGAATACATCTTGTCGATGCAGATTTCGGCGCGGTGTGTGTTGCCGGTGGTGTCAACGAGCAAATCGCGGAACAACCGGTCGACGATCCACGGTTGGACGTCGGCACCGAACGGAGGTAACTGTGCCAGGGCGATTTCCATCTCGTAGACGGAATCGCTGCGGGCTTCGTCCATCCGCGGTGCTTGGCTGGTCGGGCCGATGAACTTGCCGCTGAACAGGTAGGATAGCGCCGGATGGTTGTGCCAGAAACGGATCAAACTGCCGAGCAAATGAGGCCGCCGCAGAAACGGGCTGTCGGTCGGTTTGGCACCGCCCATGACGACATGGTTTCCGCCGCCGGTGCCGGTGTGATGCCCGTCGAGGTCAAACTTCTCAGTGCCGAGACGCGACAAACGTGCTTCTTCGTAAAGCGTCTCGGTCAGCGTGACCAACGATCGCCAAGTCGACGACGGTTGCGTGTTGACTTCGATCACGCCCGGGTCAGGGGTGACTTTGAAGTAATCAATCCGGTCGTCCGGTGGCGGCAGGTAACCTTCGACGACAACCGGTAGGTCGGTCAACGCACAGGTCTCTTCCACTGCCGAAACAAGGTCGAGGTAATCTTCGAGTCGCTGCGCCGGAGGCAGGAAGACGTGCAGGCGTCCGAACCTTGCTTCGACACAAAGTGCGGTATGCACGATGTCGTTGTGGGTCGGCAAATCATCTTCATCGACGTCATCGAGCGTTTGTTCGTTGACCGCCAAAGCCGTTGATTCAGCGGGACCGCCGATGCGTCCGCCACCACCGCCGGTGGTCCCGCCCTGGCGTGCGGCGACATAGCTTTCCATTCCACGCGGTGTACCACCGCTTGCACCGGGGCCGCGGTAAGGCGGCGGCAGTGGATTGTGGCTGATCGTGGGGTCGAGCGGTGTGGTGTAGAACGGCGCCGTGCTGAAGGAGTCCGGTGGGAGCGTTTCGAGCGGGAGTCGCAGTCCGATCGGTGATTCACCAGGGATCAGGTAGATTTTCTCGCTGCGGACCGGCCAACGACCGCCCATCCAACCAGGGTGAGCTTGCCACCAAGCGCGACGCAGCGGCAGAACGTACCCGACCGGCGTGCCGAGGCCGTTGCCGAACGTCCGCATCAACATCGCCCGCTCATTGGGGTCTTTGAGACGCGGGTCGGCCGGGTCGATGTCGACGGGAAGACGGTCTTCCTTCCAGAGGTAATGGAAGATGTCTTCGTGGACCGGGAAGGTCATCTTCGCACTGATGTTGAGTTCGCGCGAAAGCGTTCGGATGAACCGACGGGCATCTTCGTGCGTGTGTTTGTAGTCGCGACCTTCGTCGGCCAGCCATTTTTCGTCGTTCCAGATCGGTTGGCCGTCGCGGCGCCACAAACAGGTCAGCGCCCATCGGGGCAGTTGTTCGCCGGGATACCATTTGCCTTGCCCGTAGTGCAGCAAGCTGCCCTTGGCGATTTGGTCGGTCTCGGTGAGCTTTTCACGGAAGCGTTTGAGCAGCACGTTGCTGAGCACGCGTTTGTCTTCGCCGACCGCGTCGGTGTTCCACTGCGGGTGGTCCATGTCGTCGATCGAAACGAACGTCGGTTCGCCGCCCATCGTCAGTCGCACGTCACCGGCGTTGAGTTTCTCATCGATCAGGTCGCCCGCTTTGAGGACTTCCTTCCACGTCGATTCGGTGTACGGTTTGGTAACGCGCGGGTCTTCGTGAACTCGCGTCACTTTCATGACGTGTTCGAACGTTACCTCGCACGGTTCGTGGCCACCGGTGATCGGAGCCGCGCCGGTGTACGTCGGCGTGCACGCGAGAGGAATGTGCCCCTCGCCGGCGAGCAATCCGCTCGTTGGGTCGAGTCCGACCCAACCTGCACCGGGCAGATAAACCTCGGTCCATGCGTGCAGATCACAGAAGTCTTCGGTCGGTCCCGATGGGCCGTCGAGTGATTCTTGGTCGGCGGCGAGTTGGATGAGGTACCCCGAAACGAAACGTGCGGCCAATCCCATGTGACGGAACGTCTCGACCAGCAACCACGCCGAGTCACGGCACGAACCGCTGCAGAGAGTCAGTGTTTCTTCGGGGGACTGAACGCCGGGTTCGAGCCGGATGTTGTAGTAGATCTTCTGCTGCGCGGCGCGATTGATGTCGACGATGAAGTCGATCGTGCGGTCGTTGGACTGCGGCAGCGATTGGATCCACGCGTCCAAGGCGGGAGTCAGTTCGCCCGGTTCCAAGTAAGACGACAATTGCCGTTTGGTGTCTTCGTCGTACTCAAACGGGAAGGCTTCCGCGGTGTCGTCGACGAAGAACTCGAACGGGTTGATGACCGTCATGTCGGCAACGAGGTCGACGGTGACGCAGAGATGGTCGATCGGCTTTTCGAAAACCAAACGTGCGATCGGGTTGGCAAACGGGTCTTGTTGCCAATTCACAAAGTGTTGATCGGGCGAAACCGTCAATTGATACGACTGAATCGGTGTCCGGCCGTGATAGGCCGGTCGTAATCGAACGAGTTGAGGCCCGACCATGATGGGCTTGTCGTACTCGTAGGAGGTTTTGTGGTGCAACGCGACGCGAATCGTCATAGAAAAACCGGGGTATGATCAAAAGGAATGAAACGGCGTCTGTAGGAATTTCTTACGCTGAAACGGGAGCTTGGAAGTAATCTTCGGCGAGCGTGTTGCCGATGTCGTTGAGTTCTCTCTGCAGGTGGTCAACGAACTCGTGCATCCCGCCGGCGAGTACTTCTTCGACTTGGGTGTGCGCGAGTCGGTGTTTGAGGGCGTCGACCTTGGTGCTCGATTCGCTCGAGGACTGATTGCTCGACGCTTGATCGATTTCGCCGAGCGACCATCCTGCCGAGGCAACGCACCGGTGGACGCTGCGTGGGAACGTCCGGTTGAACAGGAAGAAGCCAACGACGTTGGGAATATCGATCTCGTGATGGTCGCGCCGGTAGGCTTCGAATCCGCTGATCGCGAGAAGCAGCGCCGACCACTGCATGTCGTCGATCGCCGTGCCGACGTGTTCGACCGAAGGCAGCAGGTTGAAGTACTTCACATCGAGGATACGGGATGTCTTGTCCGCACGTTCGAGCATCCGACCGACGTTGGCAAAGTGCCACGCGGTGTCCTGGGCCATCGTGCTCTCGAGCACTCCGCTCCACAGCAACGTCTGTTGGCGAATCTCGTCAAAGAACTTGCTCGTCCGGTCGAGCGATTCGTTGCGCGAAGCCTCGTTGACAAAGAGATAGAACTCGTTGATCTGTTCGAACGCTTCGGAGGACAGTTTTTCGCGAACTCCACGTGCATTTTCGCGTGCGGCACGCAAACACGTCAGCATGGAGTTGGGGTATTCGTCGTCGAACGCGAGAAAGTTGACCACGTTCTCTTGGTTGGGAACGCCGTACTTTTCAGTGAACCATTCTTCATCGCCGGTGACGCGGACGAGCGGTTCCCAAGGGTCAACGAGGTTTTCAGGTTGATCCAGAATCAGGTGCAGCGTGACCTCGAGAAACCGGGCGAGGTTTTCGGCACGCTCGATCTGGCGACTCATCCAATAGATCGATTCGGCGACGCGGGAGAGCATGTTGTGAACTGATATAAGAAGGAGAATGGAAGGTGCGGTGTGAACGCATTCTGGCGGACAGTTGGGCGACTGTGGGGGAGAAATCGCCGGGACAAACCGAGTGGTGACGCAATTACGGACGGGCGACGATCTGGCCGGGGCTGGCCACGACCCAAGTATCCTTGCTGCCTCCGCCTTGCGACGAATTGACTACCAGTGATCCTTTTTTCAACGCAACTCGTGTGAGTCCGCCGGGCAACACCCAGACATCGTCCGGTCCTTCGCAAAGAATGTAAGGGCGAAGGTCAACGTGACGGCCCTCGAGCGTTTCGCCGGTCATGGTCGGGACACGGGAAAGTTGCAGGGTTGGTTGGGCAACGTAGTTGCGTGGGTTCTCGCGGATCTTTTCTGCGAACTCGGCTCGTTGTTGCTCGGTCGCGTGAGGTCCGATCAGGATCCCGTACCCGCCCGATTCACCCGCCGCTTTGACGACCAACTCGTCGAGGTGCGCGAGCACATAATCGCGGTCTTCGTCGCGTTGACATAAGTACGTCGGCACGTTGTTCAGGATCGGTTCTTCGCCGAGGTAGTACCGGATCATTTCGGGGACAAACGCGTAGACCACTTTATCATCGGCAACACCGGTTCCCGGGGCATTTGCCAGAGCAACGTTGCCGGCTCGATACGCACGCATCAGGCCAGGAACGCCGAGTACGGATTCTTTGTTGAACACCTCCGGGTCGAGGAAGGTGTCGTCGACGCGGCGATAAATCACGTCAACCTGCTGACGCCCGTCGGTCGTTCGCATGTAAACGTGATCGTTCTCAATCAGCAGGTCGCGACCTTCGACCAATTCGACGCCCATTTGATGTGCGAGGAACGAGTGCTCGTAATACGCACTGTTGTACACACCCGGGGTCAGCACGACGACGGTCGGGTTGGGCATGTCCTGCGGGGCCATCCGCCGGAGCATTTGGTAGAGACGGGCCGGATAATCATTGACCGGCCGAACGCTCGAGTCGGAGAACGCGCGGGGGAAGTTTTTCTTCATCACCGCGCGGTTCTGCAGCACGTAGGACACGCCGGAAGGGCAACGCAGGTTGTCTTCGAGAACAAACACCGATCCGGCGTTGTCGCGAACCAGGTCCGTGCCGGTGATGTGGCACCAAACACCGGCAGGCGGCTTCAGCCCCTTACACTGCGACATGTACTGAGGGCACGAATCGATGATGTTTGCCGGGATCAATCCGTCGTTGATGATCCGGCGTTCGTTGTAGACGTCATCGAGAAAGAGGTTGAGCGCGCGAATACGCTGTTTCAAACCAAGTTCAATGTCTGACCAAACCGTCGCCGAAATGATGCGAGGAATGATGTCGAAAGGCATGATTTTCTCAGTGCCCTCTTCATCGCTGTAGACGGTGAACGTGATTCCCATTTGATAGAGGGAACGTTCGATCGCACGTTGACGACGAATCAGTTCGCCGGCGGGAAGTCGGTTCAGCAGGTCAACAAGAGCCACGGAATCCGGACGAGCCACGCTGTCGGCACTGACGACTTCGTCATAGAAACCTTCCGATTGGTAATTCTCCAACCGAGGATAATCTGTCATCGAGGATGTTGTGTCCGAGGTTTGTGACTGCGACTGAGATTGCATACAGGTACCCATCTCTCGCGTCGGTCAGTCCGCCCCTGACAACGTCGAAATAAAACGTGAAGAAGAGAGCCCGTAGTGTATCGCAAACGGACTTCCGATACACCAATTCAATGGGATTGTTGCGCAATGAGGCGACGGTCACCGCAATTCGCCACTATTGGTAGCCAGGTCGCCACGATCCATTCGGTTGCAGCCAGGAATTGGGGATCGATTCCGTGGTGAAAGTCGCCCAGTTTTCAATGATTCACGGGGGCCACCGAATCTCCTGGCGAGTTTCGCAGCCGCCGTGGATTTTGGAATAGGTCGTGTCCGCTCTCTGTAGCGGAATTGGCCAGAATTCAGCCCGTCGAAGTCTTGCGATATCGGCTACTGTATTCTTTCAAGCGATCGAGTCTGCCTGGGTGACCTGGCGTTTTTCGGTCTGTTGTTGGGTTACTTGTTCAATAACCGCCTCCATGACCGCGGCGAAATGATCTGAGTCCGGAAACGCTGCGTTTTTCTTGATCCCGATGTCGTGCAGGCGAATGTGGACGTCGGGTTCTCGTTGGACCTGGCCGAACACGCCAAGGCTGCAGTGAATCGGGCAACCGTCGATCACCCAAATCTCTCGATCGGTCAGCTTTTTTAGGAACAGCGGTTTGGCGGCGCCGATCCCTGCCAAGCATGACATTTCGGCGATGCCTCGGCGATCGAGTTCTCGAGCCACCTCGTCGGCCAGATGCCCCGCGTTGGAGCATCCTGAGCAGGCGAACAAGATAGGCCGTTTCGTTGACATTGGTTATTCCTTGTTAAAGTGCGAGGGCTTTGACGAACAAAACGTTGTTTTCTTTGTGGATGTGTTGATGCATGTCGGCTTCCAGTCGTGCCAGTGAATCCAACATGGCGCGATAGGTGTTGCACGCCCACTCCGGTGGAGCGTAGCCGTCGGTGGATTCGTTCAGAACCGCGAGGGCGTTTCCCGCCTGATCATGCTCATGCTCCATCTGCCGAATCGGATTCGCCACGCTGCCGCAGAAGAACTCGGGTTGATCGGAGGAGGACTCGAGCTGCCGCACGATCGGAAACAGGATCTGTTCTTCCTTCATCATGTGAGGTTCGAGTTCGGACTTCAGAGCGACGAAGGCCTCACGCATCTGGTGCAGTCGTGCGTCTTTGTCGCCGTGGACCCGCGAGACCTTCTCGGTCATGGCATCGAGCCTCGGCAATTCTTCACGCAGGTAGGCGTGGTGCGTGGTTTCGATGTGGTCGGCGAGTTCGGTCAACGTCATCGAGTCGACATCAACGTGACTGTCGCTATGCAACGTAGCGTCGTTGGCGTGTATTCGTTCCATTACCTCTGCGGTATCGATACCGCGTTTCTGGCACGCTCGGTCCAACGACACCTTGCCACCGCAGCAGTAGTCAATCTTGAGGCTTTCGAAGACGCGTGCGCGATTCGGGCTCTGGCGGACCAAGTCACCTACGGTTTGTTCCGGGTTGAGAGTTAGCATGGTGTGCTTTGATTGTGAGAAAGAAACTGCCACGCAGAGCAGAGCTGCCGCAACGGATCGCCGGCGGCAAATACGCTCGCTCTGTCCATGCCTCCAGTGTGCAAACTTTAAATATGCACGTCAAGGTGTATTATTGGGGCGGCTGGATTTCGAGTCGCTTCGTTGGTCGCGCCGCGGGGCTAGCTGTCGAGCGTGGGGAGTCGGTTGCGAATGATTTTGGTCGTTGGGTCGCCCGGCATGATCGTGTCGCACCACATTTCGCCTTCGAACAGGTATCGCACCTGGATTGCCTGAGCATCGTTTTCTGCAAACGATCTGGCGGCATCGGCGAGCGAAACCGTCGCATCGGTTTTGCTCGATTTCAATTGCACGTGTTGAACGTCGGCGCCCTCGGATAAATCTGCGAATAGCTGCATGACTTGGTCCTTCGCCCATTCGGCCTGCAGGATCTCGGGAAGGTCGTCGTTCATCGAAGGCTCGTGCGGCAAGGTGTGATTCCGAGTTGAAGAAAGTGGGAGATGAGAAACTGTTCGAGGCCGCATCGGCGGGGCGGCGTTCGTCGCGGTTGACACGCGTGACGAAAAGCGGTGCTGGCTTTGAGGCGTCCGCGCAAGAGCCTCTTGGTTCTTGTCTGTGTCAATCGTGTCGTTGAGCGAGTCCCGGTCGGGCGAAGGCGGGCATTAGCAGGATCGCGTTTTCCGGTGCCGGGCAAACGTATCGGCAGACACCACATCCGGTGCAATCGTTTTCGTTGACTGTTGGCTTTCCTTGCGTGACGACGATGGCCCCTTCGACAGGACACCGTTCGCTGCAAACGGTGCAAAGTGTGGAATGATGAGCCAGGCACAAGTGTTCGGTGATCCGAGCCGTTCCCATGATTGGCGAGATCGAATCGATCAGAACTCCGGGTTCGCAGGATGCAATGCACGGGAAGTCTTCGCACATCATGCATGCGGAGTGATCAGCCTCGATGATCGGCGTTCCGGCAACATCGCCCAATCGATCGGGAGCTTTGACGATCGCATCATGGGGACAGGCGGTGATGCAGTCGCCACATCGTGTGCAGCCGGATAGGAACTGAAACTCATCGATGGCTCCAGGCGGGCGATGCAGTGGGAGCGTTTGGGCGGCTCGCTTGGTGCCAAGGTCCGTTGGCGGAACCGGTGCAATGTTGATCCCGTTGATGCTGCGTGGTGCTTCCTGCGTGTTCGGGCGGTCTTCAGGTTTGGGCAGTCGTGTGACCAGGGGCGGAAACCGCGACTGTGGCATCAGTCTCCAGAGCCGACCTTGGATCAAATCGCGTCGGCTGCGATTGGTTGGCCGAGTTCGGAATAGAAATCTGCATGCACGAAGGGGAAAACGAATGGCCGCCGCGAACTGTTTCTTGAACGCCGTCCGGTAGCTCGCGATCCGGTTCGCGCCTGCGTTCTCGCTCGTTTCCTTATCATCCACACGGGGGTGCTGTTGTCGGCGTCGCGTCAAACCCGGCACCACATCAATTCGACACGACGTTCAGAGGAGGCAGCATTGGAACGCTCTCTGGGCTGAACTTCTGGGCGTCGGGCATTTGGTCCAGCGTTGCCGAGGGTGCGTGGCACTGCGTGCAGTTGGTTCGCCATGGGTGTGTTGATTCCATACCGGCCCAACCGTTGGGGCCTCCGTGGCACGCGTTGCAGTTTTCTCGCATCCACCGAGAGTGCGGGATCGTTGGTGGTGCCCCCGGGTAGGCTCGCTTGCCTTGCTTCGGTGCAGGCAACCCGACGAAGCTGGTCTGTACGGTCGCGTCGACGTTTTGGAACGGCGCCGGGGCCATCGGTGCGTGACACTGGACACAGTTGCCGAGGAATTGATGAGACATGACACTGGCTTTCAATCCCGCCATCTTCACGCCATTCCCATGGCAGGCGTAGCAAGCCGCGTCGGTTGTGTTCTCGACCGGGTGCGGGATGACCGGCGGCGCACCGTTGAACGCCCGGCGGGACCCTCGCTGTTTACTGGACGCTTCCTTTTCGGCTTCGCTCGGTTCGATCTTGGTGTAGAGATCGTACTCGGGTTGCGGCAGCGTTTGTCCCTGAGCACTCCATGTCGCCGTCGGGCCCATCGCGGTCTGGGATACCTCGGCATAAGAAACCGCTGGGATCAATTTCGGATCGGCTTTAACTTCGTCTTGGTCGTACTGCGTGATCAGTGCGGTTTCGTCCATTCCATCGGGTTGGGGCACACCATCGCTGATGCCGATGGCGTAACCGATAAACGCGATCGCAATCACACAGGCGAAAAAGATCGGGGCGAGGCGTTTTAACATGACGGGAATCCTCCGTTGACGATTCGCTCAGCGACCGTCAGGTAAAGGAGTTTCGAGTCCGTGACGATCGCATTCGGGACGGGCACGCGGTTTGAACGGGATGAGTGGATCACGAATCCGCCTCCGTCATTTTCCGAACCCGAGCAGCGCATTTCTTGTAGTCGGGTTGTTTGGAGATCGGGCAGTATGCCTCGAGTGTCACGTTGTTGATCATCTTCGTTTCGTCAAAGAACGGAACAAAGATCGTTCCGCGTGGTGGTCGGCCTCGACCGTCGATCCATACTGGCAACTGGCAGGAACCGCGGCGTGATTCGACGACTACCGTTTCGCCCTGTCGAATATTAGCGTCCTTGGCATCCTCTTTATTCATTTCGACATAACCCGTCGGCATTGCTCGGCTCAACTGCGTCACGCGGCGAGTCATGCTTCCGGTGTGCCAGTGTTCCAGCACGCGTCCGGTGCACAGCCACAATGGATAGTCTTCGTCAGGCATCTCCGGTGGTGGTTCGTAATCGTGGAACCAAATCTGAGCTTTGCCGTCTTTCGTGGACGAATGATAGAAGTCGAATTCTTCTCCCTCGGCGACAAACGGATCGTCGAATCCGGAGAATCGGAAGCGGGTTTCCCGCCATGATCCGTCTTGTTGTTCGACGACCGGCCATCGTAGCCCGCGGGCTTTGACGTACTCCTCGTATGGGGCCAGGTTCTTGTGCTTCATGGTTGTGAACTGGCGATACTCCTCGAACAGATGTTTATCGACGTTCGTGTCGTAGTAGTGTTCGAATTCCCAGATCGGGATTTCTTCGCCGGATTCGTCCTTCACCGCAAAGATGAATTCGCCGTCCTTGTCCTGCATGCCTTCGTGCCCCATCTCAAACAGTTTGCGGGCGATGGCGATCGTCATCCAACAGTCGTCGCGTGCATCGCCGGGCGGATCGACCATTTTGAACCACTGCTGAGTGCGACGTTCGCTGTTGCCAAACATTCCATTCTTTTCGACCCACATCGCGGCCGGCAAAATCAAGTTGGCCAATGCGGTGGTGGGGGTTGGGTAAACGTCGCTGACGATCAAGAACTTATCCGCGAGTTGTTCCTTGTCGTTGAACAGTTTGTTTAGATTCGGCAGCGTTTGTCCCGGATTGGTGACTTGCACGAACATTGTCGTGATGTCGCCGCCTTCGTCGGTCGGCATCGTGAATTGGTCAAACATCTTGACCGTGTGATAGCCGGGCGTTCCGTTGATCCGTCCTTCGGGAACGTTCCAGAACTCTTCGCATTGTTGACGGTGTTCCGGGTTGGCGACGACGCGTCCGCCGGGCAACGCGTGTGACAGTGTTCCGACTTCGCGAACCGTTCCGCACGCCGAGGGTTGCCCGGTCAAACTGGTTGGGGAATCGCCGGGTTTGCCGAAGTGTCCCGACAGCAAATGCACACCGTGAACGAGCGTGTTGATCGCTGTGCCCATTGTGTGTTGGTTCATACCCATGCACCAAAGGCTGGTGATCCGGATGTTCCTGTCGCCGAACAGGTCACCGAGCATGCGGATTTGTTCGACCGACAAACCGGACAGTTCGGAAACTCGTTCGGGAGTGTATTCGGCAATCCGTTTGCGAAACTCGTCTTCGCTGATGGCTTCACCCATCAGCGTTTTGCCTGATTCGGGGTGAGCCCGGAAGTTGCAGTGGTCTTTTACAAACGACGTGTCGTAGGTGTTGTTTTCGATCAGCAGGTGCATGATGCCGAGGGCGATTGCGACGTCACCGTGCGGCTTCATGTTCAAGTATTCGTTGGCGGCGTCCGTCGTTCGTGTTCGGCGGGTTCCGATGTCAATGATGCGCACCTTTTCGCCACGTGATCGCCGATCAGTTACACGAGAGAAGAGAACGGGGTGCATCTCCGCCGGGTTGTTACCCCAGGTGATCAACACGTCGCATTCATCGAGGTCTTGATAACAACCTGCTGGTTCGTCGACCCCATAGGTTCCTAAGAAGCCCGTCACGGCGGATGCCATGCAAAGTCGAGCGTTGGGGTCGATGTGGTTGTTGCTGAGGCCGCCTTTCATGAATTTTTGGGCCGCGAAACCTTCTGGAATGGTCCATTGGCCGCTGCCGTAGAACGCAAACGTTTGTGGCGAATCAAAGATACGCTTGGCGATGATGTCGAGAGCTTCGTCCCAGGAGATCGCTTTCAGAGTTCCGTCATCTTGGCGAAGCAATGGCTCCGTCAAGCGATCTTCGCCGTATAAAATGCCGCCGACGTGATACCCTTTGACACACAACAGTCCCTTGTTCACGTCCGCCGCTTTGTCACCTGCGACCGCAACGACACGTCCGTCTTCCACGCCGACTTGAACGTGGCATCCGGTTCCGCAAAACCGACAGGGAGCTTTGTTCCAAGTCAAACCTTCTCCGTCGGGCAAGTCAGCGACGCCCGGATCGGCCTGCACAACCGGTAGCGATCCGCCGGTTACCAACGAACCGGCCGCGGCCATCGCGGCTGACTTCAGAATTTCCCGTCGATCTGAATTCATCATCTTCATTTGTCGGCTCGGTTTGTTGAAAAGATTCGATAGGGATTGTTAAGAAACGGCGACGGACCAACGCGACACTCACGATTCATCTCGCGTCTTCATGCAGAGAGAATGTTGAAAGATGAGTGGTGATTGCCTCGTTATTCTTTCGCGTGTTTAGACGTTTGTTCGGTTAGCACCTTGAGTGTCTTCCGGTGTGTCGTCTTGCGAGTTTGTATCGTTGCTTGCTTCTTCTTCACATTCGCTATCAAAAGCCACCATTGCGATGGCAACATTTGTTACGCTTGTTATCTGTTGTAACGTATCCCAAATCTCGCGGTCGCGGATTGTGTCATCACTATCGACCACAATTGCTAGTTTTCTATCGTTGGCTTGACCTAGATCAATTTCAGGGATCGCCTTGATGGCGTCCAATGCCTCTTGGTTTTGTTCAACTGGCGAGTCGAACGTGAGGACGAGTCCACTAATCGGCATGTTGAAAGCGATCTTAAAAACGGAAAAACAAACAGAGCGAATGTGAATAGGGGTTTTGTGAACCTGCACCTGAGTGTATATGTTGGGGCGTGTCAGTGGAACCGTGTTTTGGACAAAAATAAATGGCTCGATCGATCAATCTGATTTTTGTCGGCACGGTGCTTGTGGTCGTCTCGATGGTGGGCGTGGTTATCGCACGTCAATCCACTTTCAAAGCATCGCCCAACACGCAACAGGCTTCCGATAACGCATCTTCGAGTGATGCTCATTCTGCAGGTGGCGAGACGACGAGCTTTCCAGTCGTTATTCATCAACCGGATGGTCCCCCGCGAGTGAAGTTGGCTGGATTAGATCCGCAGGGCCGCACCGGCGAGGTCGCGTGTTCGACGTGCCACGCGGTTCGGCAACCGAACTTTGAAAACAAGACAACGGAAACGCTCGACGAGTTTCACCAAGGATTGGTCGTCGCCCACGGCAATCTTTCGTGCTACTCGTGTCACAATCCGGATGGTTCGGACACGTTGCGGCAGGCTGACGGAACGAAGATCGAATACCAAGACGTGATGACCCTGTGTTCGCAGTGTCACGGCCCCCAGGCCA
The DNA here is from genome assembly GCF_000346505.1 of Aporhodopirellula sallentina SM41. Classification (GTDB taxonomy): domain Bacteria; phylum Planctomycetota; class Planctomycetia; order Pirellulales; family Pirellulaceae; genus Rhodopirellula; species Rhodopirellula sallentina. The sequence goes on from NZ_ANOH01000315.1 coordinate 22,969, forward strand.
CCGCATATGCCCACGGAGCGCACGGTGGAATGAACGGGCATTGGGATCTGTCTCGTGGTCCTCAGGTGAAAAACAATTGTGTCGACTGCCACGACCCGCACTCCCCCGCGTATCCCAAGATGGTCGTCGGTTTCAAGCCCAAGGACCGGTTCAACACTCCGGTGGAAAACGCAGGTCATTAGGAACGCAATATGTCGACGACACGTTCGATCATCTCATTCTGCCGACGCAATGTGTTCGAGGGAGGCTGTTCCTCCGCGACAACTGCGTGTTGTTCTGCCTTCGTGTTGGCCGCCCGATTCCTGAAGACCACACGACGATTCCTGCCCGGCGCCGCGTCAACTTTTTTGCAGAGATGTTATGACTGATAAACCGTCTCTTCCCGTTGTCGAAAACTTCTCGCGGCGTGCCGCGGTGAAAGGCGCGTTTGCCACGCTCGGGGCTGGAGCGTTTGTTGCAGCGGTTTCGCCCCTGCGGCAAGCAGCCAAGAATTCCTCGGCCGCGGAATTCATGCAGACGCACTACACCGAGTTGTCGCCCGAACAGAAAGCCGACGTGATCTCGCGGTTGGAAGCGGAAGCAAAGGAAAAGTATGACGCGGACGTTACGATCGCAGATGACCGTCCCATTGCGGGAACCAAGTTTGTCTACGCGATCAATCTGAGTGTTTGCAACGGCAACGGGAAATGTGTCGAGGCCTGTCACAAAGAAAACAATCACGACCGCGACACGAATCAGTCCTACATCCGTGTGCTCGAGATGCCCAAAGGCACGATGGACATGGAGAAGGGATCGACGACCTACAGCGGCGCCGTTCCGAAAGACGACAAGTTCTACCTGCCTGTTCAATGTCAGCAGTGTGATGAACCGCCGTGCGTCGATGTTTGTCCGGTCAAGGCGACGTGGAAGGAAGAAGATGGCATTGTCGTTGTGGATTACAACTGGTGCATCGGTTGTCGATACTGCGAAGCCGCCTGTCCTTACCATGCCCGGCGATTCAATTGGAAAAAGCCCGAAGTGCCGGCGGATGAGGTCAATCCCAATCAGAGCTATCTGAGCAATCGGATTCGTCCGGTCGGCGTGGTTGAGAAGTGCACGTATTGCCTACACCGGACTCGGCGAGGCCAACTGCCGGCATGCTTGGAAGCCTGCCCTACCGGTGCCCGTGTGTTCGGAAACATTCTCGATCCGAACTCGAACATCCGCTGGATTTTGGAAAACAAACGTGTCTACATCCTTAAAGAGGAACTCGGCACCAAACCCGCGTTCTTTTACTACTTTGATTAAGGAAGGGACAGCAGCATGAGCAGCGTCAGCGCACCGTCACCGACAAATCAACCGAGTGAGACAACGTCTCATATTTCGAGCTACCCGAAATTTATCGGCCGATCGTTGTGGTTAGCCACCGAAGGTTCGCTCGGGTTCTACGCCTGGATGACGATGCTTACGGCGTTGTTTCTGGTGGGGGCCAACGCATGGGCAAATCAAGTCGCCGGCGGGATGATCGGCACAAACATGACCGACCAGGTTTCGTGGGGGCTGTACATCGCGAACTTCACGTTCATGGTCGGGTTGGCCGCAGGCGGTGTGATGATGGTGATCCCGGCTTACCTTTATCATGACCGAAAGATGCATGACGTCGTCATCATCGGCGAGCTGTTGGCGATTGCCGCGATTGTGATGTGCCTGATGTTTGTCGTCGCCGACTTGGGACGGCCCGATCGGTTTTGGCATCTGCTACCCGGCATCGGGAAATTCAATTTTCCCATCTCCATGTTGACCTGGGACGTGATCGTCCTGAACGGTTATCTGCTGTTGAATCTGCATATTTGCGGATACTTGCTCTACATGCGGTTCCTCGGTCGCAAGCCGAATCCGGTATGGTACATCCCATTTGTGATGGTTTCGATCGTCTGGGCGATTTCAATCCATACGGTTACCGCGTTTTTGTACTGCGGGCTCGGAGGGCGTCCGTTCTGGAACACGGCATTGCTCGCCCCACGGTTTCTTGCCTCCGCGTTTGTGTCAGGTCCCGCGTTCATCATCGTGGCGATGGTGTTGATTAAAAGACTCGCCGGTGTCGGTGGTTTGGATCAACCGATTGCGACGCTGACCAAGATCATTCGCGTCACCATTTTGGTGAACCTGCTGATGGTTGCGTCGGAACTGTTTACCGAGTTTTACACCGGCGGAAGCCACGTCAGCGCGGCCAAATACCTGTTCTTTGGGCTGCACGGAAAGACTGCTTTGGTTCCGTGGACATGGACCGCGATCGGATTGAATGTGACTGCCGCGTTGTTGTTCCTGTGGCCAGGTTTATTGCAGTTCCGATGGCGACCGCTGTTGGTTGCCGCGTGCTGCATGGCGTTTGTGGGGGCATGGATCGAAAAAGGCATGGGCCTGATCATCCCCGGTTTCGTCCCCAGTACGCTTCACGAAATCGTCGAATATGTTCCCAGCCAACTCGAGTGGAAAGTCACCGTTGGCATTTGGGCGTTCGGTTTGATGATCTTCACGATCGCGATCAAGACAGCCCTGCCGACGCTCAAGCATCCTGCTGAACATTGAGACGCCGAACACTGAGTTGCTGAACACTGAGTTGCTGAACACTGAGTTGCTGAACACTGAGTTGCTGAACACTGAGTTGCTGAACACTGACGCGCTAACCTATTTAGCTCTGGTCAGTCGGCATCGTCCATGTTCGAGAATCGGTTGTCGTCTGCGGGGTACTTCTCGGCGTTGCGAATCATTTTGGCTTTAAGCGTTGTGGCGAGGTCGATGTCGAGTTTGTTGGCGATAGCGAGCAGATACGCGAGGCAATCGGCGACTTCTTCCCCGATGGCGTGTCCCGTTTCCGGATCTTCCATCGCACGCAGCGACTGTTCGGGCGTCAGCCACTGGAAGTGCTCCATCAGTTCAGCCGTTTCGATCGCCAAGGACATGACGAGATTCTTGGGCGTATGAAAGCGGTGCCAATTGCGCTCATCGACGAACGATTCCACCACGGCTTTCAGTTCAGAAACGGTCGTTTCGCGGTCGTTATTAGCGGGGGGATGCGGGTTGGTGTTGGGAGGTGAACTCATGGGAGGAATCAATTGGGTTGGAGTGTCTGGGCTGAGGTGTTTGGGTTGGAGTGTCTGCGTGACGCGGTTTGTTGAGCCGGCAGGTCGCTGCGTTGGATCGGCTGTGAGGGATCGTAGGAGGCCGCGAAGTATCCGAGGCGTCGTAGGAATTTGGGATGACAAAGTTTGACAATTGTGACGCGGTTGTCGATCGTTCGCCTCGGTAGGAATGCACCGATCGCGAACGGGTTTCGCAAAACCCTCGCTGGGGGCGGCTGAGTGGTCGATGTTCAGACGGTGTGCATCTTCGTTTTCGCGACGGATTGAGCGAGAACGGCCACTGATCGAACTTCCAAGGATGGATTCTCCATGTTCGCGCAAACCGAACGCTGTCGTGCTGATCGCCAATCGTCGCATCGCAGCGCGCCGTTGGCTATCTGCGGTGTGCTCGCGTTTGCCTGTCTGTCGCTTGGTGTGCTCGCCGGGTGCAATACGCCGATCAAAGCACTGGTCGGCGGCAACATGAACCTGGGCGGGAATATGGGGGTCGATGGCGACATCCGCATGACCGGCGAGATGGTCACGGTCACCCGGAACGACAACACCGCTTCACCGGTTCAGACGGTCGTTGTTGACGGAAGCCACACTTTGGGTGGAGGTCGGATTGCGATCGTGGACGTTGACGGCCTGATCGTTAATCGAAACTTCAGCGGTCTGAATTCGATGGGCGAAAACCCTGTCGCGCTCTTTCGAGAAAAGATCCGGCGGATTGAATGCGACGGATCGGTCGCCGCCATCGTGCTGCGAATCAACACGCCCGGTGGTGGTGTGACGGCGAGTGATATTCTGGCCCACGATATCGCGAGGCTGAAACAATGCCGCGATATTCCGGTGGTGGCCTGTTTGATGACGACGGGGTGTGGCGGTGGCTACTACCTCGCGACACACGCCGATCAAATTGTTGCCCACCCGACGTCAGTGGTCGGCGGGATCGGGGTGATCCTCAATAGCTACAACATGGAAGACACGCTCGCTCAGTACAACATCATTCCTGTTCCGGTGAAGTCAGGCGACAAGATCGATCTGGGGACGCCGGAACGGACGATGGAGGAACGGGAGCGGGCGATCTTGCAACGGATGGCGAATCAATTTCATGATCGGTTCATTGCTCAAGTGCGACGCTCCCGCGGGCATCGGTTGAGCGAAACCGAAGACATGCTCGCGCTCGGATTGAGCGACAGGGAAAAAGATGCGAGGGATCTCGAAGAAGATCAGTTCGGCGATGAGTCCGACGGCGGTTCCGATCGTGACCTCGGCGAGTTATTCGATGGGCGCGTTTGGACGGGCGAGCAGGCGGTTGACCTCGGGTTGGTCGACAGCACCGGTTACCTCGATGATGCGATCGACATTGCCGGTCGGATGGCGGGGCTTTCATCGGACGCTCCGGTCGTGCTGCTGCGTCGTGATAACGATCGCGCGTTGAGTGAGTTTGACGTGACGCCGAACTCGCCGATGAGCAGTTTGTTGCCGCTGAGTATTCCAGGGTTGGATCGTTCGAAGATGCCGACGTTCCTGTACCTGTGGCAACCTGAGCCGAGCTTTGTGACGGCGGGCGGCTGATCCGAAGTCGTTGTCGCCGCGTGAGAGATGTCGGCGCATGAAAAACGGCGACCAACATGTGGTCGCCGTTTGCTGAATGTTTCACCTCGCCGGAGCGATTGCGTCTGAGGGCGTTCGCCCCGCGGGGCTGCGTTTAGCTGCAGCCCATCGAGTTTCCGCAGTTGTGGCAGAGGTAGCAGTTTCCGTTGCGGACCGTGATGCTGCCGCAGTTGTCACAGCTCGGTGCGTCGGTTTGGAACCGCGAGAACTGGTCGGCTTGGCCGCCGAGTTGGTTTTCGGGTTTGGGTTCCGAGTGACCGTTCCGTGAGGAGCCGTTGGTTCCCGAAATGCTGGCCATCATGATTGCTCGCTCGGCGATCGCGACGGCGGCACCGGCATCGTTCTTGAGTTCCTGCATCACCGAACTGGTTGCTTTCGCAGCCGGCGGGGTGCCAGCGACGGCGACACCGTTTTCGACAGTCACACCACCGAGGATTTCTCCGCCCGATGCGGTTTCCGGTCCGTTGCCCGGCGAAGCCTGTGGTGCGTGGTCGTGACCGGACATGAACGTGATTCCGAGCCAACGCGCGATGTAGTCGACGACGCTCTTGGCGATGCGGATGTCTTTATTGGACGTGTGTCCCATCGGTTCAAAGCGGGTGTGGCTGAACTTGTTGACGAGCACGTCGAGCGGCACGCCGTACTGCAGTGCGATCGACAACGCGGTGCCAAAGCTGTCCATGATGCCGCCGATGGTCGAGCCTTCTTTGGCCATCGTGATGAAGATTTCACCCGGACGACCATCGGGATAAAGACCGACGCACAGGTAGCCTTCGTGGCCGGCAATGGTGAATTTGTGCGTGAGGCTTTGGCGGGTGTCGGGCAGACGTTCGCGGCTCGGCTTGTAGACGATTTTCTCAACCGTCTTGGTGATGACTTTCGCTTCACCGGCTTCGTTCGATTCGTCTTGTTTGGTGTTGAGCGGTTGCGACTGCTTGCTGCCGTCACGGTAGATCGCGATCGCTTTGAGCCCGAGTTCCCATCCCCAGAAATACGCGTCGGCGATGTCTTGCGGCGTGACATCGTTTGGCATGTTAACGGTCTTGGAGATCGCACCGGAGAGGAACGGTTGAGCGGCGGCCATCATGGTGATGTGGGCACGCCATCCGATGCTGCGGACGCCGTTGGCTGGTTTGAACGCACAGTCGAAGACGGGCAGGTGTTCGTCCTTGAGGCCGGGTGCACCTTCGATCGTGTCGTTTTCGTCGACGTACTTCAGGATCTCGTCGATCGTGACTTGGTCGTAACCCAACGTCTTCAAACCGAGTTTGACGGTTTGGTTGACGATCTTGAGCATCCCGCCGCCGGCGAGTTGTTTGTATTTGACGAGTGCGATGTCCGGTTCGATCCCGGTCGTGTCGCAGTCCATCATGAAGCTGATGGTTCCGGTCGGAGCGAGAACCGTCGCCTGGGCGTTTCGGAAGCCGTACTTCTTACCAACCTTGGTGACTTCGTCCCACAACTCTTGAGCGGCTGCCTTGAGTTCCTCAGGGCCTTCGTCGCTGATGTCGTCACAGGCATCGCGGTGCATTTGCATCACGCGATTCATGGGTTCTTCGTTGCCCTTGTATCCTTCAAACGGTCCGACCACGGCTGCCATCTCGGCACTGGTGCGGTTGGCTTCGCCGTGCAACAACGCGGTCAACGATCCGCACATGCCGCGGGCCGCGTCGCTGTCGTAAGGCAGGCCGGCGGTCATGACTACGCTGCCGAGGTTCGAATAACCGAGACCGAGTGGACGGTACAGGTGGCTGTTGCGGGCGATCGGCTCGGTCGGGTAACTCGCGTGGTCGACGAGGATTTCTTGAGCGATGAAGAAGATACGTGCCGCGGCGCGGAAACGCTCGACGTCGAAGCTGCCGTCTTTGCCGACGAACTTCATCAAGTTGATGCTCGACAGGTTGCACGCCGTGTCGTCGAGGAACATGTACTCGCTGCAGGGGTTCGATGCGTTGATCGCTCCGCTGTTAGGGCACGTGTGCCATTTGTTGATCGTGGTGTCGTACTGCACGCCGGGGTCGCCGCAGTGCCATGCACACTCAGCCATCTTGTTGAGCAGTTCTTTGGCGTCGTACTTCGGTGGGGTTTCGGTTGGTTTGTCCGTGACCCAGCGGGTTTGCCATTGTTCGCCTTGGCGGACGGCGTCCATGAAGTCGTCGGTCAATCGGACCGAGAGGTTGGCGTTCTGGAAGCAGACGCTGCTGTAGGCTTCACCGTTGAAGTTTGACTCGTAGCCTTCACGGATCAACGCGTGTGCCTTCTTCTCTTCGGCCCATTTGCACTCGATGAACTCGAGAATGTCCGCGTGCCAAACCTTGAGCGATTGCATCTTGGCGGCGCGGCGGGTTTTGCCACCCGACTTCACGACGCCGGCGATCGAGTCGTAAACACGCATGAACGAGAGTGGGCCCGATGGAGTTCCGCCGCCGGAGAGTTTTTCACGTTGGCTGCGGATTGTCGATAAGTCGGTTCCGGTACCGCTGCCGAATTTGAACAGCATCGCTTCGCTGCATGCCAAACGCATGATGTCTTCCATGTTGTCATCAACGCTTTGGATGAAACATGCCGAACCCTGCGGGTACTCGTAAGGGTTGTCTGGTTGTGCGGTGGTTTGCGTTTCAGCGTCCCAGTGCCAGTTGCATTTTGCACCGGTCACGCCGTACTGAGTGTGTAGGCCGACGTTGAACCATACCGGGCTGTTGAAAGCACCATGTTGGTGCAGGCACAACCAAGTCAGGTCGCGATAGAAACGCTCGCCGTCTTCGGCGGTGTCGAAGTAACCGTCGGCGAGACCCCAGTCCGTAATGGTACGGGTCACGCGGTGGACGAGTTGACGAACGCTGCGTTCGCGTTCGCCTTCGGTGTTCGGATCGCCGTAGAAGTATTTCGAGACAACGACGTTGGTCGCCAATTGGCTCCAGTTCGAAGGGACTTCGCAATCGTTTTGCTCAAACAGGACTTTGCCGGTTTCGTCTTTAATTGCAGCGCTGCGAAGGTCCCACTGCGTCGTCGCGAACGGCGTGCGTCCGTCGTCGGGGCAGAAGCGGGCGTCGATTTTCAATCCGGTGCGTTCGCCACGCGGGGCGGCGTTGAATTTTTGGCGGGCGTATTCGACGCCGTGTTGGGAGTCGACCTTCTCCAAGGCAGGGTCGTTGTGGGGTGACCGCGTTTCCACCCCGGCGTGTGCGCCGCGGTCTGACTCGGAAGCGGTGCGATTGGACTCGGCGGCGGTTTTGGTTGGCAAAACGGTGGACATAGATTACTGGCTCCGGAAAGAAGTCATCCTTGTGGCGGTCATCCTTGCGCAATTCTTTCTGAAGATTCGAAAGTTGCTGCGGATTTCAGAAACGATTCATTGATCAAAAAATCAACTCACATCGCCTTCCCACATGTCAGCTACTCACTCCCAAAAAATTGGGAAGGGCGGGCCATTGGTATCGGTAATACGTGACCCGCAAACTCGCCGTGAAACGAATTGCTATCACTACCGGTAGTGGCTTCCATGCCTTCGAGGCACTACATGTGGACGACGCACGGAATGTTAGGGATTTGTGAGGATGTGTCAACGAAAAAATTTGAGGCGTCCTAAGTTGCGTCTCCGGCATGAGTTGCGGAGTGGCCTCGTTTCCGACCTGCGCGCTATGTGTGTCCCCCTTTTCGACGTAAAGTGCGTGCGGCTTGCGGGTTAGTAAAACGCCGACGGCGGCCCAAACCGGCCGTGGAAAAACTGTCAGAAGTTGCTTTTTTTACAAGCTCTTCTTGAGAAGCTCATCGGAACCGACAGCGGAGGTGGCAAAATGGTTCGGTTACACGAAGTGTGTGTCGCGTGTCGGTCGGGTTCTAACTCCTTTGGGGGTGGAGCAGGCTGAGCCGATGACCGCGAAGTTGGCATTCGTATCGATCGGGCTGGGCTCCCGGAATCGGACACTTAGGGTGGTGTGCGCCTCGTTGGCCTCTGTTTCACGCATCCGTCCGTGACGCGACATTTCGGGGTGAGTGTTTGGGGCTCGGGATTTCGATTGGCTGGGATCTCGATTGGTTTGGGGCCTCGATGAGGGTGCTTCGAAGGAGGTGCCTGTGCCGCAGGCGGGGGCCCTGTTGTCACGGATGTGGGCCGATACCCTACGACTCAGTGCGACGGCGGCGTCGGACGGAGGGCTGTTTCCTCTTTGCTAAGCTGCCTTGTTGCGGTCGTTCCGCATGCAAAATACTGGCTTTTATTGGGTCGTTTGACGTGTTGAGTAATCGCGAGTTTTCTAAACGTGGAAGTGCCGGCCGTTTTCGAGAACGGCCGTGGCATCGAAGTCTTGAGCAATCCCCGGCAGTCGCCTCTGGCGTGATGTGTCTGATCGTCGCAGTTGGCATGTTTTCCGGTGGGTGCGACAAACCGCCGCCCGTGACGATGGCGAAGACTCCCCGTCCGGTCACCGTGATGGTCTTGGAGAAGTCCAAGCCCAGGTCGACTTACTCGGCGTCGGGCAGCGTGAAGTCGTGGAAGACCGAAGAGATCGGTTTCGAAGTGCCCGGCCGCGTCGAGTGGGTTCGTGAACCGGGGCAAGATATCGATGGTCGGATCGTCGACCCGGATGGCAACTTAGTGCGCCCCGGCACTCCGCTGGCGCAGATCGAGCCGACCCGGTACAAGATCGCCGTCGAGTCCGCCGAAGCCGATTTGGAGATTGCGAAGCTTCGAAAGGAGAGCCTGAAAATTCGTTTGGAGGAAACGCTCGACGCGGAGTTGAAGTCAGCCGAGGCAAATTTGAGCTTGGCCAACGACGAATTTGATCGTGTCCAGCGGTTGAAGAAGCAGAACGCCGCCTCGACGTCGGAGTTCGACCAAGCCTTCAATTCGGTTCGCACCAACGAGGCGACGATCAATTCGATCCGGGCGAGCATGAAGCAGGCGGAGGCAGAACTGCAGTCCGCCGAAGCCGAGATCAAACGGGCCCAACAGGCGCTGCGCGATGCGCAACGTGATCTGGAGAACACGACGCTTTACGGTTCCTATCAGGGACAGATCTCTGACGTGATGGCGGTTCCCGGCAGCGTGGTCGATGCCGGCACGCCGGTGTTGACGTTGCAGATGACCAACCCGATCACGGTCGAGGTGGAGTTGTCGGCGGCGCAGTCTCGCATCATCCGAAGTCGGCGTGATTTGATGACGCGGTTCGACCTGCCCGACGGAACCGAACATGAATCGTTAGGTTTGGTTTACAGCATCGATCCGAGCGCGGACCCAACGACGCGTACATTCACGCTGACGTTGCTGTTGCTCAACGAGAAGTTTCGAGACGAACTTCCACCGTCGATATCATCCGATTCGGTTGCCCGCAGTGAAAACGTCTGGCCGTTGCAACTCAATCGCATGATGGGCACCCCGGATAATGTCTTCCTCGTCGAAGAGGATGCGATCGTTCGTGACGACAAAGGCGCGTTCATCTATTTGATCACCAACGCCAAGTTGCAGCAGCCGATTCCCGAGGTGATGAAGGTTCGTCCCCAGCGAATTGTGGAAAGGGAACTACGCATCCCGTTTTTGGGAAACTGGGTCTTTCAGTCAGTCGATTTTGTCAACGAGGATGGCACCCCCGCCGAAGTTCCGTTGTCGACGTTGTACGTCGGCAAGATCGAAGACGGGGACTCGGCGCCGCCTCATTGGGACGGTGAATCGGTGGCACTCGATGCGGGGTCGGTTTGGATGCTGCGTCCCGGCGATTTGGTGACCGTGGATTTGGCGAGCACCGTGTCCGAGCCCGGTTTCTATGTGCCGATCGAAGCCCTTTACCGTGAGTTGGATCAGACGTACGTCTTCACCGTACAGAGCGGCATCGCGAAACGGATTCAGGTCACCGCGAAAGCGCAAGACAGTTCCAGCGACGGTGCCTTGTTTGAAATCCAATCGTCGCAATTGACCGAGGGGATGCCGTTGATCGGTGGCGGTGTTCACTACCTGCACGATGGCGATGCGGTGCAGGTTGTCGGCAGCGGCGTGGAGGATGTCTCACGGACACCTTCGGTGGATGAATCCGTCGACGGGGAGGCATCGTAATGGGATTGCCTGCTGCCGCGGCGAAGTATCGAACGATTGTGGTTTCGTTGTCTTTGATGGCGATGCTGTGGGGAACAATCACTTTCTTCACGATGCCGCGCCGAGAGGATCCGCAGTTCACGATTCGGGTTTGCGTTGTCTCGACGTCATGGCCGGGGGCGCCCGCCGAAACCGTGGAAGAGTTGATCACCGACAAGATCGAGCAGACTTTGATCAGCATCGAGGAGGTCGACTTCACCCGTTCGACCACTTTGACGGGACAGTCGACGATCTTCGTTGAACTCGAGGACAACGTCCCGCCGTCGGACATTCAAAACGTTTGGGACAAGGTCCGAGCGCGAGTCGACTTGGTGCCGATGCCGGCGGCGGATATCCGTCCGGTGGTGAACGACGAGTTCGGCGACACCTCGGTGTTGTTGCTCGCGGTACACCAAACGCCTTCGCATGATCGTGAAAAAATTCGCGAGCAAGATGCCTATTCCGATCGGCAACTCGAGATCTACGCGGAGGATATCCAGGACGCGTTGCGGTTGCTGCCGGGCGTCGCCAAGGTCGAAATGTTTGGCGAACGCGATGAAGCGATCTACATCGAAACGGATCTCGCCAACTGGGCTCAATTGCAACTGACGACCACGCAGTTGCAGGCCCTCGCGACGCAGCGAAACATCATCCAGGCCGGTGGCGAACTCGACACCGAATCGGGGCACTACAGCGTCAAGACGGAAGGCGAGTTCAACGCCGTTCAAGAGATCGAACAGATCGCCAGCACGGTGCGAACGGGGCGAGGCGACAACAGCGTGCCGCTCAAACAACTCGGGCTGAAAGTGACCCGTGGCGTGGAAGATCCCGCGGACTATTTATGTCGTTTCGGTGATGAGTCGGGAGCGACGCCCGCCGTGATGTTGGGGATCACGATGAAGTCGGGGGCCAACATCATTGATGTTTGCACGACCGCCAAACGACGCGTCGACGAAATGATGCATGTCGAGAAAAGACTGCCGCCCGACATCGGTGTAACGGCTGTCTCGGATCAATCGACGAGTGTCGAAAAGAAGATTACCGATGTGATCGTGAACGTGGTCGAAGCGGTGTTGATCGTTGTCGTGGTGGTGTATGTCGTTGTCGGTTTTCGTACGTCTTTCGTCATGGCGGCGAACATCCCGATCGTGGTGATTGTGTCTATCGGATTGATCTCATTGTTTGGCGTTGAGTTGGAACAGATCTCGCTCGCGGCTTTGATCATTTCGCTCGGTCTGCTCGTCGACAACGCGGTGCAGGTGTGCGATCAAGCTCGTTCGAATCAGATGGCTGGCATGAAGCCGTTTCCTGCGGCGATCGAAGGTGCCAACACTTTGGCGGTTCCGATGTTGGTCGGGACACTGACGACGATGGCGGCCTTTGTGCCGATGTTGTTTTCGCTCGAGGGAGGCGGCAAAGAGTACGTGTACAGTTTGCCGGTCACGGTCTCGACCACGTTGGGGCTGAGTTGGCTGTTGGCGATGACGTTGTGTGTGATCCTCGCGGGGTTTTTTATTCGCGCGCCGAAGTCAGACCGATCGGGTTCACCGATCATTGCCGCCTATGAAACGGTGACGGGCTGGTTTCCGCGGTTGAGGAAACGCAAAGCATCGATCGCGTCTGCTGGACGCGAGAGTCTGCCTCACCGTGTTTACAACGTGATCGGTGGTTGGGCGGTGACTCACTACTGGATCACGATCCTGCTGACCATTGTCATGGTGGTGGGAATCTTGATGTTGCCGGTCAGTTCCGAGTTCTTTCCCAACGCGGCGGGAACCCAGTTCGCCGTAAAGGTGATCCTTCCCGAGACGGCAACGATTGAACAAACCAGCCGCGCCGCGGAGGAGGTGGAAAACATCATTCGTCGGTTGAGTCAGGAGCAACCCGAAGGAAAGGGATGGCTGCGTTCGTATCGGACTCTCGTCGGTGGCGGAGGTTCCCGTTGGCATCTGAGTTGGAGTCCGGAGCCGAAGAATCGTGCGTTCGCCGAGATACTGGTTCGCACCACCGACACTTCGGTCACGCCGCTCTACGTGCAACGCGTGCGCGAGGTGGCCGAGCGTGGTGACGCGTCGCTCGGGATCTCGCCGGTGATCGGAGCGAGAGTGGTGCCGGTGCAGTTGGCGTTGGGGCCGCCGGCGGACCCGTTGGTATTTCGGATATTGGGCAGCGGGTTTGCCGATCCGGACGTGCTCAGGACCGCTGCCGATCGTCTCAAACAGATTGTCGCCGCTCAGCCGGAGACGTGGGACGTGTCGGATTCATGGGGCATCGACGGATATCAAATTCGAGTCGCGGTCGACCCCGATCGAGCAACCCTCGCCGGGGTGACGAATTCCCAAGTCGCCAAGACGTTGAACTCGTATTACTCCGGACTGCAACTGACCACCTTCCGTGAAGGCGATCACCAGGTTCCGGTGTACTTTCGGTTGGAACAGAAACAGCGTGAATCCATCAACGGTCTGCAGGAATCGTTCGTTGAAGGCGACAACGGAAAAGTGCCGTTGGCATCGATCGCGACGCTCGAACCGACGTTTGAACTCGCGAAGATCGGCCGCCGGAATATGAATCGAACGATCGAGGTAAGTTCCCGGATGGAACCTGGCGTGACGGGAAACGATGTCGTCTCGCGTGTCTTGAAGTCGGACGAAATGGAAGCGCTTAAAGCGAGTTTGCCTGTCGGCTACTGGATCGAACCGGGAGGCTCTTACGAGGAAAGCGTCGAATCGGGCGGTCAGATGATGAAGTCGTTTGCGATCTCGTTCGTGCTGATCATTCTGTGTTTGCTGTTTCAATACAACGGTTGGTTGCGCCCGCTGATCATCCTCTCGACGTTGCCGATCGCTTTGGTGGGGGCATGGCTGGGTTTGTATCTGTTTGACGAATCGCTCGGTTTTATGCCGCAGTTGGGGATCCTTGCTTTGTTCGGCATCGTGCTCAATACGGCGATCATCTTCATTGAGTTTGCGGATATCTTGGTTGCCGAACGATTGGCGGCAAAACGGGCCGCCGATCCGCAGTCGACGAAACAGGATGGCAGCGAAAAGGGGGGCACCTATCGTCTTTCGAACAATGAACTGCGAGAGTGCTTGGTGGAAGCAGGCAAACAGCGGATGCTGCCGATCTTTTTGACCACTGCGACCACGGTCGGAGGATTGATTCCGTTGGCTCTCAGTGGCGGGCCGCTATGGGAAGGGCTCGCGTACTGCATGATCGTCGGTTTGAGTTTGACCACGGTTTTGACATTGGTGATTATTCCGGCGTTGTATGCTGCCACCCGACGTTGATTGTGGAACTCCCGCGACGGATTATCTCGGGCGAGTTAACATGGTGGTTTTCAGTAGCCCGGAAATAGGAGAGAGGAATTGGCGAGCACTCACGATGTGCCCAAACGGAAGGTGGCGGTCGCGTTGATGGCGCATCCCGATGACGCCGAGATGACCTGCGCGGGAACCCTCATTCGGTTGTCGCGGTCGGGGTGGGAGATCCACATTGCGACGGTGACCGCCGGGGACTGTGGCTCGCAGTCGCTCGGTCCCGAGGAAACGGCAGCGATGCGAGTGGAGGAAGGAACGCGGGCGGCGGAGCTTGCCGGGGCGACTTTCCATTGTCTCGGCGAACCAGATGGTCGCGTGGTTTACGATCGGCAATCGCTGCAAAAGACGATCGATCTGTTTCGCAGAATCACACCGAGTCTGGTGATCACGATGCCGATGTCGGACTATCATTCCGATCACGAAATGACCGGCCGACTCGGGCGGGCGGCGAGTTTTGTTTATGCGGCGCCCAACGCTTCTGATGTTCCGCTCGGCGATGGGGCGACGGTGCCGCGAGTTTATTACTGTGACGGACTCGGTGGGCGGGATCGCATGGGTGACCTGATAGAACCGACCACGTTTGTCGACATTTCAGGACAACTCGAGCTGAAGGCTTCAATGTTGGCCTGTCATCAAAGCCAGCGGGATTGGTTGCGGTCGCACAACGGCATCGATAACTACATCGAATCAATGCGAACGCACAGCGTTGAGAGAGGTCGCCAGTGTGGCGTCGATGCTGCGGAGGCATTCGTGCAACACCGAGGACACGGGCACCCGGCCGATGATCTGTTGTTGGAGATGTTCGGCCCGGGCAGACGCGGCAATTGAAAGAGCCGATGAGGTGGCAACGAACGAGTTGCCAAACCGGTTAAAAAAACGGCCGCATTCCGATGTCGGAGTGCGGCGCGGTGGAAACGCTCATTCGCGGTTGTTCGTCCTGACGTTGTTCATGCCGAGATGTTTCGGGCGTTTAGCCGGTGGGCGACACTAGCGGACGCCACCGGAAAGCGTGACCCGATCAGCTAAACATCTTGGCTTCGTAGGCACTGATCTTATCTTCATGTTGCAGTGTCAGTGCGATGTCGTCGAGGCCGTGCAAAAGTTTGTGTCGACGGCTGGGATCAACCTCGAACGATCGCTCGAACCCTTCGCCGTCGGAGACGGTTTGGTCTTCGAGGTTAACCGTCAATTGGTACGGGTTGCCTTTGGCGGCACGTTGGAAGAGTTCTTCGACGTCTTCTTCGCTGAGCACGATCGGCAGCAAACCGTTTTTGAACGAGTTGTTGTAGAAGATGTCTGCGAACGACGGCGCGATCACCGCGCGAAAGCCGTAATCGTCCAGAGCCCAAACGGCGTGTTCACGGCTGCTGCCGCTGCCGAAGTTCTGCCGTGCGATGAGAATCGAGGCGCCTTTGACGTTGACTCGGTTGAGTTCGAAGTCGGGGTTCTCGGTCTCGCCGTCGTCGAGGAAACGCCAGTCGAAGAAGAGGAATTGGCCGAAGCCGGTTCGTTCGATTCGTTTGAGGAATTGCTTGGGGATGATCGCGTCGGTGTCGACGTTGGCTCGGTCGAGGGTGGCGACGACGCCTTGATGAATGGTGAAGTTTTGCATGATGGGAGCGTGTGTGGAGAGCGGTTGACGGGAGTGCCTATTCAATGGGCCGCGACAACAATGGGCAGCAACAGCGATTGGCAGTGACAACAATGAGCAGCGACAAACGGGGCGTGGGAAGGAGTCCGTCTGGGCTCGCTGCCCACGCCGCTGCGGACGGGAGTTGGTTACTTGTAGTCCCAATCTCGAATGTCAACGAAGTGGCCTGCCACCGATGCCGCGGCAGCCATGGCAGGACTGACCAAGTGAGTACGTCCGCCTTTACCTTGGCGGCCTTCGAAGTTTCGGTTGCTGGTACTCGCACATCGTTCGCCGGGGGCGAGTTTGTCCGGGTTCATTGCCAGGCACATGCTGCAACCGGCTTCACGCCAATCCATTCCGGCTTCGGTGAAGATTTTGTCGAGGCCTTCCTTCTCGGCTTGGGCTTTGACCTGTCCGCTGCCTGGAACCACCATCGCGTTGACTTTGTCGCTGCAGCGGTGTCCTTTGACGACCGCGGCGGCGGCACGCAAATCTTCGATGCGGGCGTTGGTGCAGGATCCGATGAAGACGCGGTTGATGTCGATCTCGGTGATCGGTGTGCCCGCTTTGAGGTCCATGTACTGCAGCGACAGAGCGGTCGTCTTTTGCTCGGTCGGGTCCGTCGAATCGCCCGGGTCCGGGACACGCGCGTCGATGCCAACAACCTGCCCCGGGTTGGTGCCCCATGTGACTTGAGGTTGGATGTCGCTGCCTTGGTAGACGTTGCTGCGATCGTAAGTGGCACCCGAATCCGACGGCAGTTTCTTCCACCGTTCGACGGCGGCGTCGAAGTCTTTCGGCGCTTCGGGACGGCCACGCAGGTAGTCAAACGTGGTTTGGTCAGGGGCGATCATGCCGGCGCGGGCTCCCGCTTCGATCGACATGTTGCAGACCGTCATCCGTTCTTCCATCGTCAACGCGCGGACGCAGTCGCCGGTGTATTCGAGAACGTATCCGGTGCCTCCCGCGGTCCCGATCTGTCCGATCAGGTACAGGATCATGTCTTTGGCGGTGACGCCTCGAGGCAGTTCGCCGTCGACCCGCAGTTCAAACGTTTTCGGTTTGTACTGCAGCAGCGTTTGGGTCGCCAAAACGTGTTCGACTTCGCTCGTTCCGATCCCGAACGCGAGCGCACCAAAGGCTCCGTGCGTAGCGGTGTGCGAGTCGCCGCAAACGATAGTCATGCCTGGTTGGGTGTACCCATTCTCAGGCCCGATGACGTGAACAATCCCTTGGCGGACGTCGTGGATGTCGAACAGTTCGACACCGAACTCTTTGCAGTTTTCACGCAGGGTTTCGATCTGTTTGCGACTGATCGGGTCTGCGATGGGCAGACTGCGGTCGCTCGTCGGGACGTTGTGATCGGGAGTCGCGATGGTGCGTTCGGGCCGGCGAACTCCACGGTTGTTGATGCGGAGGCCTTCAAACGCTTGTGGGCTGGTGACCTCGTGTACCAAGTGCAGGTCGATGTAGAGAATCGACGCTTCTCCCTCAGGAGCGTGCACCAAATGGTCGTCCCAGATCTTGTCGAGCAACGTACGGTTGCCGGTCGGGGCGGGTGTAGAGGCCGTTGCTTCCGCAGCGGCAGCGTTTGAGTCAGACATCTAGCGGGGCGAGTCAAAAAGCAGGGAAACGAGGGGCGAGAACCAATTCCCACCGCATCGTCCACACTGTCGACACTCGGACGCAAAATGTCAAGCGAAGGCGTCTTCGTCGCCACAACTCGGCGTCCTATCAGGCCGCATCTGCAGTCTGCAGACCGCACCTGCGTCTGATCGCCTCGCAGTTGTGGCCTGTCTACTTGTTGTCGGTAACCTCCGACCTAAACCGGTTCCTCGATGTACTCTTTGACCTGTTCGGTTTGGCCCGGAACGATCCGGGTGATGCTGACCTTGGTCCGTCGCAGTTCGTCGACTTCGTTGATCAGTTGCGAGATCAGGTCGGCGACTTCGGATCCGGCGTTTTCGCCGATGTTGACCATCAGTGCTTTCCGTGAGTTGTAGCTCAGTCCTCGATTTTCCATGATAGAAGTGTCCGTCGCGAAAGAAGTAGGGTCATCGATGAGAAAAACCTGCAGAACAGGCGTTCAGTTATTTTAGTTCGTGGTCGCAGCTGTTGAAAAGGATAATCTTAATTTTTCTTCCCACAATGCAAACTTTACTCAACCGTCACGCTCTTAGCTAAGTTGCGTGGTTTGTCCACGTCACAACCCCTCAAAACTGCAATATGGTACGAAAGTAATTGCAGCGGTACGACAGTTATAATCGGCTGCAGGAACTCCGGAGCTTCGGGAATCGTGATGACATCGTCCGCGATTTTGCGGATTTCTGTGTCTTCGGAGCTCGCGATGGCGATCACGGGGCCTCCGCGTGCCTTCACTTCTTCCATGTTTGAGAGCACTTTGTCGTAGGTGGTGCCTCGGGGCATGATGAAAACGCTCGGGGTGTCGGCATCGACCAACGCGATCGGGCCGTGCTTCATTTCCGCCGCCGGGTAGCCTTCGGCGTGGATGTAGCTGATTTCTTTGAGTTTGAGGGCCCCCTCGAGTGCGGTGGGGAAGTTGTACCGACGTCCGAGGTAGAGGACGTTGCTCGCCGATTGGTACTTCTCGGCGACCTTTCGAACTTCCGCGTCGCAGGTCAATGCTTGCTCGATCATCGCCGGCAGGCGACGGAGGTCCTCGATAATTCGCTCTCCGGTCTCGAAACTGGTGTGTCGAGTCCGGCCGAAATACAGGGCCAACATCGCCAACACGCAGCACTGACTGGTGAAGGCTTTCGTGCTCGCAACGCCGATTTCCGGGCCTGCGTGAAGGTAGACGCCGCCGTCGGAGGCCTGTGCAATGGAACTGCCGACGACGTTGCAGATTGCCAACGTCCGGTGCCCTTTTCGCTTGGTTTCGTTGAGAGCCGCGAGGGTATCGGCGGTCTCGCCACTTTGCGTGATCCCGAACACGAGGGTGTTGTTTTCGATCGGCGGGTTGCGGTACCGCAGCTCGCTGGCGTATTCGACGCAGACCGGAATTCTCGCGAGTTCCTCGATCATGTATTCGCCGACGAGGGCGGAGTGCCAACTCGTTCCGCAGCCGGTCAGGATGATTCGTTCGACGCTGCGAAGTTGCTGCGGCGTCAGGTTGAGCCCGCCGAAGACCGCGGTCGCGTCTTGGTCGTTCAGGCGACCCCGCATCGCGTTTCGCAGGGCGTCGGGTTGTTCGTAGATTTCCTTGAGCATGTAGTGCTCGTAGCCGTTCAGGCTGACTTCACCCGATTCGGCTTCGAGCGGTTGGATATTGACGCGGACTTTGCCGCTGTCGCGATGCAGTACCGAGAAGCCATCGGCGGTCAAAACCGCGAGTTGATGGTCGGCGAGATAGACGATCCGGTCGGTCCGGCCGGCGATCGGGGACGCGTCGCTGGCGACGAAGTACTCGCCCCGTCCGACGCCGATAACGAGTGGACTGCCGAAGCGAGCAGCAATCAGGAAGCCTGGTTTGTCGCGGAAGACCACGGCCAAACCGTAGGTCCCGCGGAGTTGGCCGATCGCCCACTGGACCGCGGTCACGTAGCGTGCGTGCGGTTGGTCGTCGGTCGGTGGCGTTTGGGCGAGACCTTCGGCGATCAAGTGAGCGATGACTTCGGAGTCGGTCGCCGATGTGAATTGGTAGCCTTTCTCGATCAAGCCATCCTTGAGGGCCTGATAGTTTTCGATCACCCCGTTATGAACCAGGACGACTTCGCCATCGCCGCCGATGTGCGGGTGCGCGTTCTCTTCCGTTGCCGGCCCGTGGGTGGCCCAGCGGGTGTGGCCGAGCCCGAGCGTGCCCGGCGGAGGCGTGCCCAGGCGGTCAGCGAGCGATTGAATTCTGCCGACCGATCGCGTGATCGCAATGTCCGCGTCGCCAAAAATCGCAACCCCGGCACTGTCGTATCCGCGATATTCCAGCCGGCGGAGTCCGTCAATCAGGAACTCTGCCGCGTCTTCGCCGCCAACATATCCAACTATTCCGCACATCGCTTTGATTAAGCCTTGGTTATTCAGGGTCGCGGGGCAAAAGCACGCTTTTGACGAACGCGATTGCTATGATCACAAACGGTGAACGAGTCTACACCGTTTGGTCGGTTTCGGTTCGCAAAATAACTTGTGATCCTCTCGGTTTCGCAGCTAGATCAGCCGACGTCAAGAGCGAGCAACGATGCGGCCCAGGTAGGGGGTACCTTAGTCGTTCCTTGGGTGTTTTGCAATTTACTTTTGTTCTCGCCCCGATGTACGGTTTTTCGGGCCCTGGTCGGTGAGAGGTTCGGCGGAGCGGCGACGCCGTTTTCATTTGTCTTTCCCGACCTATCGCCAGCCCGATTTGTTCGACCCAACCGATGAAAGTCGGCCGGCTTCGATGCGACTGACTGGAAAGAGCATCGGCCGAATTCTTCGTTCCGAATTGATGGAATCCCGTTGTGAAGCATCATGTCACCCGGCAACTCTCGTTTTTGCGAGCAACCGCGATCGGTGGAGTCTTCTTTCTGCTGCCTTTTGCCGTGCTGTGTTTTTTCCTGGGCCAGATCGCTCAGGTGGTTTTCGCGATCGCGGTGGAAATTCAGCCAATCCTGCGAGACTATTTGGGCATCAACGATGCCACCGGGTACGCGTTGATCTTTGCAATCGCTCTGTTGGTGTTGATCCTGGCTTGTTTCACCGCAGGGATTTTGGCCAGCCGATCGGTGGCGAAACAGTTCACCGGTTGGGTCGAGAAGTATCTGTTGATGATGTTTCCACGTTACGCGATCTTCAAAGAACAGCTCAGCGGAAACATTGGCGGGGAAGTCTCGAGGAATCGCCTCAAACCAGTCCACGTGCGGCTCGAGGGTTATTCCCGAATTGCGTTTGAGGTAGAGAGGACCGAGGATTCGCAGTCGGCCACGCATCCCGAACATGTGACCGTGTTCCTACCCGGATCGCCTGACCCGTGGAGTGGATCGGTGATTAACGTCACGCCGGATCGAGTTGAGCCGATCGAGACGCCCTTCCCCGACGTCTTGGGGGCTTTCGAAAAGCTCGGGGTGGACTCGCAGAAAATCTTGCGAGGCGAATCGGTGCACGATTGATTTAACGTGCCTGCCGCGACCGATGCCTGGGGATATCCGTGATGCCCTTGTCGGTTTATCCTAACAAACAGTTGTTTTGTGAAAAAACGGACACCCCCTCTCCTCCACTGAACGTTCTCTCCTTCGGGCTGGTTCGTCGCCGGTTCCGGTCAATCAGGCTCTGTCGCGATGAGCGAATTCCTTCTTTATTATCGTCGACCTGATCCCACGACGTGGGTGTACATGTCGTCGTTTTTGACGATCGGATTGTTCTTCGTTTTTCGGCGTTTTTGGAGCATCCGTAATCTCGACATCCTGCTGCTGATTTTGCTCGCGCCGGGATTGTTGATGGTCAACGAAGGATACCGTCGACAAACCCGTTTGGATCGAGAGCTGGTTCAAACGCTCGCCCAGCAACGATCCGCTGGCGAGTCGCTGTCGATAGAGGACTCCACGTCATCGCAGGAGAAAACGAAGCCGGGGGCGTCCGGTTCAGATCAGGCGGCTCCGGTGCAGACGAGTGTTCGCGGCAGCGAGCCATTTCCAAACGATTCGTCGGAACCCGCGGGGGACGCAGAACTTTTTGGGGACGCAGCACTAGGGGACGCAGAACTTTTGCGAGACTCGGACGCTCCGAACGAATCAGGTGGTCAGACGCTCGTTTCCCAGTCGCAAGATTCAGCCCCCGCTCCTGATCCAACCGCTCTGGATACAGCCCCCGCTCTGGATGCACACCAATCTGCTGAGGTCGCGGACCCTCGGACTCCCGAACAGATCGCAGCCTACGATTCAGCGACGTCGATGCGGCGGAACGGATTCATTTGGTTGTTTGTGATCGAGATGGGTTTG
This sequence comes from Aporhodopirellula sallentina SM41, assembly GCF_000346505.1. Classification (GTDB taxonomy): domain Bacteria; phylum Planctomycetota; class Planctomycetia; order Pirellulales; family Pirellulaceae; genus Rhodopirellula; species Rhodopirellula sallentina. The sequence goes on from NZ_ANOH01000315.1 coordinate 44,634, forward strand.
ATGATCCGCATGTTGCTCGACCCGTTGATGGTCCGGCGGCCTTTGTTGGATCCGAACCTGACGACCGGTGGGTTGAACTTCCTCGGTATCTCTCTGTTCATTTTCATGATGGCGAACGTGGTCGCCAGCACGCCGGAAATCCAACGCGAACAAGGCCCCGAACTTGGCCCGGGCTACGCGTTGATGAACATGTTACCGACGATTCCAGTTCGCCCCATCAGCGAAGTGATCGGAGGAGCCGAACCGCCAACGCTCGATGAGTTATCGCCGGCGCAGCAGAGTCGCGCCGCGATCGCAAAGATCATCGCCATCATCAGCCAATCGGCGATCCTGATCGGAATCCTGCTGATCGGCAATCGCCATTTTGGAAACCTCCGCGCCGGAGCGGGCTGTGCCACGTTGTATCTGTTGATGCCTTACACGGCGCAAATGACCGGTCGGGTCGATCACGTGGTGCCGGCGGCGCTGCTGCTTTGGGCGATCCTGCTGTACCGTAAACCGTTCTTCTCGGGATTGTTCGTCGGGGCCGCTGCGGGACTGGTTTACTACCCGTTCTTTCTGTTGCCGCTTTGGTTCAGTTTCTATTGGCAGCGAGGGGCTCGGCGTTTTGCCATCGGCGTTCTGTCGATGATTGGTGTGTTGATGGCGCTGCTCGTGCTCGACGGGACCGAGCCTTTCTTTGAACACTTACGACAGATGTTCGGGCTCTTCTTCCCGACGCAGGACCCGCGTGGTGTTTGGGAACTCGGGTGGAATCCGGTTTGGCGTCTGCCGGTGATCGTGGCCTTTGTCATCCTGAGTATCTTTCTGGCGATTTGGCCCGCCCAGAAGAATCTTGGCATCCTGATCAGTTGCTCGGCGGCTTTGATGATCGCGGCTCAGTTTTGGCACGGCTATGGCGGCGGGTTGTACATGGGATGGTTTCTGCCGCTGTTGCTGCTTACGATCTTCCGGCCCAATCTTCAAGATCGCATCGCTCTGAAAGTAATCGATGCGGCCGCCACGTCGCCGCCACGCGCGCCCGCCCAAATGGATGCAGCCTGATACGGATGTCCGAACATTCTTCCCAGCCCGAATCGGGCAACCGAGCCGAATCTGATCATGTCGCGGTCGGTTCCGATCCTCTGAATTCCCACACCACCAACGCAAGCGATGCGACTCCGGTAGACCCTCTCGACAGTTGCCAGGAGGCCCGCGACCGGTATCGCGGGCAGTTGTCGAGCATCGATGCTGAGTTGCAACAGTATTCCGCAACCGATTCAAAGTTCGGCACGGTCCGCGTCACGCTGTTTTTTGCGATGGTCATCGGCATCGGTTTTTCAACGACCACCGGCCATCCGTTTTGGATCGCCGTCGCGATCGTTGCGTTTTTGGCTTTCCTCGTCGCGGTTGTCAAAAACGAAACGGTTCGGATGCAGATTGAAATCCGGCAAAACGAGGCTCGGACGCTGCGACGACTCTGTGCCCGGCTCGATCGGGACTGGGCCACGCTCGTTGCCGATCCGATCGGGCAAATTTCTGACGTTGTCAAACTCAACGAACGCCAACGCTACCTTGCCGGGGATTTGGATCTGCTCGGTGATTCATCTCTGTTTCAACTGGTATCGATGGCGGCGACGACCCCTGGTCAGAGAACGCTCGCGGGTTGGTTGACCGAACCGGTCGATCCCGCGGTAGCGCAGGACCGACACCACGCCGTCGCCGCACTCGCCGATCAACGTGACGCACGGTTGCGTTTTTATACGCTCGCTCGTGAAGTAGGTACGTCGACCGGAGACCCGGAGTCGTTCGTGCAGTGGGCCAGCAGTCCACCGTGGCTTCCTTCGCGTCGTTGGCTATCGCCGTGGTCAAACCTGACCGCGGTGGCGTCGGTGTTGTGTTTGATAGCGCTCGTCGCGGCAACATTGATGCAGGACCGAGACCTCACGCGAATCTCGTTCTTTGCGTTGATCGGGATCGCGGTGTTGAACCTGTCCATCGCCTCGTTGATGCTCGGTCCGGTCGCACAGATCTTTTCGGTCGCGATTCAGTCTCGACGCAGCGTTGATGATTACGCGGAGTTGTTCCAGTCGGCAGAGTTGCTACCAACTGATGCACCGGAGGGGGCTTCGTCGAACGAGTTGACTGCGAGAATTCGTCGAACGTTCCTTGGAGACCCTGGTCATGGCGGCCAATCGGCCGGGCTCGCGATGAGGGAGTTGGGATCGATCGCGAAAGCCGGTGCATTGAAGCATTCCGCAGCCACGTTCTTAATCTATCTTCCGTTGCAAGCGTTCGGTCTCTGGGATGTCCGCGTGCTGCGTCGGCTCGAAGAATGGAAAGAACGTTATGCCAAGAACGCCGAGGATTGGTTTACCTCGCTCGGTGAACTCGAATCGTTATTGTCGCTCGCCGCACTCGCTGATGAGTACCCTCGTTGGGCGGCCCCGCAGTGGAGTGCCGGGGGCTTTGATTCGAAGAACAATTCCGACTCCGCTGACGATTCGATCGTCCGTTGCGAACGGCTCGGGCATCCCCTCCTGCAGGACACGATGCGGGTCCGCAACGACGTCTCCATTGGTCCGGCGGGAACGTTGCTGTTGGTCACCGGTAGCAACATGTCGGGAAAGAGCACGATGCTGCGCAGCGTCGGTCTGAACGTTTCCCTCGCCATGGCGGGCGCACCGGTCTGCTGTTCGGCGATGCGTTTGCCCGCGATCGAAATGGCAACGAGCATCCGAGTCAGCGATGACCTCAGCCAAGGCGTTTCGTTTTACATGGCAGAGCTGAATCGTTTGGCCGCCGTCGTGGAGCATGCTCGCCAGCTCCACAGATCGGCTCAAGCGGAGGCCGCAAACGGTTCGAGCCAACGCCGTGAGTCACCTCGACGTTTGTTGTTTCTGTTGGACGAGATTTTACAAGGAACCAATAGTCGCGAACGCCAGATTGCGGTCACCCGCGTGTTGGGAATGCTCGTCGAGAGCGGCGCAATCGGGGCGATTACGACGCACGACCTCGAACTCGCCGATGAACCTGAGTTGATGCGGATCGCTCACACCGTCCACTTCCGCGAAACGATCACGCCGGATGCTGATGGTGATGAACGAATGACGTTCGACTACCGGATGCGAGACGGAGTGTCACCGACAACCAACGCACTCCGATTGCTCGAGATGGTTGGCCTCGGTGAAGAGTCATCTTAGGCGGCCGATCGCATCTGGTTTGTGTATCGCGACTAGCGAGTGGGCCGCCGGATCGTGAGTTTTCTGCGATAAATCGCGTCGCCGTTGGTCACGTATAAATGTTCGTGATCCGGACCAGCGAGCACACAACTCGTCAGCGGTTTGTTGGGATTGGGTGCGGGGAGTACTCCGCACATTCGGCCCGTCGCGTCGAAGATTTGCACTCCCACGGCACTCGTGATGTAGTACCTTCCTGCCGAGTCGACGGCCGATCCGTCGCCCCGAGAGGCGTCGACGTAGGGTGGTGGTTCGTTGAACGGGAAATCGCCTTTGGGATCAATCGGCAGTCGCAACGTGATCGTTGGCATCTTGGAGTCGAGGGTTCCCTCCGCTCCGACACGCATCATCCATGCGTGCTGACCTCCGTGATCCGACACCACGAGCGTGCCGCCGTCGGGCGAGAGTACGATACCGTTGGGCCGCGTGATCCCGGTGTCCATCACTGTTCGTTCGCCTGTTTTGGGATTGATGCGAGTCACCTGTTTGGCTTTCGTTTCCGTTATCAGGATGTATCCGTCGTCGGTAACCGCTAAGTCGTTGGGTGTTACGTTTTCAGCGACAACGTCAACGTTCCCATTGCCGAGGTTGATGGCGATGACACGTTTCTTTCTCCCTTGGCATCCATACAGCGTGCCATTGGGGCCGAACTCGAGTCCGCTAACCGCTTCGGCAGCGATCTTGTCTTGGGTTCCGTCACTCGCGTTGATGCGGTAGATCGCTGGCTCTCGCATGTCGCTGAAGTAGAAATTACCGTCATCGTCCGCACACGGTGCATCGGCGAAACCGATCCCATCGACGACCACTTCCCACGTTTCCGAGGGAATCAGTAGGTTCAAAAGAGTGACGTCGCCGCGGAGGTCGTCGGACGTGTCGGTGGACGGTGTGTGCTCGGCGTCTCGCCACAGCCATTTCATGGCGTCAGGAAAGCGTGAGCTGCCGTAGTCCGCGTTGTGAGCGTAACCCTCGGCCCAGTCGAAACGCGCGTCATAGCCCATGTATTGAAGGCTCGCTGCCATTCGCTGGTTCGCCCACGGCCAACTGCCAAAACGGTTGTCGATATCACCGCTGGTGTCGGCCATGTAGACACGAATCGGTTTCGGTTCGGTTTTGCGAACGATCGCGGGATACGCGTTTCCGCCGCGCAGGTTCGTGAAACTACCCACGCTCGAGTAGACCTTGGAGAAAAGATCAGGACGCTGCCACGCGACCGTGAACGCGCAGATCGCTCCGGAACTCGATCCGCCGATCGCACGCCCTTTCGGATCCTTAGTGATGTTGTACCGGCTTTCAACTTCCGGAAGGATCTCTTCGGTAAGGAACCGTGCATAGCGGTCGCCGAGACTGTCGTATTCGAAACCCCGATTCGATGACTTATTCTTGAACCGTGGTTTGGACAGGTGATGTCCCGGATCGATGAACACACCAATCGTCGGTGGCATGTCCCCTTTTGCGATCAGGTTGTCGAAGACCGTGGGAATCCTCCACCGGCCCTCCCGGTTTGACAATCGTTTGCCGTCTTGAAACACCATCAACGCGGCGGGTTTTGACTCGTCGTATTGCTCGGGAACGTAGATCCACCAATCGCGAGTCGTGTTTGGAAAGATTGTTGACTCCCACGCTGGCATTTTGAACAGGTTTCCCTGCGGGATATCGTCGTGGACGACGGCGTCCTGATGAGGCTGCCATTGGGGGTTGGTTTCGCGGTTCACAACTTCGTCGCTCTTCGCGTTCTCGTCCCACAACCATCGCAGTGCGTTGGGCAGTTCGACGCCACCGTACTTTGACGTATGGCCTCCCTCGGTGATCACAAGTTTGCTTTGATAGCCGGCAAACCGAAGCGCAGCGGACATGTCATGGTTAGCGAGTGGCCAACTCCCGTGCACGTTGTTCAGGTCGTCTTTGCCTTCCTGCAGGTAGACTTTGATCGGTTTGGGATCGCCTTGCGTTTTGCGAATCAAACCCGGGTAGGCCCACCCGCCGCGGATGTTTGTGAAGCTGCCGATGTGGCTGAGTACTTTGCCGAATTGGTCCGGCCTCTCCCACGCGGCCGTCCACGCGCAGATGCCTCCGGAAGAGATGCCACAAACGGCACGGTCTGCCGGGTCGGTTGATACTTCGATCCCTTTCAACGCGGTGGGCAGAAACTCGTCGACGAGAAACCGTACGTAACGATCCGACATCGAGTCATACTCGAAGGAGCGATTGCTGCGCGGTTTCGCTCCGGGTTGCACCGGCGGAATCGTTCCTGGATTCACGAAGACCGCGACCGTCACCGGAATTTCACCACGGTGAATCAGATCGTCGAGCACGTGAGGTACACGGAAATTTCCCTTTTCTCGTGCGTAGTTCAGCCCGTCCATGAACACCATCAAATTTGCGGGTGTTTGCGAGTTGTACTGGGCCGGAACGTAAACGCGATAATCGCGAGTCGTTCCCGGGTAAATATCGCTGCGATTGAAGGTCCCAGAGGTGACTGTTCCGCGTGGGGGATCGGATTGAGTTTTCGCGTGCGGGTTGACATCGTCCGTGGACGGCTGAGCAAACGTTTTGTGGATGGATCCGCAAGAGAAGATGCAAAGAAGAATGGCGATGCGATGAATGGTAATGCATCGAAGAGATGTGAAACGAGTTCTCATCGGCTGTGAACCTCGGGTGGGGAAATGCGAGGGAGGAAGGCGGGGCCGGTTAATTTCGGCGTGCCATGATTGTACTCAATCCGATCGACGGAGTTTTCTAGTCAGGCGACATCGCCGAACGATCCCGCCAATGGTCTTGCGATCAACGCACCGTTACGATGGCTGCGATGTCAACAACGCATAGCGCGTGCGCGGCCTATTCGTGGCGGGCAACAATGTTTTGCCTCGGGCGCGTGATCAACGAGAGAATCCGACATGGACATGGACCAACTGGCGTACTTTCAGTGCGTTGCCGAAACGAAAAACTTCACTCACGCTGCGGAACGGCTGAGCCTTTCGCAGTCGGCACTCAGTCGTGCGATCCAGCGACTCGAAGACGAAGTCGGGCAGCCTCTCTTTGAAAGGAAGCCTCGCTGCGTGGAGTTGACGGACGCTGGTCTGATCTTTCAATCTCGCGCCGAACAGATCCTGCTGATCGTCGAAGACATGAAGGCGGAAATCTGCGACGACGGGCAGACGGGGCGACTGCGGATCGGCGCGATTCCAACAATCGCACCGTACTTTCTCCCCGAGTTGCTGCGTCAGTTCGCGGACCAGTTTCCCAATGCCAATCTGATCGTGCAGGAAGACACGACAGACAACCTCGTGCGGCGGTGCAAACAAGGCGAACTCGATGTGGCGATCCTCGCGTTGCCCATCCCTACGAAGTATGTCGAGATCGACAATCTGTTCGATGAAGAGTTGAGTCTCGTGATGCCTCCGGATCATCCGTTGACAACGAAAAAGCAGATTCGTCTGAGCGACATCCAACACGAGCCGTTTGTGCTGCTCAACGAAGCTCACTGTCTCTCGGATAACATCGTCTCGTTTTGTCGGCAGCGGTCGGTTCACCCGCTCGCGGTCGAGCGAGCGAACCAGTTGGCGATGGTTCAAGAACTCGTTGCGTTGTCGCACGGAGTTTCGCTGATACCTGAAATGGCGAAGAACCTCGACCAGACCGATCGCCGCGTCTATCGTTCATTAAGCGGTGCGAAACCCAAACGTACGGTCGTCGCGATTTGGAATCCATACCGGTTCCAAAGCCAACTGTTGATCCGATTCCGAGAGGCGATCCACGACTACGTCAGCAAGCAATTCTCGTGAGGCCGATCACGATCCGTCCTTAGCAACCGAAGCCTTCTGATTCGGCGAAACAGATCCGTTCGCGTGAGATTTGTGACCAATCGAAGCGAGCGATCATTTCATCGTGCCAACGGCGAAGCTCCCAGCTCGCTGTTTCGGTTTGGCTCGGAAACGTTTCTTGGGTTCCCATCGCTGACCGAGCCGCCCAGGCGACGATCGTCTCCGGTGCAACGCCCTGTTCTCGGTACTGTGACAATCGCGTGTCGCCATGGCGTTTAGCCAGTCGGCGGCCGTCCTCTCCGACGACGAGCGGGGCATGCGCATACGTGGGAGGCGGGGCGCCGAGGTAGTGATAGAGCTGCAGTTGGCGGAACGTGCTGACTAGCAAATCATCGCCGCGGACGACTTCGGTGACTCCCGCATCGATGTCGTCAACCACGACAGCGAGCTGGTACGCCGCGACGCCTTCTTTGCGGGTGACCGGGAAGTCACCGATCGCGGTCGTTGGGATGCAGTGCACATTGCCCGCGATCTGATCGCTAAAAGTCATCGGCGTGGGATCGATTCGAAACCGCAGGCAGTAGCTGCCTTCCTCAGGCATCGCCTGCCCGAACCGCCAACCGCTGCAAGTGCCCGGATACAGCGTTGATTCTGCGTCGACAGAAAGTTGGCCTTCGGCGGTGAACTGGCCTTCGGCGATGAGTTCGCGTTCGAAGGTGAGTTGGCCGTCAGACGACGGAGCACTCGGTGGACGTTGTTCGTGGGGCGCTGAGGCGGCCGTTTCGATGTCTTTGCGGGAACAGGTGCACGGGTAAACGCGGTCGTCGGCGAGGAGCCGATCGAGCAGTTCCTGGTAGAGTTCCGTGCGTTGTGTTTGAATTATCGGGGAGCCGTCATGTTCAATCCCTAGCCACGCGAGGTCCTCGATCGCCTGGTGGGTTGCCCACGGTTTCACTCGTGGCGAGTCAATGTCTTCGATCCGCAGCAGCAGGCGGGCGTTTTGCGCGCGGGCACTCCAGTAGGCGATCAAGAAAGTCCGCGCGTTGCCGAGGTGTTGAGCCCCGGTTGGAGACGGGGCCAACCGGCAGACTGGATTTGTCGCGGTGGTTTGGGAGAGCACGTCGGCGATTTCGTGTCAGAATTCCGCGTTGCCGGGAGTTCTCGGAAAAGGGATCACATCACGGATGTTGGTCATCCCTGTCGCGTACTGGACAGCACGTTCGAGGCCGAGCCCGAATCCGGCGTGCGGTACGCTGCCGAAGCGACGAAGGTCGATGTACCACCAGTATTCCTTCTCATCGAGTCCCGCTTCGTTCATACGTCGAAGCAGGACGTCGAGGCGTTCTTCTCGCTGGCTGCCGCCGATGATTTCGCCGACGCCTGGTACCAACACGTCCATCGCCGCGACCGTCTTTTCATCGTCGCTAACTCGCATGTAGAACGGCTTGATCGTCGACGGGTAGTCGGTCAGGATCAAAGGCCCGTCGACGAGCTGGGTGAGGTATTTCTCATGTTCGGCTTGAAGGTCAATTCCCCATTTGACCGGATACTCGAACGACTCCTTCGACGACGTCAGGCGATCAACAGCCTCGGTGTACGTCATGTGTTCGAAAGGTTTTTCGATCACTGATTTCACTTGATCGATTTTTCCCTTTTCGATCCGTTGGTCAAAGAACTCCATGTCCTCGGCGCAGTGTTCCAATACATCCGAAAAGATGTGTTTGAGGAACGACTCGGCGAGCTTCATGTTGTCGCGAAGGTCGAAGAACGCGGCCTCCGGTTCGACCATCCAAAATTCAGCCAGGTGCCGCGACGTGTTGCTGTTCTCGGCGCGGAACGTCGGGCCGAAGGTGTAGATCTTCGACAACGCGCTGGCGTAGGTTTCGCCTTCGAGTTGGCCACTGACGGTCAGGTGCGTGGGTTTGCCAAAGAAATCCTGTGACGGATCGAACGGACGGTTGCTGCCGGCGAGTTTTTCGAGGTCCAACGTCGTCACGCGGAACATTTCGCCCGCGCCTTCGCAGTCACTCGCAGTCACAATCGGAGTGTGCAGGTAATAGAAACCGGCATCGTCGAAAAATCGGTGGATCGATTGACTGAGCCGATTGCGGACCCGCATCACCGCGCCGAGCGTGTTCGTGCGGGCACGCAGGTGGGACCACTCGCGGAGCTTTTCGAACGAATGGCGTTTTTTCTGCAACGGGTAGGTTTCGCCGTCGCACCAACCGATCACGCGAACGGATTGTGCGTGCAGTTCCGTGGATTGCCCCTTCGCGGGTGATTCGACCAGCTCACCTTGAACGACAACACTGCAACCCGCGGTCAGTTTTTGGACCTCGGACGCGTAGTTGTCGAGTTCGCCCGGAGCAACGACCTGGAGATTACCGAGGCAGGTTCCGTCGTTAACCTCAATGAAACTGAAGCCCCCCTTGCTGTCGCGGCGGGTGCGAACCCAACCGCGAACTTCAACTCTTTGAGGCAATGTTTCGCAGCGTCGACAAGCGTCGATCGTCTTCCAATCCATGGAGTACTCACTTTGGGGTTATCGAAAGGATCCACCACTATTTACCAGAAATAGTAGTAGAGGCCCATGGTCGCCAAGATAATTAACCCGCCCGCGATCTGGGCGCCCTTGGATGATTCGAGGTTCATCTTCTCGTTCACTGGCATCAGGACCGGGGGTCTTGAGAGGATTCACCAAGGTCACGACCAAACCGGTCAACAGCACGATGAAGAAGCACAACGCCATCCGGTCGAGGAACGCGATCTGATCGGCGTACCACCAACCGTTCTCGACCATGATCGGACCGAGGAACCATTTGAACGCACCGTAGGCGATCACGTTCACGATGATACCAAGCGTTCCATAATATTTCGGCGTTCGGGGCGAAAAGAAACCGAGCAGGAACACAGCCAGAATGCCTGGCGAGATGAACCCTTGGAACTCTTGGATGTAAGTGAAAATGCTGGTGAAGTTATCCAGCGATGGGGCAACCAACGCGGACAACAGAACGAACAGGACAACGAACACTCGGCCGACCATGACCAGTTTGTTTTGGTCTTTCTCGTGAGTGACCTTGGCATACAAGTCCATCGTCGCGAGCGTGGATGCCGAGTTCAACATCGATGCGAGCGAGCTGATCACGGCACCCGAAAGAGCCGCCAGGATGAACCACGAGATCATCGGGTACGGTTTGATCAGGTTCCGAACCAGCACAGGGAATGCCCGGTCGTAGTCGTATTCGTTGGTCGCTGAATTAAACAAGTCTTCGGCAAACAAGTTGTACGCCAGAATCCCGGGGATCACGACCAGGAACGGAATCAACAACTTCATGAACGCCGCGAACACGATCCCCTTCTGGCCTTCGGCGAGCGACTTCGAACCCAGGGTTCGTTGAACGATGTATTGGTTCAAACCCCAGTAGAAAAAGTTCGGAATCCAGAGGCCAACGATCAGAGCCGTCCACGGCAACTCGGGGGTCTTCCTTGGGCCGGACCATGTGGGTTTTTCCGCCGCTGCCGTTGGGGCCGTTGACCGCGACCGCTTCATTGTCGACGCCGTCGTTGAGCAAAATAAACCTTCTCCAGAACCCGGCTTCTTCTAAATCAGCAACGGTCGCGTCGGAGTTAGCGACTTTCGTTTCGATCAACTCTTCGGCCGGGCGATCCGACAACTGAATGAACGCCATCGTCATCACCACAATGCCGCCCACGATCAACGCTGAACCCCAGACCAAATCGGTCCACGCACAGGCTTTGAGTCCGCCGACGAAAACGTATGCCGCCGCAAACAACGCGATCAACCAACACATCGCGGTCAAATTGTTCAGGACCGGAACCGTGTTGTAGTACTCGGAGATAAACTTCGCACCGGAAAAGATCACCGATGACGTTGCGACGAACACCAACGTCACCACGGCCGGGATGGCCATCACCAAACGGGCGATCGGTCCGAAACGGTATTCCAAGAATTCAGGAATCGTGAACAAGCCTGCCTTGAGGAACCGCGGCAGGAACAGGAAGCCGACCACTACCAACGTGACCGCCGCCATCCATTCGTAGGAGGCGATCGCCATCCCCAACCAGTTTGCCGCCGATCCCGACATCCCGACGAATTGTTCGGTCGAAATGTTAGCGGCGATCAACGAGAATCCGACCAACCACCACGTCAGCCCACGGCCGGCGAGAAAGTAATCCGATGCGTCGTTTGTCGGGTCGCCGTCATCTGGTTCGGACGCCATCCAGATGCCCAGCGCGATCACGCCGATCACGGATCCGAGAAACAGTACAACTTCGAGAATATTCATGGCGGACTAATCAGATGGCGGGGATGGGGCATGGTTGCTCGGGAGCGACGCCATGCGTTGACGCATGTTTTACGATATTCAGCGCGCCCGTGTGAGCCTATGAAATGAAGCGATGGACGGTTTTTTCGTGAAAACTCTCGCCTGGACGCAGTACCGTCGAGGGAAAGTTCGCGTGGTTGGGCGCATCGGGGTAATATTGCGTCTCGAGACAGAACGACGTGTGCGGAGGATACCCGGCACTCGAGGCATCGCCTTTGAGATTATTGGCTGTATACAGTTGCATGCCGGGGAAAGTCGTTTCCAGTTCCATGACGCGGCCCGACACCGGATCGGTCACGCGAGCCGCGGGGCGTAGTGTCCCGGTTTCGCCGTCGATGACGTAGCAGTGGTCGTAGCCTTTTGTCGCGGGCAAGGATTCGATGTGTCTGGCAAACGGCATGGGTTTGCGAAAGTCAAACGGCGTGTTGTCGACGTCCAGGATGTCGCCGGTTGGGATTTGATCCTCGTCGGTGTCCAGCAGTTTGCTGCTGTGAATCATTGCCTCGTGATTCAGTGCGATGCCGGAATCGACGCCGCCGAGATTCCAGTAACTGTGATTGGTCAAATTGACGGGAGTGGGCGCCGTCGTGGTGGCCCGGTACTCCAGCGTCAACTCATTCGCATCGTTCCAACCGTATTCCGCCGTCACGGTCAATTCACCGGGGAACCCTTCGTCGCCATCAGGGCTGACCAGGGTGTAGCGAACACGGTCTTCGGTTTCGCCACGAGCCTCATCGGCCGGGATCAATTCGGTAGACCAATTATGATGCGAAAAGTTGACCGCTCCCCCGTGCAGGCAATGCTTGCCCTTGTTGACGGTAACTTGATGTTTGACCCCGTCGATGGTGAATTGGCCCAGTCCGATCCGATTGCAAAAACGACCGATCGTGCTGCCGAAACCGGAGTGCTTCCCCAGGTAACCTTCGAGCGATTCGAAAACGAAGTTGATGTTCTCACGTTTGCCGGACCGATCCGGCACGACCACCTCCAACAGCGACGCGCCCCAGTTCATCACGCTGACGTGATTGCCTGATTTGTTGGTCAGCGTGACTTTGGTCACCGGAGCCCCGTCGGACGTCTCGCCAAAAGGGACGGCAATGATACTCATGGTGTTGATTTGAAGGTCGAAGGAGTCGGGCGGCGCAGCGGCACCGGCATCTGCAGCGGTCGGCTGCAGGAGTTTACCCGCACATCACGTCGATTCACCAGTCCCGCAGGACGCGACGTCTCGACGCAGCGAGGCAGGCGTCCACCAACGACATGCGGTTTTCTGAGACGCCAGCGGAGAGGCATGCTGAGATTTCAGCCGAACGTCTACCAGAGACTCGCCCACGTTCGCTGATGTGCTTCTTCGAACGACGGCAAATCGCTCGGCGGTGCTCCTTCGATTTTCTCGCACGCCTCGCGGTAGAAAATCAGGTACTCGACGAAGTCAAACCATGGCGGCTTGTCGTCGATCGTGTTTACTTTGTTGAGCATCTCGGTGACTTCCGCGAGAGACTCACGCGATCGTTGCAACGTTTCGACGGCTTGCTGGGTTTGACCGCGTTGTTGGTAGGCGATGGCCAACGGGGCGTCGACCAACCAACTCGCCGGCCATGACCGATCACGCTGGGCCGTCTTGAGCAGGTCGATGGCCTCGTCAGATTTCCCGGCGCGCAGGTGAGCAATCCCGGCGGTGTATTGCTGGACGTTCAGCGGCAATTCGTGAGGCGACTCCGGTGGACGCTGACGCCCGGTATTCACCGAACCTGGGGCCGGCGGTCGTCGTGGGTGATCGCGTGGCCCCGGTTTCGGGCGGTAAGGGGGCCGATACGGCAACGGCGAATCCAAGTACGCATCGTGAGGTGACGGGGACCCGGGCGGCTCCATTCGAAAATCTGCCCAATCAAGCGGCTGCGGATCGTTGTTCGGTTTTTTCTGAACTGCCCACGGTGACCCTGCGGGCGGAAAGTCCGGCGGGCGGTTGCCTCGCGCGTCCGGCAAGATTCGAGGTGCGTCGAGTTCTTTTCGTGTCCATCGGGCGAGCTTACCGAATGACTCGTCGCTGATGCCGGTCGGGCAGGTCAGGCAGTTGCGAACGAACTCCCACTGCTGAATCGGTTCGTCCTTCTCGATCCGGGCGTCGAGTTGTTGGCACAACTCGCGAGCCGCCTGTTCTTTTCCGGTCCAGTCGAACAGGGCGACGACGCCCCACCACTGCGGAGTGTCGGTGGGCGAACCGAGCGACATCGCGTACTCATAGTCGGCGGCGGCTTCGTTCCAAAGGTTCAGCCGCGTGTAGAACTGCGCCCGGCTCACCCATGGTAAGTCGTAACTAGGTTGCTGCTGGATCGCTGCGTCAAAGTTTTCCCGCGCCGCCTTCCAACGTCCCGCCCCGGTATGCGTTTGAGCGTTGGCGACGAGTGAATTGGCGGTTGCCACGACGAGAGCGAATTGTTCAACGTCCCGTTTGGCTTGGTTGGCCTCGCGGAGTGCGATCTCCTTTAAGTCTCGCTCGTGATAGGCCACCCGCATCTGCCAAATGCTGACTGCGGTTCCGATGATCATCGCGAATGCAACCATTGAAAACGTCGCGATCGCAACCCGGTGCCGCCGCGTGAATTTTCGGAGCTGATAGACCAGCGTTGGTGGTCGGGCTTGGATCGGTTGCTCGGAAAGATGCCGGTGGATGTCGCTGGCCATCTCCGCCGCCGAATCGTAGCGGCGGTTGCGATCCTTCTCGAGTGCCTTCATCACGATCCAGTCCAGGTCGCCGCGAAGGCTCGAGCAAAGCCGTTTGGGATCGACCCGCCTCGCCGTCGAAACGGTGGTCGCATGGTCGTTGATGGTCGTCATGCGTTGGCTCGGCCGTGGCGGATCTTCCTCGCGAATGATCCGCCGCATTTCATCGAGCCCCGCCGAGTCGAGACGCTCGCGATCGAAAGGCGTATCGCCGGCTAACAACTCGTACAGCAGGACGCCGAGGGAGTAGATGTCGCTGCGGGTATCGACATCCAATCCGCTCATCTCGGCTTGTTCGGGGCTCATGTACAGCGGTGTGCCCATCATTGAGAAGAACCGCGTGTAAATGGTTTGGTCGGTGAGTGATTGACCGATCGCCTTCGCGATCCCGAAATCGATCACTTTCACTACCGGGCGGTCATCGTGCAGGGTCACCATCACGTTGGACGGTTTGATGTCACGATGGATCACTCCTTTCTGATGAGCGTGGTGTACCGCCGAGCAAACGTCGGTAAAAAGGGACAGGCGTTCTCGGATCGATAGTTGGTGCGCGTCGGCGAACTCGGTGATAGGCACTCCCCGGACGAGTTCCATGACAAAGTAAGGTCGTCCGTCTTCGGTGACTCCCGCGTCAAAGACTTTGGCGATGTTGGGATGGTCCATCATCGCAACGGCTTGGCGTTCGGCATCGAACCTCGCCAAGACTTCCTTGGTACCCGTTCCCGGTTTGACGATCTTCAGAGCAACCTTTCGTTGCACCGGGCGTTCTTGCTGGGCGACGTAAACCAGCCCAAAGCCGCCTTCGCCGATTTGTTCCATCAGCCGATACGGCCCGATCAGAGAGCCGATCGTTTGAGAAGTCAAGCCAGGTGAGGCATCGATCGGTGGTTTGTCCAACGCGTTCTCGGGCGCGTCGTGAGCACGGAGCAACGCTTCGACGCCCGCCCGCAGTTCGACATCGTCGCCACACGCCTCGTCAAGAAACGCTTTGCGTTTGTGCGGGTCTTCGAAATCGATCGCGTCGACGAAGATGGAACGTTCGCTCGCATTTGCCATGATACGACGCGGCAACTCAGGCCGGCCCGTCTCCTTCCATCTCGCGGCGGAGCCAGGCGCGTGCGTACGCCCAGTTGCGTTTGACTGTTCGCGGAGAGACGCAGAGCAGTTCCGCTGTTTGGTCGATCGTCAGGCCGGTGAAGTAACGCAGTTCGACGAGCCGCGCCAATTCCTGGTCCTCGCTCTCGAGTTTTTGCAACGCTTCGTCGAGAGCGAGCAGGGTTTCGGAGTCTTCGGGGTGTTCTACGACATCTTCGGACGACAAGTCGATTCGCTGACGATCGCCGCCACGTTTTTCGGTTTTCCGGCGACGTGCCGCTTCGATCAAAATCCGCCGCATCGATTCCGCCGCCGCAGCAAAGAAGTGCCCGCGGCTGTCCCAGCTCGGCAGGTCTTCGCTGCCGACCAACCGCAGAAAAGCTTCGTGAACCAATGCAGTCGGCTGGATCGTATGCCCTGCCGGTTCCCGCGTCATCTTTTGTGACGCGAGTCGCCGTAGCTCGTCATAAACCAGCGGCAGCAATTGGCCCGCCGCCTGACGGTCGCCCTGGTCAATCGCACTGAGAATCTGTGTTACTTCGCTAGCCATGGAGTTCTATTGTAGCCCGTTTCGGATCACACCAGAGCACCATGCGAGATCCACCAGCACCAAGGGCCACCCTTTGCAACATTTTCTCATGAAATAATCTCGCAGAATCCCAGACACGGATGCGGACCACGAAATACACGAAAAGAGGGACGGCGACCAGCTTTCGTGGCATTCGTGCGTTTCGTGGTGATCAACTCCCGCAACAACCGGCGTCTGA
>NZ_ANOH01000316.1 GCF_000346505.1 Aporhodopirellula sallentina SM41
AACCTATCCGGTAACCCATTCAAGTCGTAAATCCATATTTGAACGGAGGTTGGTCGCCAGTGGGTGCGAGTCGCCTGAGCATTCGACCGATCGATGCAACTTGTACCATAGCCTCACTTGATTCCGTCTTATGTTCGTAATCACGGCTGAGTCGCCGCCAACGTCCAAGCCAACTGAAAGTTCGTTCGACGACCCAACGCTTCGGAAGCAACACGAATCCCTTGGCGCCCTTGGGACGCCGAACGACTTCCAGCTTCCAAGTCAGGTTCGTTTGACGGCCAAGCCAGGAATTCAACGCGTGATTGTGGTACTTCGAATCGGCCCAAATGACTTGCAAGCGTGGTTGCCTCGATTGCGAAAGCTGCTTCATGACTGGTCGCGCCGCATAGGCATCGTCCACCGAAGCGACGGTCACCGTGACCGCGAGCAGCAACCCGAGCGTGTCGACCGCAATGTTTCGCTTTCTGCCCGTTATTTTCTTACCACCGTCGTATCCGCGACTTCCACTTCGTTCGCTCGTTTTGACGCTTTGGCTATCGATGCTACCGGCGCTCGGCTCCATTTCTTCGCTCGGTGCTTCGAGCATTCGGACTGCTCCGACGAGGCGATCATTGATCTTTCGAAGCGTCCCATCATCACGCCACTTGGCGAAGTAGTCGTACACCGTACTTTTGGGAAGTAGATCATGGGGAATCATGTCCCACTGACATCCGCTTCGGCATTGATAGAAAATCGTGTTGAGCACTTCACGCATGTCGACGCTTCGAGGCCGACCGCCTTTGCGACTCTTGCGGGGCCGTGGAATCAGCTCGCTGATGATCTCCCACTGCTGGTCGGTCAAGTCGCTGGGATACCGTTTTCGTTCGCCGCTGGTCATCGCACACTCCGTTGCTTCGAGGAGCACAGAGTCTGGCGATTATCGGCATTTCAGCAAACACCAGTTTCCGGATAGGCTCT
>NZ_ANOH01000317.1 GCF_000346505.1 Aporhodopirellula sallentina SM41
ACCGCGGTTTCGATGTGATCGTACCACCGGGAGTCATCGGCGCCACAATGCTCGGTGGCTTAATCGCCATCAGTGTCGTGGCCTGCTATGCCTACTATCCGTCACCAAGAGAGTGCTTGGACGAAATCGGTATGGCGCGTGCGGAATGCTTGTCGGCGGCAAATAGCGGACAGGTTGACCACGCGTTGTTCTGGCTGCCGGTTTGGGAAGATTGGAGTCGCCGTTTGGAAGTAGGCACGTTCATCCGCTCCGGCGAACTACGACCGTATCAGCGGATGCAGGGTTACCTCATTCGCAAGAAACTCGAAACGCTCGAGCATGAACTCGAACACGATCCGCCAGATCCCGAGGAAACCAAAAGCGTCGTCAGGGACATCCTCAAAACCAACTCGCGATGGGTTCGTTCCTTCCGAGATTGACGGCGACCGCGAACCGACATTGCCAACGGTAGGTTGGATCGCGTGCAGCGAAACTCCGACATTCGCCCCTCCTCGGAGGTGCGTCGCAGAGCCTTCGTCATCCGACCGATTCTCGTGGCAAACATTCTGCGGAAGGTCGGCTCGGGCGAACCGCCACCGAAGGCGTTACAATATCGGGTTCTACACCCCGTGTTGGGATGCGAGGCGGTCGTCGCATGCGCGTGCGGAACTCGGCTGAATTTCCTCGCGTTCCTCAATACGGTTAGATCTGCTCAGAGGAAACCGTCATGGGTCGTGCATTTCTCGTTCGCATTTTCGCGATGATCGGTATTGTGATCACCATCCCGGTGGCTGCACAACAAAGCGAATCGCACATCCGTCGCTGGGATCATAATTCGGACGGGTCGCTCACTCGCATGGAGTTCCCTGAACGTTTCCGCGACCGGTTCGAACTGTTTGACACCGACAAGGATGGAACCGTCACTCAGACGGAATTGGACGCGTTCGCAGAATCTCAACGAAAACGCGCTGAACGCATAGAGACCAACAAGAAACGGGTCGCATCCGTTCGGCCGCGACCGACGCATGCGGATGTCGCCTATGGTGATCATGAGAAACAAAGATTCGACCTCTGGCTGGCGACGCCGAACGACGACAAACCGTCACCACTGGTGATCTACATTCACGGCGGTGGTTTTCGCGGAGGCGACAAGTCGGCAGGGAACCAACCGATCGAACAATACCTCGACCAAGGCATCTCATTCGCATCGATCAACTACCGGCTCAGCGACGTCGGTCCGTATCCGATCATGATGCATGATGCTGCGAGATGTTTGCAAACGATTCGTTCGCGCGCAGATCAATGGAACATAAACCCGGATCGAATCGCGTGCTACGGCGGGTCGGCCGGTGCGGGAATCTCACTGTGGCTGGCGTTCCATGATGACCTCGCTGATTCGGACAGCGATGACCCGATCGCTCGGCAATCAACCCGGATCGTTGCCGCCGGAACCATCGGCGGGCAATCGACCTATGACATGCGAACGTTCCGTGACTGGTTTGGTGTTCCTGATCTTCCTCCGCATCCGGCGCTCTACGCGTTCTATGGGATCGAACACGATGCAGAACTCGAGACCGAGCGTGTTCAGAAACTAATGGTCGACGCATCGCCGATCAGCCATCTGTCCAAGGACGATCCTCCCGTGTTCATGGTCTACAGTCGCGGAAACATCCCGGTCGATGTCGATTCGAGCCCCGGATTGTGGGTGCATCACGCGCTCTTGGGGATCAAACTCAAACAGGTAATGGATTACATCGGAGTCGAATGCCGAGTCACGTGGAACGGAAACCCGAGCGCCCGCTACGAAGATGTTCATGCATTCCTGATCCACAAACTGATAAATCCGAACACGGATCCCATTCCGAAGTTCCCCATCCCGTGATCTCTTTCGCTGCGAGCGAGTCCTTGATTCTAAAAATGGAACGAACGACACTTCTCGGTCAACGCACCATTTTTGTCACTATCCCGAAGGGATTTCAGCCATTAGCCCCTGGTCGCGAAGCATACCTGGGGAGTGTAGGACGAAACCCGCCCTTTCCCCTCCCGCCAATCCGCCTTCGGCGGATTGGCGGGAGGGGGGAAGTGATTTCTCATGCTTTCCGGTGGTGACGCTACGCTTACCACCGGCTAATCGCTTTAACCTCTTCGAGGTACGAGTGGGCCTTCAACGAGATGTGCCGAACGAACGTAATTTCCCGCGCAGTGTTTCCAAACAAACGGGCACTCCTAAGTTGTGATCGCACAACCAACCGTTTCCTCCAGGCCATCCGATGAAATCTCAGAAGCAACGTAGTTCGTTCATACTCCGCTTGATGGTCCTCGGCTTCAGCATCGCGGTCGGAATCCTTTCGTTCTGGTTGCTCGGTTACATCATCAGCGACATTGATCGTGTCCAAGGGCCCAACTACACCCAGATGCTCGAAGAGAAGTTGCCGCAGGAACTGCAGGAGGAGCGAAGAGTACTGACAGGGCAACTCGAGGATCTCAAACAGCAAATCAAAATGGTCGAAGAACGTCGGCGTCTGACCAGCCAAACGACTTCCGATTCTCAGCAGACGATCAACCAACTGTTGCAACTCAAACGTAACGCGGACCAAAACAAAACGTCGCTCAGCGAAGACCAACAAGATGCGTTGACGGATAGTTTGGAAACATTTTTAGCCCATCAGAAAAACGCGCAGGCCCTCAACGCTGAACTCTCTCAACTCAACGAAGACCGCAATGACGTTCAGGCGAAACAAAGAGTAAACGAGTCCGCAATCGAGGTCGCCAGCGAACCGATCGAGACAGAGTATCAGCGTCGCTACGCACAGCATCAATGGCGACTGGCGGCATACAAACTCGGGATTCTGATACCGTTGCTAATGGTCTGCGGATGGGTTTTCGTTCGTCAGGCAGGGGGAACCTACGCGATGCTGGTCTATGCGATCAGCGGTGCGGTCGCGATGCGAGTTTTGCTCGTGATGCACGAACACTTTCCTGCGATTTACTTCAAATACATCCTAATCGTCCTCTCGCTGGCGATCGCGACGGGTGTGCTGGTTCGATTGCTGCGACTCGTCGCGAAACCGAGTCGCGATTGGTTGCTGCGTCAGTATCGCGAAGCGTACAGCCATTTCTTCTGCCCGATTTGTGATTACCCGATCCAACGTGGCCCCTTGAAATTCGCGTCATGGACCCGGCGTAGCCTGAAGAAACACACGCCGATTCCCGTCGACGGACCCGTCGCGAGTTTCGACCACCCGTACACATGCCCGTGCTGCGAGACATCACTTTTCGAAACGTGCGAAAAGTGTGGTGGTGTGCGTCACTCTCTGCTGCCCGCGTGTGAAAAGTGCGGTGATGTTCAAAGGCGATCCACAAACGCAAATGAAATAGGGTCCCGAACGAAGACAACCTAGTATCAGTAATCCGTCGGCAAACCGATGTCTTCGTTCCACAGCGTCGGATGGGTCGCGATGAAATGCTCCATCAACTCGATGCACGCTGGATCGTTCACGATGTCGAGCTTGACACCCCGACTTCGCACGTACGCTTCGGGGCCTTGGAACGTTTGGTTTTCTCCGACAACGATCCTGGGAATTTTGTAGAGCAGGGCCGCTCCGCTGCACATGTCACACGGTGACAACGTCGAATACAGAACCGACCGGGAATACTCCGCCGCCGTCAAACGCCCGGCTCGCTCGAGGCAATCCATCTCCGCGTGCAGAATCGCACTGCCGTTTTGGATGCGGCGGTTGTGCCCGCGGGCGATGATCTCGCCATCGACCACCAATACCGATCCGATCGGAATGCCATTTTCCCGCAGGCCGGCTCTCGCCTCTTGCAACGCGGCCATTAAAAATTCGTCCATGGTGGTACCCTCAGGGTTCTCGAACTTTAAGAGTCTTTGCTACCGAAACCAGACGGGTTCTGCGACTGCCAACGCCACGTGTCGGCACACATGTCGTCCACCGTGCGAGTGGCCTTCCAACCGAGCTCCTTTTCCGCAAAGGTGGGATCGGCGTAACATGACGCAACGTCGCCGGGACGTCGATCGACGATTTTGATCGGCACCTTCTTTCCACTCGCTTTTTCAAACGAGGCGACCATTTCCAACACACTACAACCGTTGCCTGTTCCCAAGTTGTAGGTAACCACGCCAGGATTGCTGGTCAGTTTGTCGACTGCCCGGACGTGCCCGACGGCGAGATCAACGACATGGATATAGTCTCGCACACCAGTGCCGTCGGGAGTCGGATAGTCATTGCCGAACACGGATAGCTCTGGCCGGCGTCCGACCGCAACTTGCGCAACGAACGGCATTAAGTTGTTTGGAATGCCACTCGGGTCTTCTCCGATTCGCCCGCTACTGTGGGCACCGACCGGGTTGAAGTATCGCAACAGAGCGATGTTCCAACTGTTGTCGCTGACCGAAAGATCACGGAAGATCTCCTCGAGCATCAACTTGGTTCGACCGTACGGGTTGGTCGCCGAGAGCGGGAAGTCTTCGGTGATCGGAACCGTGTGCGGATCGCCGTAGACCGTCGCCGAGGAACTGAAGACGAGATTCTTGACGTCGTGTTTGATCATCACCTCGCAGAGATTCAAACTGCCGGTGATGTTGTTATGGTAGTAACGCAGCGGGATTTGCACTGACTCGCCGACTGCCTTCAAACCGGCGAAATGGATGACGGAATCGACTCCACGGCCGCTGAAAACCTTGTCGAGAGCGTCGAAATCGAGCAGGTCCACTTTGTGGAATTCGACCTTCTTCCCGGTCAGTTCTTCAACGCGGCGGAGCGACTCTTTACTGCTGTTGTCCAAATTATCGACAACGATGACCTCATGACCTTCGTTGAGCAGTTCGAGCACGGTATGACTGCCGATGTAACCGGCACCGCCGGTGACGAGAATTTTCATTGGGAAGAACGGGGTTGGAAGGTGCGATTTCAATGAGGCGGATAGGTTATTCGCCCAAACGCGACCTGACAATCGAGGCTGATTCACCGCCTCAGGCGACCAACCGGGCCGATTTCAGGTGCAGATCGTCCGCACAAGACGAGGTTTTCCAGCAAAACGCATATTGAAAAGTATTTCCAGAATTGATTTGTCCGCTCCTCGGTAGCCATCTGCATTGAGTGTTTAGAAGCGGAGCGAAGCCTCTCAGAGTCAAACCTCTCAACGAGCAAAGACAATCGCCCGCACCAAACCGCCCGCCAATTCAACCGCAATACGAGAAGGCCCGAACGATGAAGACGAAACTCGCCGCCCTGACCGCCACCCTCCTCTTGACCAGTGCATCAACCGTTTTCGCGTGCGGAGGCAGCCAAGGCTATTACTCCCCCAGCCACACCTACAGCCACACGACCGGTTACAGCCACGCCCCGAGCTACGGTCCTGTTTCCCATTACGGCACCCCGGTCTACGGAAACGCTCACAGTTACGGTTACCCGGGTGCAACTCACCACTCTCCCAACCAATCACCAGCAACAACCACCACGCCCAACCGTGTGCTGATTCAGTCGCCAAGCGTCCCTAGCGCAACCACCACGACATCATCCGCTGCCCCAACCACATCGCCGACCCCACCGGCCCCGGTCGTTGAAAACGAACAGTCGGAACTGGCTGCCCCTCCCGCCCCTGTGCCAGACGCAGACGTCGATTTCTCATCGGATACCAACGCGACCGTGGAAAAGACCAAATCGGAAAGCAAAAATTCGCTCGCAAACTCGCTCGACTCTCTCGATACGCAAACGTTGCTTCAGTTCGCCGGATTGCCCGAACTTCGATAGAACAACGCTTAGCCTGAGCTTGCTCCCACTGGGCTGACTCCTATAGGAAGGAACAACCAACCGTTGGCACGATCGAACACGCTGTCAACCGAGAGCCTGCCGACTAGTATTCCGCTGCAACGTGGCTGTCGGGAGGAATGGTAGTGGATGACGCGAGGAATCCCCTTGCGTGACGAGCGCATCAAGGACTCGTCGCCTCGTCCACTACCCCAAAATCAAGTTGACATGAAGTACTAGCGATTGATTCCTCACAAGTTTCTTTCCGCTGAAGGATGTACCCAGGTGCCCTGACGCGACCTGGGGCTAATCGCTTGAAATCTTTCCGGGACAGAAAACAACTGGTGGGCAATCAACAGCTACGGCAGATCCACATGCGAACACTGGCATGAAGATCGTCATGCAGAAAACACTCACTCTCCCACACATTGTCGAAGCGATTCGCCGATAAGCGCGCCGCCTCATGCGACAAATTGAATCAATCGGGAGGAGTTCGAGCTCGATTAGGATTTTGCGCCGCGAACGCATGATCCCTCTGTGGTACAACGGTTCCTCAATCGTCGGATTTGCTTGCAGCAGTTCGAAAACGTTTCGCTTGCAACTTAATGAAGGGTGAGGACCGTGTCAGACCAAAGCACCGCGTTGGATGAAATCATTTCAAAGCTGAAGACAGAACGCGACGAACTTCAGCTCAAGATTCACTTGGCAAGCATGGACGCCAAAGACGATTACGAACGCATCTCCGGGAAGGTCGACGAACTCAACGACCAGTACGAGCCGGTGAAAGATGCGGTGGAAGAAAGCGCCGGAAATGTTCTTGCAGCGCTCGGCCTCGTTGCCGATGAATTGAAGGCAGGTTTCCAACGGGTTCGAAAATCAATTGGTGAATAGAAATACCTACGAAGGCCGTCTTCGTTGGGTGTACACCCAAGCAATCGGGTACGGATCAGGCAGCGCCATTGATAAGCCACCCGGACAACACCAACGAAACCGTGCAACATCGAGAGGTAAACCAACGTGGCAGTATCCGATCTACCGAAACTCGTTCGAAACGCGGGACGTTTTCACGAAGTAGTCGCCGTGGTGTTGAAGTATGGCCTCGCACCGTGGCTATGCAACGTCAAAGCCGATTGGGTTCAGCGTCAGCTACGCAGCAACGATGGACAGCAAATCGCGGAGCTTCCCGAAGCCGTTCGAGTACGCATGGCCCTTACGGAACTCGGTACGACGTTCATCAAACTCGGTCAAATACTGAGCACGCGTGCCGACCTAGTCGGTCCCGAGTTGGCGCACGAACTCGCGGAACTCCAATCCAGCACGCCACCTGATTCGCCCGAGCAAGTACTCGAACTCATCGAATCCGAACTCGGCAAGCTTCCGGAGGATCTGTTCCGCAGTTTCGAATCACATGCGTTGGCTTCCGCGTCGATCGGTCAAGTTCACCGGGCCGTTTTGAACGATGGAACGCGAGTTGTCGTCAAGGTTCAACATCAAGACATTGAATATCGGGTCCAAAACGATCTCGAAATCTTGATCGAGCTCGCCAAACTCGCCGAAACCTATTCGACCGACGCGGCCCAGTTCAGCCCCGTTGCAACGGCGCAAGAGTTTCGTGAAACGCTGCTGCATGAATTGGATTTCACACGAGAACAGCAAAATCTCAAACGCTTTGCCGCCAACTTCAGCAGCGATGAGGGAGTCTACTTCCCCGCTCCTCATCCCGATCTTTGCACCAAGCGTGTGCTGACAATGGATGCCCTCGAAGGCATCAGCGTGTCATCTCGCGACCAATTGGATGCATCCGGTTTCGATCTGACCGACATCGCTCGACGCGGCGCCGACATGTTCTTGAAGATGGTGTTCCGCGACGGCTTTTATCACGCGGATCCGCATCCGGGCAACTTGATGGTGCTGCAGAACGCAGTGATCGGCGTGCTGGATTGTGGGATGGTCGGCCGCGTCGATGAAGATCTTCGCGAAATGATTGAGGATCTTCTGATCGCCGCGATCAACAAAGACACCGACCAATTGCTCGACTCCGTGGTGCAACTCGGAGAACTCCCCACCGACTTCGATCGATCACGTCTACGTTCGGACCTCGTCGAATTCATCGACGACTATGGGTCTCTGTCCATTGACCAATTTGATCTCAGTGGTGCCCTCACGGGGATGACTGAGATTGTTCGCTCGCACCACATTCTACTTCCATCGCGAGTGAGTCTCCTTATCAAGATGCTGGTAATGCTGGAAGGAACCGCGCAGCAACTCAATCCGACGTTTAACATTGTCGAGCTGCTCGAACCCTATCGACTCGACGCGATCAAACGACGCCTCTCACCGCAAAGAATGTGGCGTAACCTACAACGCTCTCATCGCGATTGGAGCCGGTTGGCTGAGTCGTTCCCGAACGACGTTTCGGACGTACTGAATCGGATCCGGCGTGGCAGTTTTGACGTGCACTTGGAACACCGCCGGCTGGATTCGATTGTCAATCGACTCGTGCTTGGGCTTCTCACATCGGCTCTGTTTGTCGGTTCGACTTCCCTGCTCAGCAACAAGGTGAAACCTCTCATCTACGAAACCTCTGTCGCGGGAATCATCGGATGTGCTGCGGCCATGTACCTCGGTGTTCGCTTGGTTCTCGCAATTAAGAAATCCGGGAACATCTAGATCCCGATTTGATTCCGGAACTTCCCCGAAGGAATTGCTGAGCGACGGAACCTTCGCTACCCGATCTCGCAAATCGCGTGGGAAGCTTCGCTGGGTCCAGAGCTTCGCTGGGGTCAGACGTAGGAATCGGGATTGGCGATTTTTTAGTCGAGTGCCACACTGGAAGCCCATCCACATTCACTTTCTACTTCGTACCCTCAACACAAAACCTCGCAAACGGCATGCAGCACTGGCTCTTTGGATACGCCAACTGGTACGCCAAACGCAATCGACGCACCGGCATCCATTAGTACCAAGGACGCGTGCGGATAGCGTAGAGCGTGGATGGCATGAACGACCTTCAGTTCAAATCTCTGCGCCCTCTGGTGCCTCTGCGTTTGAAATCCCCCAACAGTTGATGGCACCATCTGCATGCGAACACGTCAACATGCTTGATTGTAACGGCACCAGCACATCGCCCTACCTGAAGAGTCACTGAATTCATGTTCAAACGTCGCAAAGCACTCTCCGGCTCTTCGGATGAGCCGAACACTCCGGCCCAACCAAGATCGAAGCGAAGACGATTTTGGATCTTGTTTGTCGTGGTCATGCACATCCTGGGTGCGTTGACTTCGATTCAAGCGGTCATGTCAACGCGCACGTCTCAAGGTGCGGTAGCCTGGGCGGTCAGCCTCAACACGCTGCCATACGTTGCAGTACCCGCTTACTGGGGACTCGGGCAATCGAAGTTCGACGGATACGATTTGCTGCGACGGAGTGAACACCTCGCCAACAGTGAAATGGCAATTCGAACTCGGCGAGAACTCGAGGAGGACAACCTGCTGCTGGTGCCTCAATCCGGTTTCGAAGAGAGCGAATCACGTCTCCTGAACAAACTCACTCAACTTCCCATCACGACCGGCAACACCGCCAAACTGTTGATCGATGGGCAGGCGACTTTTGATGCGATTCTGGACAATATCGATCAAGCCAAGAGCTACGTGCTCTTTCAATTCTACATCCTACGTGACGACGAACTGGGACAGAGATGCAAAGAAGCTTTCCTGAAGAAAGCCGCGCAGGGCGTCCAGGTGTTGGTGCTCTACGATGAATTGGGCAGCAAAGACCTGTCAGCGGAATACATCAATGAACTCCGTGACGGCGGCGTCGAAATCTATCCTTTCAATACGACCCAGGGCAAAGGAAATCGTTTTCGCCTCAACTTTCGCAACCACCGGAAAATCGTTGTCATTGATGGCGAAGTCGCTTTCGTCGGAGGCCACAACGTTGGCGACGAATATCTCGGCAAACACCCGACGCTAACGCCATGGCGAGACACACATGTGGAACTTCGCGGCCCCGTGGTGCTGTGCGTCCAAACACCTTTCGCGGAAGATTGGAATTGGGCAACAGGGTCGCTGCCCGATCTCAACTGGGAGCCCAAGAGAGAGGAGGGAGGAGAGG
Organism: Aporhodopirellula sallentina SM41; assembly: GCF_000346505.1. Taxonomy (GTDB): domain Bacteria; phylum Planctomycetota; class Planctomycetia; order Pirellulales; family Pirellulaceae; genus Rhodopirellula; species Rhodopirellula sallentina. The sequence goes on from NZ_ANOH01000317.1 coordinate 9,864, forward strand.
TGGTCGCCGCATGTCTCCCCACCGGCCCGGCGGACACTCTCGAAACCGGCACGCTCTTTTTCTTGCACGCAATCAATTCGGCCAAAGACCGATTATGGATCGTCAGTCCCTACTTCATTCCCGACGAACAACTCATGTCAGCGTTGCAATTGGCGGCGCTTCGCGGTGTTGATGTTCGCATCCTGATCCCACAGAATCCCGACCATCTGCACGTCTATCTCTCGGGAATTTCGTATCTCGAGGAAGCCAAAGAGGCAGGCATCGAGATCTATCGATACCAACCTGGCTTTCTGCATCAGAAGGTCTGGCTGATCGATGATTCCGTGTCCCTGATCGGCACCGCGAACCTCGACAATCGTTCGATGCGTTTGAATTTTGAAGTCTCGATGTTGATGATTGACAGGGTTTTTGCGAGCGAGGTGGAAACCATGCTGGAGGCGGACTTCGCCAAAAGCCAACTCGCGACGGTCGCCGAGTATACCGAACGCTCTCTCCCGTTCCGGTTCCTGGTCCGCGTCTGCCGTCTACTCGCCCCAGTTCAGTGAAGTCAACCGCCAATGAAGCCAACCGTTGAATGCATTTGATTGACCAACTCCAGACACTCCTGAGCGAACATCGCGACGCATTGCGATACTCAGCCATCTTTTCGGGAATGATCTTCGTCGGCAGCCTACTGTTGGTGCCCTATTTGGTCGTTCGTATCCCGGATGACTATTTTGCAAAACCACGTCGTCCCAAGACGCCTTTTGCGGATCGTCATCCGTTGTTGCGCATGGCCGGCCTGATCGTCAAGAACTTGATCGGCGTGCTCGTCCTTCTCTCCGGAGTCGCGATGCTCATTCTTCCCGGCCAGGGACTTCTGACCATGGTGATCGGCATTTTGTTGCTTGATTTCCCAGGCAAACATCAGTTGGAACGAAGGATCATTCGAATCCAACCGGTAATATCTTCCATCAACTGGCTCAGATCAAAAGCAAACGCACCGCCGCTGACAACCGAACGTCCTTCGCACGGCATGAAAGGCAGCGACGATTGATGCGTTACACCGAAGCCATGGTTAGAACGGAAGCAAGTAGTACAGCCACGCATTCATCCGGATGACGACTTTGCTGATCACGTGAAACGCCTTTCCACGATCGGTGTAGATGACCACGTTGCCCGACGTTCCGATGGCCAAGAGTTCGGCCACTTCTGCATCATCCATCACAAACTTCACCGCAAAGACGCCGTTCGATTTAACACTTGCTGCCGATGGGAGCGATCCCGTCACGGCAAACTGCCCTTCGCCGGTCGCTTGGATAATGTTTTCAACCGCCCCCGAAAAAACTTCCCCGGGACGCGACTTGAATGTCAACTCCGCTTCATCGCCGGGTTGAACATTGCTCAACAAATTTTGCGGAAAACTCGCTACGAGAAGCACCTGCGTTGTATCGACGAAGGTCCCTAGTTGAGAGAAAGGCATGGGGACCGCCATCGTTCCCTCCCGAACCATCCAATTCGTCACGAACCCATCCGAGGGTGCATAAACTCGGCATTGATCGAGATTGAATTTGGCATTCGCCATTTGGGCCTCGAGACTACGGGCGGTGCTTTCGGCGGCCTGTTTGCCCAACTGCGACTGCAGAAGCGTTGCGTTGGATTGGTCGACAGAAGCATCCGCCGCATTGAGTTGTTGACGCAACTGCTGCAATTGCAACTTGCTGACGGAACCGGGAAGTCGCGACTCGGACTTTTCAGAAATGGTCAGTTCGGTTTTGGCGGCTTGCTGTGCCGCGACAGCACGCGCGACTCCGGCACGAGCCGCCTCGATCGCTGCGTTCAACTGCTCGACATTCTTGTTGGCTGCGGCCAGCGACTCGGAAATTTGGTCGTATGTGTTCTGGTAGATATCTGGCTGGATCTCGAGCAGCAGGTTCTCGCCCTTCTTCAATGGGACATTTGGCTCAGCGTGAATCTTGGTGATTGGCCCTCGGACCTGTGGAACCAACTGAACGGTGTACCGAGAGACGACTAACTGATTGGAAGTCGGTGCGGAAAACTTCCAATTGATAACGATGGACCCAATCAAGAAGACACCGAGCACAACCATCGCCGCCACGTTTTTGGGTGTCGGCTTTATTTTCAAAATTTTGTAGATCAATATGGCGAGCGAGATATACACGATCGTGACAACAGCAATCATGCGAGGTCCCCTTGGTTGGTTGCGGCTTGGAGTTTCTGCTCGAGTTCCTCGACCCGTTGCTTCAATTCAGTGACCCGTTTCGATTCAGAAACGGTCTGAGATTCCGTGTTCGTTAGAGGATCGGTTCCTTGCTGCGAATCTCGCTCACCCGGCGCACAGTTGGGTTTAACCTGGCGACCATGAAAATTGACCAATGCCCAGACAAAGGCGACCGGCCATCCAATCCCCCCCAACGCCAATCCGATCCAACTACAGGCATTGATGGCATCCACCTGAGGATGGTTGCGTTTGAGAGCAATCTTCTTGGGAAGAGAACCGAGCCAAACGATCAATCCGACCGCCGTGAAGAATAAGATCGCCAGCACCAGCCAAGCGAAATAGGTTGCACCGTCATACATCGGAATTCCTAATGATCAAAATCTCTCGCCAAGCCCGAAGACAAACAAGCCCGAAGACAAGCCAACCTGGAGACAAGCCCGAACGCTGAACCGTCAAGCCGAAGCCAACAATCCTTGTGACTATACAGACGCCCAACGACTTCGCAGAAAGTACGCCTGCAAAGCCGTAGGGCCATTTCTACATTCGCTTGACCGTTGG
>NZ_ANOH01000318.1 GCF_000346505.1 Aporhodopirellula sallentina SM41
ACCCTGTGTGGCCTCGGTCTTGGAAAGACCGAGCTACGTGAGCCGAACGGCCGTAAGGCCTCGGGTCGAAACGCCAACCGATTCCCCAGCCCCAAAACGCCCAAAACCCGAGTGCTCACGCACTGCGGCTCACCTTGGCGAATGGCTTCCACTTTCGCCAAACTTCACACGCGTTCACTAATCCTCCACGCGATGGCTCGGTCGTTGCGAATCTTCATGAGTGGACACCCTCAAAACAGGTCCGTTTGGGAACCTATTTCGTTTCCCAAACGTCAATATCGGTAAGGTCGGCACAGCGGTCGTGCGTTGCATATTTAGCGTCCGTGTCCTGAAATCAGCGGTGGGTTCGTTCGAAAAGATTGGCAAAACCACGCGTTCCTGACGTTAATGGGCCAATTCTGGCTCCGCCGAAGGTGTGTCGGGACCGTTGCCGTTTTGGCAATCTCTGCGGATTAGCCCGCCGTGGAGGATTTCCGGCCACCGCGCCGATTAGGCCGAGTCGCCGGAATGGCGAGGCGACAACGCCTGTGCCGAAAAACCTTGTTACCGCGACCGCTCCTGGTCGACTTTTCCGATACATCCTGCTTTTCCGATTTTGCCAACGGATCGACGGCTGCCTCCGTCGAACGCCGTCACCGAAACAGCACGACCGACCATGATGAAATGTTCGGGCAATGCAGGCCACCCACTCCCCGCAACCAACGCTCGCTGATGAACCTCGCTCAAAAACTACGCCAACGTCTCGCCCGCATGGTCGCAATGGACGCTGCCGGACGCGGTGATCAGGCCAAGATTTCGGCTGACCGCGGTCGCTTGCTGCTCGAAACGCTCGAGGGCCGTCAGATGATGGCCGGTGACGTGGAACTGTTGTTCACTGACCCGACGGCTCCCGCGGAAAACGTTGCCGCGTTCACCGACGAATCGTCGACCGATACATCTTCGACCGACCGCGGTTCGTCGAATGTCGAGGCCGAAGGCGAACCGGGCCTCGACCTGGTCGAATTGGCGAAGTGGTTGGACCAAACCGGATTCGAATTCTACGGTGCCGATTGGTGCCCGGCCTGCACCCAACAGAAACAACTTTTCGAAGACGGTGCCCAATATCTTCCGTTCACCGATGTCACGCTACCTGACGCCACTCGGTCGCAAGACCCACAGTTCGCCAGCCTGGAGATTACCTCGTATCCGACCTGGATTTTCCCCGACAACTCTCGACACGAAGAGATTCTGACGATCGAGGAATTGATCCAAGCAAGCGGTTTCGTTAACCCGACTGACGAACGGCCGACGTTCGCCGAAATCGGTGACCAAACGGTTGCCATCGGTTCGCCGCTGCATATCCCGGTTGACGGTTACGACGCCGAAGGCGGCCCGCTCACCGTCACTGTGTCTGTCGCCAACCCGTCGCTCTTGACGGCGGAAGTGATTACGGGCAACCGATCGCTGCGGCTGGACATGGACGGCTACGGCGACATGGTGTTTGAACTGTTCGAACAACGAGCCCCTGTTGCCGCGGGACGTGTCGCAACGCTCGCCGAGAGTGGCTTCTACGATGGGATCATCTTCCACCGTGTCGATGGTGACTTCGTGATCCAAGCCGGCGATCCCGGTGGTACCGGAACCGGTGGTTCGTCGCTGGGCACGTTCGACGACGACTTCCATCCTGACCTGCAGCACAACCGAACCGGTGTGTTGTCGTTCGCCAAATCGTCCGACGATACCAACAACTCGCAGTTCTTCGTCACCGAAACGGACGCCCGGTTCCTCGACTTCAACCACTCGGTGTTCGGCCAGCTTGTCGAGGGCGAAGACGTCCGCGAGGCGATCAGCCAGAACCACACCGATAGTAACGAAAAGCCGACCAACACGGTCACGATCAACAACGCCACGATCTTTGAAGACACCGAAAACTCGGTCGTGATGTTGAAAGCACTCGGCGCAACCGGAACCACCAACGTCACGTTCACCATCACCGACCAAGACGGCAACCAGTATCAAGAAGTCGTCGAGGTGACCGTCACCGAAGACCTCAGTCTCCAGGGCGTGCCGATCGACAGCCAACCGTACCTGCAGCCGATCGCCGACCCGATCTTGGCCAACGGAAACGTCGCGCAGTTGCAACTCGAAAGCGTTGACGTTGAAGGCGACCCGGTCAGCTACTTCATCGGCGGAACCAGTTCGAGCGAAGTAACCGCGGTCGTCAATCCGACCACCGGATTGGTCGAAGTCACCGCCGCGGACGGCTTCACCGGTGACGTGAATGTCTCCGTCGGTGTGTTCGCCACATCGGGTGCCGGCAGTGCGTCGGACACTCAGGTCGTCACATTCACGTTTGACGATTCCGCCATCCTCGCACCGTCCTCGATCGACCTGCGTTCCTCGAGTGACTCGGGATCGAGTTCGACCGACAACGTCACCAACATCGGATCGTTGACCTTCGACATCACCGGAGTGACGTCCGGGGCGACCGTGCAAATTATTGATACCTCTGACAACTCGGTCATCGGTGTGGGTGTCGCCACGGGCAGCACCATCGCGGTGACAACCAACAACTTGTCGGCGATGGGGCAGGGCAGTTACACGTTGGCCGCCCGCCAAGTGATCGACGGAACCGCCGGGCCGCTGTCCTCCTCGATCACGGTCCTCTATGACACAACCGCGCCGACGTTCGATGTCAACAACATCAAAACCACCGGCAACGCCAACACCGCCTACACGACCGATTTGGTCAGCGCCGAAGAAGGCAGCGGCGTGACCTACGCGTTGTCCACGTTCCCCACCGGCGCGACGATCGTGGCGAACACCGGGGTGATCAATTGGACACCCTCCGAGGCCAATATCGGCAGCAATGACTTTACCGTCACGTTGACCGACAGCGCCGGAAACGTCCGCACTGAGTCATTCTCCGTCACCGTGGCCGGCGAACCGCTCGCGGGTATCAAAGTCGAAGCGACGGACCTCAACGGTAACGTCATCACGTCGCTCGACGTCGGCGACACGTTCCTGCTGCGTTTCTACGGTACCGACGAACGCGAACGGGGCAGCCAAGGCGGTATCTTCGCAGCCTACGCCGACATCGTCTTCGACGGCACGCTCGTCCGCGCCGTCCCCGGGTCGAGCATCGATTACGAAACCACATTCGGCGTGACCCGATCAGGTACGATCGGCACCGGATTGATTGATGACATCGGGGCCGTCAGCAGCAGCACCGCTCCGACCAACGAAGTCGAAACCCTGATCGCGACGATCGAAATGGAAGCCCTCGCGGCAGGAACAGTCAACTTCGTCACCGACCCCGCCGATGCGTCCAACCGCGAAGTGTTGCTGTACTTCAACAACAACAACATCCCTGCCGATGCGGTCGACTACGGAAGCGTTTCGCTCGCAATCGGTCAATCGTTCACCGCGATCGCCGACACCTACACCGTCGTCGAAGACAGCGGCGCGACCGTGCTCGACGTGCTCGCCAATGACACCGTCACGTCCGGATCCGGTTCGCTCTCGGTGGTCAGCGTGACCCAGCCGACTAGCGGCGGAACCGTGTCGCTCAACAACGGCGATGTCACCTTCACCCCAGCCACTGACTTTGTCGGAACGGCCGAATTCACCTACCGAGTTTCCGGCCCCGGCGGCGTTCAAGAATCGGTCCCGGTTACCGTGACCGTCACCGGAACCAACGACCCACCGGTCGGTGTCGACGACACGTTCATCGTGGACGCCGACTCCAGCAATAACTCGCTCGACGTGCTCGCCAACGAAGCGTCTACGGCCGAGGAAGGCGAAACGCTCACCGTCACCGGCGTGACCACGCCGAGCAACGGAGGCACGGTCACCATCGCCAGCGACGGATTGTCGGTCAACTACACACCGCCGGCATCGTTCGTCGGTACCGACACGTTCGAATACACACTCAGCGACGGCACGAGCACGGACACCGTTTCGGTCACCGTCACGGTGAACCCGACGGACAACCCGCCGACCGCGAACGACGACACGTTCCCCGCGTCAGGCGATCCGGCGATCAACGAAGACGCCGCCCAAGCCAGCTACGACGTGCTCGCCAACGACACGCGAGACACCGACAACCAAACGTTCGAGATCACCGCCGTCGGAACGCCATCGGCCGGCGGAACCGTGTCGATCGGCAACAACGGCAGCACGCTGTTGTACCAACCGGCAGCCAACTTCAACGGAACCGAAACGGTCACCTACACCATCCGCGATACCGGCGGTGGACTCGCGACCGCGACGGCGACCTTCGTCGTCACCAGCGTCAACGACGCACCGCCGATTTCGGGCGGATCGATCACCTTGGTGAAAGGCTCGACCGCGCAAACGGTGCTGTCGATTTCTGACCTTCCCGACAACGTCGACACAGACGAAACACTCAGCTTCGTCGACCTGACCAGCCCGAGCAGCGGCACCGCCACGGTCTCCAGCGACGGACAGTCCATCCTGTTCACTCCCGCCGACGCCGACTTCACCGGCGAAGTCACCTTCGACTTCTTCGTCGAAGATTCAAACGGACTCAAGAGCGGTCCGGCGACGATGACCGTCACCGTTGCCGACTACGAACTCCGTGCGATCGACATCCAATTCCGCAGCAGCACGTTCGGATTGCTCAGCGGTGACCTGTCACAATTCACGCTGACCGGCACCGATGTTCTGAACCAAGCGGTTACGCTGCCACTCAACGACAGTTCCGTGTTGGTGACCGCCAACGGCATCAGTGTTCCCAACCTGCTGCCGGGATCGTACCAACTCAACATTCCCGCAGTGCCGTTCCTGCATAACGGAGACGACGCCCAAACGATCGAGATTGAAAGCGAAGTGGACGAAGGCGATGAGTCCATTGAACTCAACCTCGGTTCGGTCAAAGCGGCGTACTACAGCGTCTCGGATTGGTTCGGCTCGGCACCTCGGTTGGCCGTGCTCGCCGCCGTCAGCCCCGGAAACTCAGCGGTCTTCGCACAGGCCTCCACCGCCGCACTCGACATCGTCTCGGACATGGACGTGCAGCTCAACGATGACGGAACCGCGGTCACGGTGAGCGGAATGATCCCGGCCCCATCAGGATCGACCGACACCACACCGGTCGCCGGCAGCCTATCGGCCAACGTCGTCGACACGACCGTCGTCGGTACCCGTGGCGAAGCCGGTGACATGCGTCTGGTTCTCATCAGCCTCGAAAATAGCGCCGGCGAATTGAACCTGTCGGAATCCAGTACTACCGCGGCCGCGGTTGCCGCCGCAGCATCGTCCATCAACGACGTCTTCGTCCCCGAAGGTGAACCACTTTCGCAGGCCGAACTCGCGACCCTCGAAACGACCCCGACCGACGATTCGGACGATGACTCCACGAGCGAACCATCGGGCGAACCGATCGGCATCGGAGAGTCGATTTCACAGTCGTCCGGCACGTCCACCACCGCGAACGTTGACGCCGCAATGAACGATGTTTCGGAGACTTTGGAGGTGATTTCGCCTGCCGGAGACCGTGTCGCGGAGCAGACCTCCGAAGGGGTCCAAACGTTCACCGAAGCGGTGGATGAGGTCTTGACAAACGCAGATGCGACCTAATTCGGGGGGTGCGAGGGCCCAATTCGACGAAAACACGTAAAAACACGTGGTTTTTGTCGGTCAGGAGGGTTGCAGGTTTTCCGGTGCCGACATAACACTTGCACCCGCTACGAAGTGGAAACGATTTTGATTTCCCTCGTTTTTCCTGTCTCAGTATCCAATTTACAGGTGCAGCCCATGCCCGCAGCCATTCCACCCAAAGCGCCCACAAAGACCCAAATCCTTGCCAACATCGCTGAAGAAACCGAGTTGAGCAAGAAAGACGTTGCCGCCGTCCTGGACGCGTTGGCAGCCGAAATCGAAAAGTCGCTGAAGAAGGGTGGGCCCGGCCAATTCGCAATCCCTGGACTCTGCAAAATCGTCCTCAAAGACGTTCCAGCTAAACCCAAACGAAAAGGTCGTAACCCAGCCAACGGCGAAGAGATTTGGCTCGCGCCGAAGCCGGCCAGCAAAAAGCTGACGATCCGCCCACTCAAGGGCCTCAAAGAAATGATCTGATCCGGCGAACGGATCCTGATCTTTGCTCGTTGAAGCATTCTCGAACGCACTCGACGACCAACACGCCTGCCTTCCTCTCGACAACGAGACGGAAGGCAGTTTCATTCTGACCTAGAGACCATCGCCGCGATTTGTTATTGACCTGTTTTCGGTCTCTTTTGCGACGCCGCGGTGACGTCATGAATCTCTTTCTTATTGCCAACCTCGAGAGCCGTCTTTCGCGCCACGAAAGTCGACGGCCTACCGTTTCGAAACGGTCCTCACGCAGCAACGTCGCTCGCATGAGTCTCGCGCTGGCGGTCGCTCTCATTTGGCTCGCGGCCATCCCTGGACAGTGCTTGAACGCACAAGATTCTCCAGCAACTCGCCCAAATCCGATCGCATCGAGCGATCCTTTCACGCCCGCGCGTCCGGCCAGCTATCGCTCCCCCGCCACACCAACGGGTGCGTGGATGGCGATCACGCATATCTATCAGGGTGACCACCCCGCCCCCGTCGACACGCATCACGTCGTGTATGAAAACGGCTCCTACTACGATTTTTCGAACGACGAAAGTCAACCGTGGACGATCTTCGACTTGCAGGCCTCACGGGTGATTCTGCTCGACCGGAAACGACAACTCCGGACCAGCGTCCCGACGAAAGATTTGATCCAACTCGCCGCACGTGCTGAAGCCGAGATTACCGATCCGACCGACCGAGACCGATACGGAATGGACGCCGTCCCTTCTCGCACCAACGAAGGTCAATTCAGTGTCTCGTATGCCGACACGGTTTACCGCGTTACTGGCATTCGCCCCGACGTGCCCGCCTTGGCCGTTGAGTACGGGCGTTTCGTCGATTGGGCGTGTCGACTGAATGTCGCTCGACCGCGTGGCGTTCCCCCGTTCGCCCGCATGAAGCTCAACGCGGTGATGACGTCCGCCAAGATGCTGCCTGTCGAAACCGCCGTCACCCTCACGCGACATATCGGTGCCGATCGCACGCCCGCAAAGATTCGACTGCGATCAACGACGACGATCGACCGTCAACTCACCGATGCAATGACCCAACGAATCAACGACGCGAAATCCATGCGTGTCCTTTTCCAAGAGATCCCGTGGGATCAATACGAGCACTGAATGAACCACCCCATCGAGCGTGTCCCCGAGTCCTCTCTCTCGGCGAGTTCACCTCCCCAACCGAACCACAGACCGACTGAGCGTTCCTCTCGAAACCGTGCTGCCAAGCCGCTCTCCATCAGGAAACGGTTGGAACTCTTCGGCCTGCGTTGGTTCTTCACGCTGATCCGTCGCACCGTGCGAATCCGCGTCGTCAATGATCGCCGCGATCAAATTCGGTACCACTCCGATCGACAGTTCATCTACGCGATCTTGCACGCTCACCAAGTCGCCGCGACGGCATTGTCCGACCCGAACACCGGCGCCCTGGTGTCGCGGTCGCGTGACGGTGACCTGATCGCACCGTTGTTGGAATCCTGTGGCTGCGTGCCGATCCGCGGCAGCAGCGGCCGGGGCAGCAAAGGAGGAGCCTCAGCGTTGGCTCAACTCATCCGCCACTGCCAACAAGGCCACCCCGCCGTCATCGCTGTCGACGGCCCCAAGGGCCCACGTGGGAAAGTCCAAAAGGGAGTAGCCATGCTCTCCCAAAAAGCCAACATTCCCATCCTACCGGTCGTGCTCGTTGCTCGGCGGCGATGGCTGTTCGCGAAAGCATGGGATCGGATGCAGTTGCCGATCCCGTTCTCAAGATTGGACTGCCGTTTCGGCGACCCGATCCAAGTCCATGAGCATGACGACCTCGCCGCGATCGCCAGCCAAATCGAAACGTCTCTCGAGCAACTCGAACGCGTCGAAGACCCCACCGAAGCCGCGATCGCTAGGCAGCGACAAGACGAACGTGCCCAAACAAAGCCGTCGGTCGCCCCAGCCAAAACGCCCACCAAGCAAGCCGCCTAAGCCCACGGGCCGATCCGCTCCGCCGATCCCCTCGCGCTCCCAAAACGTAGCCGGAGTTCCCAAGACTATCGGGAATTCAGCAGCGATTAGCGATTAGCTCATAGCTGTTGGCTCTTACCACCACGCTTCCGCCCGGGCTTGTCCCGGCGGAGCAACAACTGACAGCTACCAACTCAACACAAAACGCCCCCGATCTCCGTCCGGGCTCGCCCCGGCGGAATCAACGCCCTCCTTCCCACGCTCCCCCTCGTAGCCGGAGTCGCCAAGACTTCGGCTCTATACCAAAGCCCGCCTGAGCTCTGGCGAGCCCAGCCACGCGCAGCTCTCGACAACCAAACCTAGACGGCTGGCTTGATCTCATACCCGCTGCGGTATTCCCGACGCAGGTACGGGTTGGCCAGCTCCGCGTGCTCGCCCACAAAACGCTCCGTCGCCGGATCATGTTGCAACATCGGGCACGAAACCAAATCGTCCACACTCGCACCAAAGCCAGCCAGCGGCGCCGTCATCTCATCCAACACCGCTCGCCACTGAGACAGATCGCTCGCGCGGTTCAACTGCTCCGCATCAAACGCCCCACCGGCACGGAAGGCGACGTTGGCGAGGTTGCACCATCCGGTACTGTGATGGCCGTTCTCAACCGGCGCCATCAGAATGCTCGCGTCACGACTTTGCACCGCATCGACAAAGTTACTCACGTGCAACGGCACCGTCGACTTGCCCGATCGGAACGTGCGAATGGTCTTGCCATCCTTGTCGAGGGCTTTCCCGCCGCCACGTTGCCCCAGATACGTTCCGCCTTCGCAGACCACCGCGTAGCCGCTATTGGGCGCAGAAACTGACATCTGTCCCTTTGTCGACCAAACGCCTTTGACACCCGGTTTCGGCGGCAAATTGCTCAGCGCGATCACAGTTGGAAACGTTTCCGTTTCAAACAACGCGAAGTGAACGTTGGGCGTCTCGCCGGCATCATTCCAACCGATCCGACCACCGCCGCAGACGATCCGGCTCGGTGTCGACACGGTGTCTTGGTACGCCACGTTGCGAATGTCATCGAGGATGTGAACGCCCCAGTTACCCATCTCGCCGCTGCCGGTATTCCAATCCCAGTGCCAGTCATAATGAAGGTTGTTGCGATAGAGCGGTTCGTCCGCCGCCGGGCCCAACCACAAGTCGTAATCGAGACCAGCCGGTGGCGTCAGCGGCGTGTCGCGTTTGCCGATCGAACCACGCACACCGAGTCGGTTCGCTTGCACGTACTTGACCTCACCGAGAGCTTTCTCGCCGTGGAGAAACTCACGCGCTTCCATCTGAATCGGATCGCTGCGTTGTTGCGTTCCGAGTTGCACGATCCGTCCGGACTTCTGCGCCGCCAACACGACCTGACGACCTTCCCACTGGGAATGCGACAACGGCTTTTCGACATAGACATCTTTGCCCGCGTCGATCGCCCAAATCGACGCCAAACAGTGCCAGTGGTTGCAAGTCGTGATCGCAACGGCATCCACGTCATCCGAATTCAACGCCGTTCGCAGGTCGGTCACCGCTTTCGCGCCGTACTTCGCAGCCAGCTTTTCGGCACGTCCTTTGTCCGGATCAGCAACCATCACCAACTTCGCGTTCGTGCAATTGTCGATCGAACGAGCGATCTCGCCACCACGGCCACCCGCGCCGAGAAGAGCCATCCGCACCTCCTCGTTCGCCGCCGCCCGAGCCACGCCCGGCATCGCCGCGGTTCCAATCCCAAGAGCGGCGAAACGAAGCAATTGACGACGGTCCAAACCAGACTGACCGGCGGAAGGTGTTTGGGAAGCAGCAACGCGTTGAGCGAAACGGAGGGATTTCATGAAATGAAACTCAGGCAAAGGTGGGAAGTTTGGAAGGTAACGGCACACAACGCACCGATCCCCAACACATCAATCCAAGCAACACGCAGTCGCGGGCAGTGCATCGACGCCGGTGGAGATGCCCGCATTTTATTCGAAAGCGACCACCGATGTCATAGGCACCTGCGAGCGATTAGCTATTAGCTATTAGCTATTAGCGATTAGCCATTAGCCATTAGCCATCGACTCCCCAGCCCACACAT
>NZ_ANOH01000319.1 GCF_000346505.1 Aporhodopirellula sallentina SM41
CGTCGCAACATCACCTGTTACCGGGTTTACGAGCGGGACGTTCCTGAAATTCCGTTGGTCGTCGATCGTTACGAAAACTATTTGCACCTGAGCGAATTCGAACGGCCGCACGACCGTGATGCGGCTGCTCACGCGAGTTGGCTCGATCTGATGGCGGCGACCGCCGGCGACGCGCTCGAGGTTCCTCGGGAGAATGTTTTTCTGAAGCGACGTTCGCGGCAGCGGGGAAAGACGCAGCACGAGAAAGTCGCTCAGACCGATCGGAAGATCCCGGTTCAGGAAGGCGGGTTGACCTTCCTGGTCAATCTCGCCGACTACATCGACACGGGGTTGTTTCTCGATCACCGGGTGACGCGGCAGATGGTACGCGAGCTAGCCGATGGAAAACACTTCCTGAACCTTTTTGCCTACACGGGATCGTTCACGACGTATGCCGCATCGGGCGGAGCGGCGTCGACGACGAGTGTGGACTTGTCGCAGACCTATCTCGATTGGGCTCAGGAGAACCTGCAGGTCAACAATCTCGCCGGTCCGCAGCATCAATTTGCTGCTATGGATATCGGCGAATTCGTTCGGCGGCATCGTCCGGGGGAAGTGTACGACCTCGTCGTTTGCGATCCGCCCACGTTCTCCAACAGCAAGCGAACGGATCAGGATTGGAGCGTTCAAGAAGGCGCGGTGCCGCTGCTCAATGACATCCTCAAGTTGGTCCGCCCGGGAGGAATCATCTTCTTCTCAACGAACTTCCGACGGTTCAAATTCGATACCGAGTCACTCGCGGCGACGACGGTTCATGAGATCTCCAAACAAACCGTACCGGATGAATTTCGTAACCGGCGGATACACCGGTGTTGGAAGATTTGGAAGTAAGCGATCGGGCCGGATCGCTCGACTTCTCAATAACGACTTTTAAAAGAGATCGCCGTGTCCGTAGCGACGATGGATCGATTGGCACTCCGGTCCGCTTATCCGAAGGCATTCTGCGAGTTGTCGGAGGTAGGCGACCTCGGCGCGGGTGTCGACATCGATCGCCATCAGCGAAACGCTGTACACCTCGTACTCCATTCCGTTGGGGACTGAACGTGCGAAAGCGTGTAGGTCATGAGGGCGTTGGAACTCTCGCCGCAGAAAGGCCGCTTCGGTGGCATCGAGTGGTTGCAGTTGCGAGATGATTTCTTCTTGTTCACGCGGGTCGATCTGGCCGTCGGCTTGGGAGGCCATGATCATCGCCGTGATCAACAGTTGAGCCCTCGCGTCGTAGGCGAGTCCGGTGTGGTGATCGTGATGGTGACGGTCGTGGTGAGGCGGGGGGGCTGGGATGATTCGGCCTCCACCGTTGATCCATTGTTCAGCCGGGGAAGGAAATCGCCCGCCTTGTCGGTGACGTCGTGCCACGCTGTCGCGGACCATCGCTTCGAACGGCGCGTGATGTGACGTCGGGAATCGGCTGCGTCCGCGATCGGCGGGATGAGGTCTCGACGGCGGCTGGGCTGACCGTGTGATGGCGGCGACTCCGTTGAGCACTTCGCCGAGGATTTGACCATTACGGGGTGTCCGGCCTGCTCGATTGCCGAGCATGGCTCCGAGAACTCTGACTGCGTCCATGTATCAATCCGATGAGAGACAAGATGAGGGTGGGGAATCAACAAGTGTGTACATTAGAATATCTCGTGGTTGGTCGTTTTGGGTGTAACGGATTTGTCGGGATCGGTTTGGCAAAGTGATCCCGGCGAGGCGATTCCGTTTTCTTTCTCGGCCCAGGCGGGTATTCTGGTGCGAATGAACGAGAAATCACGATGTTTTGAACCGTCACCGACTTCATTTTTGCGCCATCGGTACGGCGACTGGGGTTAAGCGAAAAATGTGGCACTGTTCAAAATTCGTGTTGCTCCTGGGTGGTTTTTTCTCCATTTGGAATGCTTCCGCCGTCGCGGGTGCCGAAACCGTGACGCGGCAGGGAGTGCATCTGAGGTTAACGAGCGACGTTGCGGACGAGCGTTTGTTAGATGACCTGGTGTCTGCGTTTGATGCCGCAGTGCCTCAGTGGTTGGCGTTTTGGGGATTCCCGGCGGATCGTGCCACGGGGTGGCGGATTGACGGTTTTTTGATGGAGGATGTCGACGCGTTTCGTCGCGATGGGAAGTTGCCCGGCCACATCCCCGATTTCAAAAACGGTTTTGCGACGCCCGATGCGATTTGGATCCAGCGTCAATCGAGCATTTACTACAACCGGCACTTGGTGCTGCACGAAGGCGTGCACGCGCTCGCGTTTGAATTGTTCGGCGGAGGTGGCCCGAGTTGGTACATGGAGGGCACCGCCGAGTTGCTCGCGACCCACCGTGACCGGTCTGAGGCGTTGCGTTCAGGATTCTCCGGCGCAGAGGCTGGTTTGCTGGCTCAGGCCGAGACCAGTTTTCGCGTCAATGAACTGCCCCGTCGTCGAGAGGATTCGTCGATGTGGGGGCGGTACCGGGTGATTGAGAAACGCCGCGAGTCCGGTTCGCTGCCAACGCTCGCGAGTGTGATGAAATTGCCCACGAACCTGCAGGGGGACGTGAACTCCTACGCGTGGTGTTGGGCGGCGTCGTTGATGTTGACGGCGTATCCGGAAACGCGCGACGCGTTTATCGCGGCGGCCCGGAATGGTCGTGATCAATCCCCGTCGTTCACGACTCGTTTCTATCGGGAAATCGGCGATCAGTGGCCGGCGGTGCGTGCCCGGTGGCGGGTGTGGATGGATGATTTGGAGTATGGGTTCGATCGGGATGCGTACCGTGTCAATCTGTCGACGGACGATCCTCGTTATGACGGTGCACCGGTGAATCTCGCGGTTGATTCTCGACGAGGGTGGCAATCGACGGGAGTTTGGTTTCCCGCCGGGACGGTGCGTGTCCAGGCGAGTGGGCAGTGTGTGGTGGTTGCCGAGGCGACCTTGCAGCAAGATTCTGATGACGACCCCAACGCGATTGTTCACCGAGATTGGATCAGCACGCCGGCGGGGATTACAGTGCGGTACCACCGTGGGGCACCGATCGGGCAGTTGCAAGTTTGCGTGTTACCGATTCCGTCGTCAGGAGACAAGCAAACCGCGCCGCTGCGGGTCCAGTCGCTCAATACCGCACCGAATGGGGCGGTCCGATCGAACGTTTCCGGGGTTGTATCGGGAACCGTTGCGTTTCGGGAGGTGCAGATCGATCGGCCGAGTTGGCTGTTGTTCCGTATCAACGATGTGCCGGGAGAGATTGGCAGGTATCAGCGAGCGGATAACCGTGGCGAATACCAGGTTCAGGTTTCGCGTTGAGAGGACGCTCGGACGCTCGGACGCTCGGACGCGTTGAGTCGATGTTGGTCGTCGTGCAGGCGGCAGAGGCGATTGACGGTTGATTGAAACGAAGCGGTTGTTGGCGAATCCAATACCCGCGCCCGTGGTTGGCGGTACCCTTTTCCGCCGAGTATTTCACTCCAATATTCCAGTTTAATTTGATGAGCCGAACGTCAGCACGTCACCGACACGGATTCTTTCTTGTACTCGTCTTGGTCGTCGTCGCGGTCGCGACAATGGCGGTGTACTCATTCACCGAGTTGATGTTGGCGGCGGACGAGACGGCATACCTGCAAGGCGATTTGGTGCAGGCGCGGTTGAACGTGGACACAGGTGTCGAGACCGTACGATTAGTGTTGGCGAGCCCTCCTGCCGACCGTGACGAGATGGGCGGCGTCTACGAGAACGCATCGCTGTTTCGTTCCATCGCGATCACCAACGAGCTCGATGGTCCGGTGCAGCGGTTTTCGGTTATCGCACCGGGGATCAGCGATACCGGATCGCTCGGTGGGATCCGGTTCGGGCTGCAGGACGAATCGGCACGGATCAACGTGAACGCGTTGCTCGTTCTCGAAGAGAATTCCGACGCGATCGGGATGCTGACGACGCTGTCGGGTGGGAGTGCCGCGGCCGACGGGATACTCGGCGATGCGATCTCGGGTGGCTCCGGTGCAACGTCTGGTAGTGACGAGACGCTCGACGCGGAAAATATCGCGGTTGAACTGTTGTTGACCTTGCCGGGAATGGATGAGGCGATTGCCGATGCGATTTTGGATTGGATCGATGAGGATTCCGAGCCACGTGCGATGGGGTGCGAGGATGAGTATTATTCCTCGCTGAGCACGCCATACGCCTGCCCGAACGAACCGCTCAAAAGTGTTGAGGAGTTGTTGTTGGTGCGGGGAGTCACGCCGCAATTGTTGTTCGGTGCCGATACGAACCGCAACGGTGTTTTGGACCTCGACGAGCAGCAACGCACCGCAGCGAGCATCGATACCTCGGGCGCGCTCGGGTGGGCGGCATATCTAACTGTGCACGGGGGCGAGAACAACAAGACCGCGGCCGGCGACCCGCGGGTGAACATCAACGGTGAAGACCTCGAGGTGCTCTATGACGAGTTGCTGACGGCTCTCGGTGACGAAACGTTTGCGTCTTTCATCGTCGCCTACCGCATGTATGGCAAGTCATCGATCGAGAATTCGACGGCGCTTCTCGCGGCAAACGCACTCAGCGGAGGAGACGAGGTTTCCGACGAGGCGGATTCCGCGAGTGAATCGGAAAAGGAGCTGTGGTCGGTTGACGTGATGGAGGATGTCGACCTCACCGCCGGTCCGGCTGTCGAAATCAATCAGGTTCTCGACTTGATCGATGCGGAGGTCACCATCGGGGACGGTGAAGAGGCAGTAGTGTACATGTCCCCTTTTATTAGCGATCCGACGCTGATGTCCGAGTACCTGCCTTTGTTGATGGACCAACTCAGCACTCAGGACGTTGATGTGTTGCCTGGGCGCATCAATCTGAATGAAGCCCCCGCAGAAATCTTGGCGGGGATTTCGTTGGTTGATGCTGACACGATGGCGGCGATTCTTGAGGCGCGAAACGCATCGGGGGCTGGCGCGGGAGCCTATGGAAGTGGTTCGGCGACGGACCGCACGCACGAGACATGGCCGCTGACCGAGGGCATTGTCAGTCTCGATCAGATGCGGGCGTTGATGCCGTTGGTGACCGCCGGGGGTGACGTTTTCCGGGCTCAGGTGATCGGGTTCGACGAGACGACCGGTTTGGCGGCACGCGGCGAGGCGATTATCGACGCGACGACCGTCAATCCGCGGGTGGTCGCGTATCGGGACCTCACGCATCTCGGCCGGGGGTTCGAGATTTCCGTGCTGCGTGGATATTGATGCGGTCTGGAATCACCGCCGTGGGACCGAACCGTTGGTTTGATAGCGGTTTGGCTTCGAGGCCCGGTTTAATCGACTCGAGACGCGGTTCTCGGGTGATTTCTCTGCCGAATTCTTAAAGTTTGAGCGAGTCGATGAGACTAGACTGGGGTTCAAACTAGACTACGCGTCACACACTCGCTTCGCGTCATTTCTATCCGATTTGCCGCTCCGGGCGGCCTTCGAGACGCTCGGGCGAGTGCCCCACCGATGAACCTCTGCTCCCTCCTGTAACACTTATGCTCCGAATTGCTCTCGATTGGGACGACGAACAGATCCGGATGGTGGCCGCCGATGTTGGCGGTCGTCATGTGAAGTTGCGTGCCGCTGCGGTGGTGCCAATTGGCGATCGTGAACTGGCCACTGCCCTCGCCGATACGATGCGAGACCACTCCCTGGACAAAGGGGAGTGCTTGGTCGCGATCGGACGTGATCGTGCCGAACTGCGTCAGATGGACTTCCCGCCGGTCCCGCTAGAGGAATTGCCGGAAGTCGTTCGCTTTCAAGCGATCCGTCAATTCGCGTCCGCCGGCGACAGTGCCGCGATCGACTACATCACGACCCACGTCGATGACGAGGGCATCAAAGCGATCGTCGCCGCGACGGGACCGAACCAGCTCAACCCGATCCGGCAAGCGATCGAGGCGGGTGGTTGGACGTTGCAACGCGTGGCACTCCGGCCGATCGCCGCCGCGGCGTTGTACCGGATGAAGGTTGCGTCGGGGACGAATCATGCCGACGAGAGTGAGCCGATCATTGCATTGATCGATTTGGTCGCCGACGAGGCCGAGATCGTATTGCTTCGCGGTGGGGAAATCGTGTTCGTCCGCTCGGTTCGTTTGCCGGCCCGGGCGTCCGATTCGGCTGTGGTGTCGAGTGCTCGCACGAACTCACTCGCCGGAGAGATTCGCCGTAGTTTGATCGCGTGTGGAGCGGCCGGGCAACAGTGCGATCTGGTGATGTGGGGAACGAAAGAGCGTCACGCGGACGAGATCAAACAACTCGCCGAACGCATCGGCCAACATCAGGACATACCCTGTCAAACACGTTTGATTGATCCTCTCGAAATCGTGGGGGCCGACGAGAGCATTCGAACGTCGACAGGATCGATGGTCGGGCGGTTGGCTCCTTTGGTCGGTTTGCTCGTGGCCGACGCGGGCGACCCCGGTGAATTGATCGATTTTCTCAACCCGCGAAAGACGGTTGAGGTCACGACGGACAAACGCAAAGTCGCTGCGATGGTCGGGATCCCGATGGCTCTCGCACTCGGAGTGATTTGGATGTTGTGGGGCAACCTCTCGAGGCTCGATGAGCAGATCGAGACGCAGGCCGCGGCGAACGCTGAACTGCGAACGAAAACAAAGACATCAGACAAGATGATCGAGCGTACCGAATTGATCGATCAGTTTCTCGACAGCGATGTGAATTGGCTCGATGAATTCGAACGGTTGGCAACCACGATGCCGCCCGCCGATGAGTTGATCATCAAAGAAGTCAATGCGGTCTCTAACCCTCGCGAGGGAGGCGGACGGATTGTGATCTCGGGCTTGGTGACATCACCGGAAGTCATTGATGCCTTCGAAACGGCGATTCGCGATGAGACGCACCAAGTCACCGGCGACAAGGTCACGCAGTTGGCAACCGATGACGCCTACCGTTGGCAGATGATCGAAACCATCGCGGTCGCACCGACGGCGGTGCGTGAAAAGAGATACGAACGTATGAAAGCGTTGCAGCAAGTGGATGCATCGCAAAACGGTTCCGATGAGTCGTCCGAGACCCCGGGCAACGAGGAACCGTCCGAGGATAGCACCGAGGTAACGATGACGGATAGCGAAATGACCGCCGCCGAGAATACGGAGGCACGATCATGAACCAGCGTGAACGTTTTCTTTCAATCGCGATCGGCGGTCTGTTGTTGGCGTTGGGCTTTCAATGGGCGTTTAATCAGTATCGCTCGGCGGTTCGGTTCCGGCAAAACCGGCTGAACTCGTTGGCGAATGAAACCGAGAAGCTGCAGGCTCAGTGGCTCGCCGGTGCGGAGGCCGAGAGGCAACTCGGCGAGTACAAGGTGCGATCGTTGTCCAGCGATGCGGAAGTGGCAAAGAGTGCGTACCAATCTTGGTTGCTCGAAACGGTTGGCCGTCTTGGGATTGCCGACGCGATCGTTGACCCGGTGGGCGAGGTGCCCGTTGGCGACCTTTACACGCGTTTTGGCTTTCGGGTTTCCGGTAAGACGGATTTGCCTGGTCTGGTCGATTTGGTTTACGCGATTCAGGCTCGTGATCAGTTGCACCGAATTCGCGAACTCCAGTTCGCGCCATCTCGACAGGGCGTTCGACGCGCCGAGGGCAAGACCGATAGCGGGGAACTGTTGAGTGTTGTTCTGACGTTGGATGCCGTTTCGATGGCGATCGCCGAGGCAACGCCTGCACCGCCGAGTGAAGAACCTTCGTGGAGAATCACCCGGTCGCTCGCTGAGTCCCGCGACACGATTCTCAACCGGAACCTGTTCCATCCTCCTAACCAACCGCCGCGGTATCTCGGTGACGAGCGAATTGTTGCATTTCGCGGGGAAAGAAACCCGGTCGAGTTCTCGTTCTCGGATCCTGAAGATGATGCGGTGAGTGTGCGAGTGGAAGGGTATTTTCCTGAATGGGTCGAGTGGGATGGTGATTCCGAACGCTTGATCGTGAACCCGCCGCTCGAGAATAAAGAGGGCGAAGAGGTTGTAGAACAATTCGAAGTGCAGGTGATCGCGAGCGACAACGGGTATCCTCGTCGTGAGACCACGTTGCCTTTGGTCGTTAAGATGCAATCGCCACCGCCGCCACCTAAACCCGAAACGCCTCCACCGGGATTCGATGACGCGACCCAAACGTTCCTCACCGCTCTTGTGCAAGGACGCGATGACTGGACCGCGTGGATGAACGTCCGCACCCGCGGCAAGACGTTGAAGTTGAAGATCGGTGACGAGTTCGAGATCGGTTCGATTCGTGGGAAAGTCACGGGCGTTACGGCCCGGCGAGTGACGCTCGAGATCGATGGCGAAACCTACGAACTACGTCCGGCTGGAAAGCTCAGTGACGTGCTCGCCGAATCCGCTGAAGGTTAGAACGCGGCGTTTGGAGACCGGCATTTAGAAACCGGCGTTTCAATCGGTAGCTGAATCGTCATTGAGAATGTTGTAGCCGATGTCGTTAGGCTTCGGTGGACTGAATTCCGGCGAATCCAGCTATACGGATCAGGCACGTCAAACTTCAAAATGCGTTAGGAAACTGCCGAGCGTTTGGTGCCGTGTGACGATTGGCTCGTTGCCGGGGCGGGGCGGTCGACGGTGACGTAACGCAGAACCGCGCCGGCCATCGCTGAACCACTTAGGAACGCGCCTTCGACCCGCGGGCCGCCGCACCAGTCTCCGCACGCACCTAGCATCGTGGTCGGATCCCAAAGGCAACGTTCGTCGAGTGCTTTACGGGTGTTGGCGTATCGCCATCGATGGGTGGCGACGTGATGCACGGCGGTAATTTTTCGACCGAGGATCTCTTCGAATGCGTTGATCAGTTGCTGCTGAGCGTCATCGCGATCGATCTCGAGATGTTCGGTCGACCACTCATCCGATGCGTGGAGAACCCAGCTCGATGCTGCGGAGGACGTCGAATTTTCGCGGCCCGGTTTGGCATCGTTGCGGGCGATCCATCGCAGTGGTCCTTCGTTGATGAACGCGCCGTCAAATTTCAAATCAGACAGCCCTTCGCAGTGGAGCATCACGCTCCAACAGGGAACCATGGGTGCCGACGCAGCGGTTTCCGCGAGATCCGTGTGGCCTTGAAGAAGCGACGCCGACTGCGCCGGTGGCCCGTTCGTGACGACGATGTCAAACCGTCCGAGGCTGGTTTGGTCATCCTGAATCAATTCCCAGGTATCGTGGTGACGGCGCAGCGACTCGACCCGGCAACCGAGTGTGATGTCGAGATCCGCGGCGAGATGTTTGGCGATTGAATTCATCGCGGGTGTACCGACGTAACGAACCTGCGAGCGTTTCTCGGCAACGACTTCGCCACCGGGACGCAGTTCAACAATCCGGCCCATCCACGGTGCAACCACGCCGTTGGCGATCCAACTGCGGACGTGACGTGCGAAGCGGTCGTCTCGGACGGTGAAGTATTGTGCGCCGTGATCGAAGGACGGGATGCCATCCCCGCGACGCGTTGCCATTCGCCCGCCGACGCCGCGTGATTTCTCGAACACGTGCACGTCGAGTCCATGATCGGCCATCGTCCGCGCGGCCATCAATCCGCCGAGCCCGGCACCGATCACTGCCACGCGTGGCAGTGTTGCCGCAATCGGACGGTCGGTGCGCACGGTAAAGCGATCCAGGTCCAACCGTTGGGCGTGTTCCTCAACCGAACGTGCGCGTACCAGTCCGAACACCGGAGATGCCGGTTTGAAAGGACGGTCGAACTGCCCAAAGCACCAGAGAATGCCTCCGTAGCTGGCCGGGCTTCTGCCGTCGAGAGCGTAGCGATGGTTCAAATCAATCGCGCAGCAAAGGGCTTGCTCCGGGCATTTGGTCATCGGCAAAAGGGCTTTGCCCCATGTCATGCGGACGTTGTTGTGCAGTTCGCCGTGACGCAGCAGGCTGCGTTGGGCGGCGTTCCACAGCGCCTCGTGTGTTTTGCCACGGGCGAGTTCTTCCCACGAGTAAGTCGACTCGCGATCGTCACTGGCATGCTCGCGAAGTGATGTCTGTGCCCATTCCGGGCAGGACTCGAGCGTGTCGAGTTTGTCTGCGTAGAGTTCACAAAAGTGAAACGACATTTCTCGCCAAATCAAAAACTCGTCGAGGAACTTCTGTGCCCCGGCGCTTTTGCAGTCCGACGTCGGGCTCGGGCTCATGCCGCAAAGCTCCGCCGCTTCTCTCGCGATTCGAAACGGGCTAACCATCCCGTAGTGCAGGTACGCACTCAGGCGGCTGCCCGCCAGCGGGTCGGCCGAGTCGTTTCGCGTTTGGTCGTAGGAGGAGAGGCCGTTTTCGCGAAAGGCGTTCCATCGCGCGTATCCTGCTCGTGAGCCGCCGGGTGAATCGGGCACTGGCGCGATCGAGTGGTCGATTTTGCACTGCCCGATCAACTCGGCCAAACACGCGTCTTGTAAGTCGAGTGGTTCGAGGCCGAGCGGGCCGACGTAGGCCTCCGGTAACTCTTCCGACTCGTCTGACGCAGGTGAGGCTTCGTTGCCGGACGACTTCCTGTGATCGGTGGTTGAGTCAATCGGCGCCGGTTCGCTGCTTGGATCCGTGGAGAGGTTGGATGGGTAAGGTGCCGCGACACGATCGTCGTAGGCGGACTGAGCCAGTTCCCGATAGCGGAACGCTCGATCGACCCAGGGGGCGGCGAGTTCATGGGCTCGCGATGCGAAGCCGGACTCGTCTTCGTTTTCAGACGGGTTCTGAGGCGGTCGGTGGAGGAGTTCGCTTGGCGCGAGAGGATCGGTCGACTCGCTGGATTTTTCAGCCGCCAACCCGGCGACGACCGACAACGGTACGAGGCACGTCGTGTCGACGCTGACGAGGGGCGTGGTCGTGATGCATCGCAGACGCTCGGCCCACTGAACCAACGGGGCGACCGGCATGGTTTCGGTGACGACGACTGCGGCGCGGCGTGTAAGGTCGCGAAGATGGGCGCCGCGATGGCCGGCCCGTTCGAGGTGGAATACGTACGTGTAACCCGCCTCGGCCATTTCGCGTTGGACGTCCCGGGCGCCCTGCATGATGAACGCATGATGTCGATCCGAAGCGTACGGGTACTTCTCGGACAATCCGTGGTAAACCAGAAGCGGCAGACCGTTTTGACGAGCCAGGTGGGAGGCGACGTCCAACGCCGGGTTGTCGTGCACCCGCAGGGCGTTGTGCATCCAGTACAGCACAAACTCTCCGGGAGGGTGTGTCGCCCGATCTGGGCTCACGCACCAATGACAACGTTCGGAAAGAGGTGTGGGGAGTTGGTGGTCCAATCGAATTCCGTTTTGAAGCGAGTCCGGAGTGGCGGGCCCTTCGTTGTTTGGAAAATTCAGCGGCGTTTTCGTCCTGCCACTTGCAGGTTAGGGTTTTGGCAACGGCGGACGCCACAGGAGACCGTGTTGGCCCTGAACCGTTCGTCACGTTCCCTTCCGATCGCACGAGATTTTTGCCTCGATGGATGTCCCCCTGATCCAGCCCTATCGCAAAGTTTTGCTTGTTGTCGCGGGGGTGTGGTTGATTGTCGCAGTGGTTTCGGTTGGTATCGAGGGGGTGATCGGTGCGGTCGGTCCCGAGAGCGGATCGGGAACGCTTTCGATCGTCGACATGCTGATCATCGCGATCGTCAGCGGCATGGTTGCGTTGAGTGCGATTCTGCCGGGGTTGCCGATCACGATTCCCGCAGGCGATGCGGAAAACGGCTCGGAAGGTCCTACCGGGGCGGCGGTTGGTCTAGAGTCGCCGTTAAAGGCGCCTGAGGCCTCGTTGGAGGCGTCGCAGGCAGAAAGCGAGTTTCCGGCGAGTGGACCGCCTCGGGACGTGGGCGATTCTGCCGGGGGGGAGCATTCCGATGGAGAGACGCCGCAGGACGGTGAGAATGGGGCGATCACGGCGCGGTCGCTGCCTCCCCGAGCGGCCGCGCTCGAGCGTTTAGGGCAGGCTTTTCTGATCGGAATGTTGTTTCGGATCGGTGGCACCGTTGCTTTGTTTTTATTCAGCAGTTATTACATGGACGCATCATCGACGAGGATCGGAATTTGGGTGTTAGCGTGGCACCTGGTTCTGTTGTCGGCCGAAGTGATTACGCTGTCTCGCGAGCTTCCGTTGACGAAATCGGGCTAGGACGAATCGATCGTCCCGGTCTGAATGAGAGGATCCTAATCGATGACGGTTGCGGGCCCGCTCGCGCGTCCCCACACGCTTTTCCGGTTCACCTTCGCCATACCAACCTTCCATGTTCTATTTTCTCGCCGCCGGCCACGACCCGACCGACCACGCGATCCCACACGCGTTGCACCACTCGCCTTTGCTGAAAATCCCGGCGGGCAGTGCCGAAACGAACGTTCCGGCGTTGGGCATTCGTGACGGATACTACGAGTTTTTCATCACGAATCACTTGATGATGTCGGCTTTCGTCGGTCTGTGCCTGATCATCGTCGGCGTGCTGTGCTCGCGAAAGATCAGCATCTACCACGGTGAAGGCTTGGGGCGTTATCAAACACGTGGACGGATCTCGCAGCTTTTCGAGACGATTTGTGCGTTCATCCGGGACGAGGTGGCCTATCCGAACCTGCGTGGGCTGACCGATAAGTACATCTACTACATCTGGACGGTGTTCTTCTTCATCCTGTTTGCCAACATCATGGGCGTGATCCCGTTCGGTTACATCCTGCAGATGGTGACCGGCGACCCGCACTATTCTCACTGGGGCGGAAGTGCGACCGGGAACCTTGCGATGACCGGTGTGTTGGCATTGACCTCGCTTTTCGCGATCGTCTTCATCGGGATTCGCGAAACAAGCGTGAAGGACTTCTTGAACCACTTCAACCCGATCGGTTGGGACGGTGGCATCGCGATGTTGCCAATCGCCCTGTTGCTGTATGTGTTGGAAGTCCTCAGTTTGTTGATCAAGTGCTTCGTTTTGGCGATGCGGCTTTTCGGAACCATGATGGCAGGGCACTTGGTGCTCGCCGCGTTCGTCGGGCTGATCTTCGCTGCACGTGCGGCGGGTGACGGAACAGCGTTGGCGGTTAGTTTCCCGATCGTGATTGTCAGCACCTGTCTGACGTTGCTCGAGTTGTTCGTGTGTTGCCTGCAGGCGTTCATCTTCACGTTCTTGACAGTGTTGTTCATCTCGTCGATGGCGGTTCACGAGCATGACGAGCACCTCGACGACGATCCGCACGCGATGGAAGACGCTTACCAAATGGATCCCGACAAAGCGTTTGATCCGGGCCGAATCAGCCCCGCGGTCGGAGCGAGCCATCCGGCTGCCAGCTAGATCGGCGAACGGGTCGCGAGAGCTGACGAACAAAGGCGACGGCTGACGAATGTCGGCTATCGATTGCCCGCCTAACCGCGGGCGTTGTGCGAGACCCGGATTTGGGGAGTAGGGCTGATCGACGGCGAACTGACTCTGCGTGCCCGGTGGGTCGTGCCGATTGACCAACCGCCGTTCGAGAACGGTCGTGTGGTCGTTTCTCAAGGACGGATTGTTCGGGTCGATCGAACGCCATCGACCGAATCACGTCCTGCAACATCGCTGCAGTTCGCATCGGATGATCGACGCGACATCTCGGGCCACTCGGCGGTCGGTGATTGCGTTCGCGACCTCGGTGACGTCGCCATATTGCCTGGTCTGGTCAACGCACACACGCACCTGGAATTCAGCGACTTGGACTCGCCGGTCGGGCAGCCGGGGATGGAGTTGGCCGAGTGGATTGTGCACGTGGTGCGTGCTCGTCAAGCGGCGGCCGAGGCTGCAGGGATGGCAGACGCGACTCCGCAGTCGATCGTGACCGGTGGCGCCTCCGAGGCGATCCAGGGAGGAACGGCGTTGATCGGAGAAATCGCGTCGACGCCATGGCCCGGGATCGATCGGGAGCACGCTCGCGGTGGCGAGGTGGTCGCGTTTGCGGAAGTACTCGGGCTGACGAAGGAGCGTGGCGAGGCAAAGTTCGGTTTGGCCGGAGAGCATCTCGACTCACTCGGAGAGCTTGCCGGCGTCAGTCCTCACGCACCGTATTCGACTCCGCTCGAACTGATCGAGCGGTGTGTAAGGCTGTCGAGAGACAGGGCGTGTCCGCTGGCGATGCACGTGGCCGAATCACCCGCAGAGAGGGAGCTTTTGCAGAATGGTACGGGACCGTTTGCGGACAGCCTCGCTCGATTGGGTATCGATCTCTCAGGTCTCTTTCCGTGGCCACATGCGGAACCGGTGAAGGCTTTGATCGAGCGGTTGGCGAAGGCGTCGTCGTCGCTGTTGGTGCACGGAAACGATCTGCAACCGAGCGAAATCGCAGTGCTTTCGCGGTCGCCTGCGGTGAGCGTCGTTTATTGCCCGCGAACGCATGCCTTTTTTCAGCACCGTCGTCATCCGGTCGCTGATTTGATCGTTGCCGGGGTCAACGTGGCGTTGGGGACTGACTCGCGGGCCAGCAATCCGGATCTGCAGTTATGGCGTGAGGTGCGTTTCCTGCTCGAGCATCGCCAGGACCTTGATCCGGCCAACGTATTGCAGATGGCGACCCTCAACGGGGCACGTGCGATGCGTCTCAATCACCGGTTCGGTACGATTTCGGCGGGGCGTGATGCGGTGTTTGCCTGTGTGCCGAGCACGGCTCAAACCGTGGACCAACTCTACGCGGATTTCGCCTGTTTCGACGCTTCCTCGGCGGACGCGCTCCATAACTGAATCGCGTCGTAGAGTGCGTGTGCGATGATCGGAATCATCAGATTACCGGTGAGGATCAGGAGTGCCCCAAAGTACAGCCCCATCAACGCGGTCACGCCGATGTACAGTTTGCTGATCGGATGGACAAAGCCGAACGAGATCGACGAGAGGAGCCACGCGACGGTCATCTCCCATCCGATCGATTCGGACCACCACTGCGTCAATGCCGACCACGAGAGAGCACCTGATTCGAAAATCGCCGACGGTTGCTCACCGGCACGGTTCGCGATCTCCGATGTCCATCCGCCGAAGGCCCACCAAGGGCGAATGATGGCCGGATCGCCACCGAGCAGGCTGATCGGTTCGCCGTGCAGCAATTGAGCGAGTGCCGGCATCAGCCAACCTCGAAACAACAGTTCTTCACCAACGCCCGCGCAGAGGCTGATCACGAGCAGTTCGGCGGGCCCGAGTTTCAGCATCAGCTCGATCATCGGATGCTCACTCAATTGGTCGAGCTGTTCGACCGCCGGGTGTTTGATCCGGCGAATGATGCCCATCAGTAACAGCAACGGGAACGTCGCCAGGATGCCCAACCCGATACCGCCGAATACGGCAGGGAGTTGGTCGAGAGATGGGACGAGTTCTCGGGCGTCGGGACCGAAGAAATAGCCCAGCAGAATCGCCAACACACCCAGTCCGCCTTCCACGCCGACCGCGGTGTGAAAGAGTGTCTCGGGGGTTTGCGGCTCGTCATCCATGTCCTGGTCCGTCAATGCGTTCGCGATCGAGTGATGTGTTGGAAGCCGAAGAGGATAGCCGACCGGGGGCTCGCCAATCTAGTTGCCGCTGCGATGACGGTAAGGGTTGAACAAGAGATAATTCAGGTGCCGGTACAGGTCGCTGGAATTGAGTAGTTCCGTGTGCCCGCCTTCGCCGACCAGGTTGGCTCCGTTGAGCAGAACGACACGATCGCTCTGGCGAAGTGTCTGCAGCCGGTGAGGCAGAACCAACACCAACGCACCGTCTTGCGAGAGCGTCTTCATCGCCTGCAAACAAGGGTCGTTCGAAAGATGTTCGGTCGGTGCCGGAGGCTCCTTTGCCAAGACAATCGGTGGCCGATGAAGCAGTGCCCTTGCGATCCCGAGCGTGTAGCGTGAATTCATCGAGAGCCCGTCGCTCGAACGTCCCTCGCGAAGTTCCGTGACCGGGCCGACCATGGTGTCGAGTCCGTCGCTCAGGCGAGTGATCTGTTCGTAGATGCCGAGCTCTTCGAGCACGTTCACCATGTCGCGTTTGTCGACCGATTTGCTCAGCCCTGCCATCAGGTTTTCGGTAATCGTGCCTTCCCACAACGGCCCGTCGGGGGCGATCCACATGACCTGCTTGGCGAGTGCCTGCGGATGAATGTCCCGCAGTGAAATGCCGTCGATTTCCACTAGGCCTTTATGCGGGCGGCCGAAACCCATCAACAGTTCGGTGAGCGATTGAGTGGACACGTCGTCGGTACCGAGCAGCGCCACGAGCGACTTCGGACGCAGCGACAAGCTCAGGTCACGGAGGATCGGTTTCCCACCGGCGTCGTTAAGCGAGACGTCACGCAGGTCCACCGAATCACGCAGGCCAGCGAGTCCTACCAGGCGTTCGCTCGGGGCCACATCGTCGCCACGTTGTAGATAGAGGTAAATCGATTCGCACGATCGCGAACTGCGTCGCAGTTGGCGAGCCAGTTCACTCAGTCGTGCTGCCGAGAAGGCCGCCGCCGTCAACGCCAGTCCCAGTACCAACGAGGCGGGGAGGCTCAGCCCTTGTTGTCCGTGGAGGATGTTCGCGCCCAGTCCCATGACCAGCAAAGCGATCGCGATGCTGCCGGAGAACATCAGCACCGGCCACAAACGACCACGCCGCGCGTCATCGCCGGCGACCCAGCGGTCGAGTGATTCGAGTTCAGCCTCAAACGCATGATCGGCCAGCCCGCCGGCTTGCAACCTCGCCATCATCGGCGCGTCGCTTATGAGGGACACCAATCGTTCTCGGACTTTTGGGATTTCGAATCGAGACATCTGCAACCAATCCGGGCTGCGCATCCACGAATACAAACGCCACAGTCCCGCACCGCTGATCACGGCGAGGATCGCCAGCCAAACGTTGACCAGCAACGCGAGCACGACGCATCCGACCAACATCAAAACACTGCGCGGGATCACTCGATGCCACAGCGACAGCCCGACACCGAGTTCCGGCAGGTCTTTGCTGATCAATTGTTTGGCCCGAGACCGCTGTGCCGCGGCACCTTCGCTCTCGGCCCGCCGGAGGCTTTGTTTGAGGACCCGTTGGTGCAGCGATTTGACGATCTCGCGGGTTCGGCGATCCGAGGCTCGGCGGTTCATCCAAACCGCGAGGCAAAACACGGCCGAAATCGCGATCGCGATCACGACTAATTCGGTCAATTGGGCGAACGGAGCTTGCGTGGCAAACGACGAGGGAACGCGAACGTTCAGGTACGTGCCCAGTTCGACGGTGTGTTGACCGGCGACTTCGCGGGTGAAACCGTCACCGCGACGTGGCAGGTCGCGGTGTTCGATCAAGGCGGCAACCATGCCAAAGATGACGATCAATACCGGGATCGAGAACCCGGCGATGATTGCCCAAAACCAATGCGACGCGGACCCCTTGGACGGGGCTTCGCGGCGGGGTTGAGCCAAAGTTGCAAATCGATTCACGTTAAATAGCCTTTTGATCCTCATCATGGAATAGGCACTCGCGGGGGATCTGCCCGTGAACCGAGTCTACACCAAAAGGTTGGGCTATTCAGGATCGTTCAGTTCGCAATCGATCATTCCAGCGCCAAACCGTGTCCTACGCCAAATCGCGATCCTCAAACAACAGCATGGCTAGCATCCATACCGCCACCACAAACACGACGAGATAGTTGAACACGCCGGCAAGGTAGATCAGAGGCACCGCGTTACCCGAATCCACCGCCGCCTGGACGTTGAACGAGTTCAGGTTCGGCACCACCACCGCGATCAGTTTGCCGACAAACCCGACGAGTTCCGTATTCTCCTTCGCCGACGCGACCAGCGGACTGGTCAGGTTACCGATCACGTAAATCGAGAAGCACGTGATGAAGTTTGCCAGCAACGGCAGACGTGTCGCCAGAGCCACGGCGACTCCACCGATGGCCATCGTTTCCATGAAATACAAACCCAAAACAGGCAGAGTCGTCATGATTTCTTCATGCCCCACCTGCCACACCGGCGTCTTCTCGCTGGTCTCGCGTGCGTCGTAGATCGGTTTGTAACTCAGCACCACCAACAGCACCGCCGACAGGATCACAAACAGCACCAAAACGCTGAGCATGATGCCGGTGTATTTACCGAGGATGAACGAACGTCGGCTGACCGGTTTGCTCAGAACGGTCAATGCGGTACGACCTTCGATTTCGTCACTGACCGACGTTCCCGCACTCCACACGGCGAGCAGCATGCCCATGATCATGATCAGTGTCACGCCGCTGTCTTTGAGCAACCGGATGTCATCACCGAGCGTGTTGAACGGGAAGATCCCGAAGAGCAGCACGCCGAAGATTCCGAGCGCGAGCAGCAGCAGATACAACGGTTGAGCCATCTCGTTTTTCGCTGTCGAGAGTGCCAACGCCCAGACACGCGGTGCGGCCTGTCGGGTGGCCATTAACGCCGTGATCGTCAGGAAGAAAATGAATCCCACGAACACGATCGAAGAAGCCTGCGGAACTTGAGGCAGGTTCTTGAAGGTGAATACGACGCGGGCGGGGTCGATTTCTTGGTTGTAGATGTGCAGTTTGCCCGGATCGCCTGGGATCGGTGGTTGCTCCCGGTCTTGATAGCGATACTTGATTGCCTCGCTGCTGCCGGGGTTCAGTTCGACCGGCGAGCGGCTGAACGCGGCCGGATCTGCCGAGTCCGACAAGAACACCTTCTTGTCACTTTCGATGGTCAGCTCAGCGACGTTGCGGAAGTTGTATTCGATTCCGGCGGCAAAAAATTCCGGCTCGTCTGAAGATGCCGGTTGAATTGTTGCCACTTCGATTTGGGTTCCATCGCTCATCACATTGACCGACGGGATGCTCTCGAGAATCTTTCGCGGATCCTCGACGAAAGGAGTCAACGCCAGCCCGAGCACGCAGAAAACGCCAGCGGTGCCGAGCAGGTACGGCATCACGCCTTCCGCCAACATCGAGAACCATTCTGCACGCGTCCGGTGCCACATCCCGTAGATCAGGCCGAATCCCAGACCCAAGCCGATCGTCACCAGTGGCAAGACCAGCAATTGTCGGTTGTCACCGCCCTGCGGAAGATAAATCACGCAGAGGATCGCTGAGAAAATCGCCCCGGCGATCAGTGAGAATGTGACCCCCCGGCGAGGCGAATCCGCAATCTTCCCGAGTGCCGGGACCAGAGAAAGCAACGCCAGAACCCCGTAAACGACTGCGACCAAAAGGGCACCGAGTAACAACCCGATCGACAGGACCCAAATCGGAGTCGCGAAAGTGGGCATCCATTTGCCCATCTGTCCAAGGACCAGGAAAGAATCCAGCGTGCCGGCTGGAAGCGTATCGAAGTGGAAACTCGATTGTCCAAGGCCAAACGTCACGGACGAGAGGGCATCAGGTAGGCCAGCGATCATGCTCGGCAACTCAAATGGAGGAAAAGATGGCAGTTGGGAAAGATAAATGAACCGATCCGATTGGTTCCGCAGTCCGCGGCGAACGCCTTCGGGGCGTGAGTTCTCGGGTCGGTTGGATGTTTCGGGAATCGGGTCAGCGAAACCGGAGGTCTCGAAGCTACGCAGCGTCCCGCTGTTTGGTTTGCCGAAAAAGCGTTGCCGGCAGAATATTGAGGCATACGCTGGATATTGAGGGATCCGCAGGCAAGATTTGCGGCCGCACCCGGCGAAACATCGCTAGCCCGGAACTCCAGCCGTGCTGATGTCGCAGTCGCCCCGGTGTCGCAGTTGAACCAGTGGAGCAACCGAATCCGTCTACTGGGCAAACAGGTGTACTAGGCGAATCGGTAAGATGCCGTTGGCGGTCGGGCGAGCCCGTCTGCCACACTGAAGAACCTGCCCGAAGATAACCTGCTCGAAGTCAACTTGCTCCAAGTCAATTTGCTCGAAGCCAAGCTGTTTGAAGACTCCGTGATTTGATCGACCTGCGGGCGTTCGCGACGGTTGTTCTTTGTTAACCGCGGCTAACGCCGATCGGCTGATTGGGGCGTCGACGCTGTCGGGTTCTTCGCTTCCTGTCGTTTTGTGCCTTCTTTTCGAGACCGCCCTGTGAATTCGAACATGGCCCCCCCGGCTGCTGACAACCTCCGCGATCTTCTCAGCCAAGGCTGGAAGTCCAAAACCGTTAAGGAAGAGATCCGGGATAACTTTTCTCGGATGCTCGCTTCCGGTGAAGATCTGTATCCGGGGATTGTCGGCTATGAGGACACGGTGATTCCCGAGATCAATCTCGCGCTGTTGGCCGGGCACGACATCTTATTTCTCGGCGAAAAGGGACAGGCGAAAAGTCGTCTAATGCGGCAACTCGCACGCTTCCTCGATCCATACGTTCCCTACATCGATCATCCTGATTTGCCGATCCACGAGGACCCGTTGGCACCGATTTCGTCCCTCGGTCGTCGGCTCGTGAAGGAACGTGCCCCCGAAGACATCCCAATCGCATGGTGGCCGCGAGAAGATCGCTATGCCGAACGGCTCAGTCCGGGGACGAAGTTTGCCGACATCATCGGCGAGATCGATCCGGCCAAACTGACCGGCGGGGTCAGCATGAGTGCCGAGGAGGCGCTTTCGTTCGGTTTGATCCCACGGATGCACCGAGGCATCTTCGCGATGAACGAACTGCCCGAACTCGATGACCTCGTCCAGGTCGGTCTGTTCAATATCTTGGAAGAACGCGACGTGCAAATCCGCGGCTATCCCATCCGCTTTGACGTCGACGTGATGATTCTGTTCTCGGCGAACCCTGCCACGTACAACCGCAGCGGTAAGGTGATTCCGCAATTGAAAGACCGCATCGGGACGATCGTGCAAACGCACTATCCCCGTGAGCGTGATCAGGGGATCGAAATCCTGCAGCAGGAAATCGGCAACGACCTCGGTGGTGAGTATCCCGTCCACGTGCCGTTGTTCATGTACCAAATCATTGAGGAGATCACCAACCGGGCTCGGCAAAGCAAGTACATCGATCAAGCCTCCGGGGTGTCGGCGCGGTTCTCGCTGGCAAACTTTCGGACGATCGTCGCGTCGGCCCGTCAACGCGGGATTGTCCACGGTGAGTCACCGGCGGTTCCACGAATCAGTGACCTCGGGCACCTCTACGCGAGCTCGCTCGGTAAGCTCGAACTTGATTTGATGGGAACGCATCAAATGACCGAGCGACAGGTGCTCGACAGTGTGATCGCCGAGGCGATTCAAACGGTGTTCAGTGAGTACATCGAGGAACACGGTTTGGCGGAGATCGCCGAGATCTTTCGCGGTGGAGTGCGTGTGGAGGTTGGTGACCTGCTGCCGAGCAGTCTGTACGCCGAGCGTTTGCAACACGTGCCGCCCGCGTGGGATCGAGCCTTTGAGGTCAACGCGAGCGAAAACGAAGCGATGCGTGCGTCCTGCGTCGAGTTCATTCTCGCGGGGTTATACAGCCTCGACAAAATCAGCCGCTCGCAGAAGCACGGTAAGATTCACTACGAAACGTGAGACCTACGCAAGATGCGAGAGCATTGCTGCAACTAGAAATCGAGGTAGAGGGCGTAGCAAAAGTCGCCAAGACTTTCGGCAGGCTCCGCGAATCACCGAAAGTCTTGGCGGTTTTCGCTACGCCGTTGAACCCTTATTGGTGATCGTGACGCACCTCTAGTGCATGGTACCGACCATGGCCATCACGTCACGCAGGATGCATCCGGCGCGTTGTACCTGTTCCGGCGTGACATTCATGTGTGTCACCAATCGGATCGCCTGGTCATCAATCGCAAAGCAATCCAATCCGGATGCGAACAGTCGCGACTGCAACTCCGATGCGGTGCCCCATAACGGATCGATATCCAAGATCACGATGTTGGTGTCAACGCGGCCGCCGCGGATGGAGAGTGCTGGCAGACGGGAGGCTTCGTATGCGATCTGTTGGGCCGCTTCGTGATCAAAGTGCAAACGTGCGCGATGATTGTGGAGGGCGTGTAGTGCTCCGGCAGCGATGATCCCCGCCTGTCGCATGCCACCCCCGAACAGTTTTCGTGCCCGGCGGGCTTCGTCGATGAAAGCCTGCGAACCGGCCAACGCGGACCCGACCGGAGCGCCGAGGCCTTTACTGAAACAAACACTGACCGAGTCAAACGGCGCGGCCAATCGGGCGACATCAATTCCCGTTGCCGCCGACGCGTTCCAAATCCGAGCTCCGTCGAGGTGGGTTTTCAGCGACTGTTCATGAGCCCACAGACAAGCCGCGTCGATCGACTCTTGTGGAACGACGCGACCTCCCCATCGGTTGTGCGTGTTTTCCAAACACAGCAACCGGGTGCGAACCATGTGTTCGTTTTCGGGGCGGATGGTGCCGATCAGATGTTCAACGCCGAGCACGCCACAATCGCCCGTGATCGTCCGAGCCACCAACCCCGATAGCTGAGCGAAGGCACCTTGTTCGTATTGATAGATGTGACAATCCGCTTCGCAGAGAAACTCGGTGCCGCGTTCGCAGTGGACTCGTACGCCGACTTGGTTGGCCATCGTGCCGCTGGGCATGAACAGCGCGGCGGCTTTGCCGAGGACCGCGGCGGTCTCGCGTTCGAGCTGATCCACGGTAGGATCAACATCGATGACGTTGTCGCCGACGATCGCATTTGCCATGGCGCGTCGCATCTCAGCGGTCGGTTGGGTGACGGTGTCACTTCGCAGATCGATCATGGCGTTCGTTCTTATGCAATTGCCGGGAATGGGTGGGAAGGATACCGTCGACGTGATGTTATCCGGTCTGCTTTGCATGACGCGGAGGTCCGATTCCTGGCGGACGTTTCGTCGAAGCCTCGTCGAAGCTTGGCCGACGGCCTCAGTGCTCCGGTGCACTTGGTGCTCCGGTGCTCTGGCGAAAGCCCGCCACGGGGTTTAGCTTAACGATTCGTCGGCAGCGACGGCGACCCCGAGAAGGCTTCAAACTACACATAGCGTATCCGAAATCTGACAACCCACGACAAATTTTCATGACCTCCGAAACCGTCGATTCTTTGATCCGATTCGTGGACGCTCGCCAGGGCGGGTTGGAAATCCTGGCCGAATTGCGGGAGAAACTCAGCCCGCGCGGTGATCTGGTGAGCCCCCGAGGCAGGGAACTGACGCAGGCGGTTTTCGGCAAACCCCTCACCCCGGTGGAAGTCGTCGAAACAATTTGTCGCGACGTGCAGTCCGAAGGAACCGCGGCGCTGCTCCGGTACACCGAGTCGCTCGACCGGGCATCGTTGACCGCGGAAACGTTGCGAGTGCCGGCCGAGGATTTGCAGTCCGCGCACGCCGAGGCCGCGCCGGAGTTTCTCGATTCGGTCCGACGCATCCGCGAAAACATCACGCAGTTTCAGTCAGCGATCCGTCACGAAGACGTCACGATCACGCCTCGACCAGGAGTCCGATTGACCCAGCGGTACGTGCCGATGCGACGCGTCGGGATCTGCGTTCCCGGAGGAGCGGCCGCGTATCCGTCGACGGTGTTGATGACCGCAGTGCCTGCCCAGGTCGCCGGTGTCGATGAGATCGCCGTGGTCGCGCCGCCGACACCGTTCGGTGCGTACAACAAAGACATGCTCGCGACGTGTCACGAACTGGGGATCACGGAGGTTTACCGCTGCGGCGGCGCGCAGGCCGTTGCCGCGATGGCGTTCGGTTGCGATGCGTTGCCAGCGGTCGACAAGATCGTTGGGCCGGGGAATTTGTTTGTCGCGTTGGCCAAGAAACAAGTGTTTGGCACCGTGGACATCGATTCGTTCGCTGGGCCGAGTGAAGTGATTGTGATCGCGGATGCGACCGCGTCGCCCGCGTACGTGGCAGCCGACTTGCTCGCCCAAGCGGAACACTCGCCGGGGTCGGCGATTTTGATCACGTGGGATGAAGCGTTGATCGATTCGGTACGTGGCGAACTGCAGACCCAACTCGCTCAGTTGGAACGCAGCGACCTGACGCGGGACGCGTTGTCAGATTTCGGTGCGTTGATTTTGGTGCGAGACGCCGAGCAGGCGTGCGAGCTAACTGACTCGTTCGCCCCCGAGCACTTGCACATCGAAACCTCCGATCCGGACGCCCAAATCGCAACGATTCGCAACAGCGGTGCGGCGTTCCTCGGCCACCATACGCCGGTCGCGTTGGGCGACTACGCGGCCGGACCGAGCCACGTGTTGCCCACCGGCGGCACCTGCAAATGGGCAGCAGGCCTGTCGGTCAACAGCTTCCTGCGATCCGGCAGTGTGACGATGTTCGACGAAGGCGCGACCAAAGCGATCGCCGACGACGTTGTCCGTATCGCCGAGAAGGAAGGCCTTACCGCTCACGCCCGCAGTGTGTCGATCCGAACCGAGGCGTGAGGTGGCGGCTCTTTCTGCAGGGAGAGCATGGCTGTCCCTGTTTCGTTCGCGGTAAGCAGAGCGTTTCGTTCGCAGTGTGCAGAGCGTTTATTTCACAGTGAGCCGGATGAACGTGGGGCCATCGGAAGACGCCGGCCTCGGGGGCAAGCGACCCTGCGAGATCGCAGGTCGGACTGGC
The DNA here is from genome assembly GCF_000346505.1 of Aporhodopirellula sallentina SM41. Taxonomy (GTDB): domain Bacteria; phylum Planctomycetota; class Planctomycetia; order Pirellulales; family Pirellulaceae; genus Rhodopirellula; species Rhodopirellula sallentina. The sequence goes on from NZ_ANOH01000319.1 coordinate 24,453, forward strand.
CCAACGCCCCCCAGGTGCTTACTCGCGCCCGCTCCGTTGGCTGGATCCGGCCTTCGCCGGAGCTGCCTCTTTCTTCGGGGCTGTTAGGACTCGATCAGCATTTTGACCGCGTCAAGGTAACGTCGAATCACATCGGCCTCCACCTCTTCAAACCCGGCCGACTTGTGGCGAAGGATCGACAGTTTGAGTGACTCGATGACGTCGGCGAGGTCGTCGGGCAGTTCGGGAAGTCCCGCGAACGGCTGCATCGGTGATGGGGCTGGCTCGTCCGCAACACCGACTCCGCCACCACCTTCGGTTTGGTTGGCGTCGTTCATGTTGTTGCCTTCGGGCAGTGCCGCGAGTTCCGATTCGTCACCGAAGTCAGGGGCCTCGTAGGCCGGTCCGGATGCAACGCCGTCGGTGTCGCCGTCGTAATCGCGTGTCGATCCGCCGCCTTGGGCTGGTGCGGTACCGATGTCCGGAGTGTCCTCGTCGACGTCGACCTCGATGACTTGGCTGCCGGTGGGACGATCCGACTCGACGGCTCCGTTTGCTTTCCATCGTTGTTCACGCATGATCGAAACGGACCACTTCTCTTCCACCGCACCTTGCAGCCAGAGAGCGGCGTCGTCCCAGTCCAACGCGGCGAGGAAGTGGCTCCAGTACAACGTCGGATACGTCTTGGCTTGATCGCCGAACCGGTCGTGAACACGGCGGAGCCTTCCGACGTGCGGCGACGTCACGCCACCGACGCGGGATGCCCATGCTTCGTCGGAGTAGTCGGTGACCGGGGCACCGGCTTCGATCAAGGCTTCTCGCCATTCGCTGATGATGCGGCCTTTTTCCCAGTTCGTCGTGCTGACGAGGGAGTTCCATTGGCCGACGAAAGGTTGTTGCAGTTCGACGAGTTCCTCATCGCTGCCGGCAGGTTTGAAGCCCGCTTCTGGATCGTCCGAAGCCGGGCTGTCATCGATCGCGGCGGTGGGGTCGTCCGATGCAGTCAACTCGGCTGTAGCCGCGGCGGCAACTGGGCCGTCGGTGACGTCTTCATATTCGTCGGCAGTCGATGAATCGGAAGCCAGGGAATCGGAAGCCAGGGAATCGGAAGCCAGGGAATCGGAAGCCAGGGAATCGGAAGCCAGGGAATCGGAAGCCAGTGATTCTGACGAGGAGGCTTCTGGAGACGAGGAATCCGACATTGCAGCGGTATCGGCATCGCTCGCGTCCGCGGTGGCGACGGCGGTTTCGTCTTCGTCGGGGACGTCTTCGTAGACTTCCGACGCGTCAAAACGTGGATGAGTGGTGGCGGGGGTAGCCGACGCTTCCGACGGCGCGGCGGCATCGGTTTGGGCGGGATCGATTGGGGAATCGGAGGCGGAGGCGTCAAAGTCGTCTTGGGTCATCGGCTTCTGCTTATGGGGTGAAAATCGGGCTCCATCAGGTGCCGCATACGCTACCCTGGCGCTGCCCCGATCGTGAAGATTCGATGTCGAAATTCGATGAATCTCAGCCGTATCGGTGTCCAATCGCATGGGCGAGGAAAGCGGTACGGTGTGGGAAAGATGTCCGGAGTGAGGCCATTTCGGCGAATCCCGATTCGAGTCGAGCGGCTTTCCCAATCCGGCCGCACGTGTGAGCGATCCGCGGCACGGCTCTGGCAACGCTCGCCGGCGGCCAGCAACCGGGGCTCGATCGTGCGCCGGGCCGAGTGGGAACCGGGCCGAGTAGGAACCGGGCTAGTAGGAACCGGGCCAGTAGGAACCGGGCCAGTAGGAACTCGTGGCGGAGTCGGGGCGTTGTCCTCTGGGGCCCCGTTATGTTCAGGGTCCCCGTTGTCTTCAACGCCAGGTTGCCCTCAGAGACGCTGTCCACAAAGTCGTTGCAGTCGTCATGACCCGCACCGATGACCGACCGGGCGGTGACGGATTGGCCGACAAAGGGGAGGCTTTGAACAGGTTTTCGCAGGTTTGACTGCGTTTTTGTTGCCGTTATCAAACCGTCGAGCTATCCTGAGTCCCATATACAGTCGCTGTCGCTGACCGCCCCGCCGTCCTCCGTGACGGTGGTCTCTTCCACGCCGAATCTGCCCACTCATGAACGCAACTTTCCGCCGCTTCCTTCCCGCTCCGGTTTCCTGCGGTCTTTCCAATTCATTGTTCCGTGCGATCGGATGCCTTCTTGCTGTTTCCGTTTTCGCGTCGACCGCTTCGATTGCGACCGCGCAGGATGGTGGCGATGATGGCGGCGATACCATCATCTTCGGTAACCCGATTGCCGGTGTGGACGTGGATGCCACTGGTGTGCTGAAGGTCCGAACGGTCGATCCTCGTTTGGCGAGGCAGCGTTTGATGCAGGCCCGCCGGGCAGCCGAGACCGATGACGTCATGCGTCGCAGCGACCTGCGAAAGGTTTCGCTCAATCGTCTCGAGAAGGTTGTCGCCGAACACATTGCTGCGGATCGTCATTTGCCTGACGATATTCTCGCCGTCGCCGGTTTGACGACCGTGAAGTACGTGTTCTTTTACCCAGATACCCAAGACATCGTAATCGCCGGGCCGGCCGAAGGTTTCGTGGCCGATCCGACGGAGCGTTTCGTCGGCATGAATACCGGTCGGCCAACGCTGTTGCTCGAAGATGTCGCGACCGCTTTGCGAGCCTACCCGCCGTCCGCACCGCCGACGCGAGTCATTTCGGTGTCGATCGACCCAACCCCCGAAGGGCTCGCACGCATGCAGCAGTTCCTCGCGGCGGTCGGTGGCCGAGCGAACCGTGGCGACACGATGCGTTTGGTCCAAGGTCTCAAGCAAAACCTCGGGTTGCAAACGGTCACGATCAAAGGCATCCCAGCGGCGACACACTTCGCCCGCGTGCTCGTGGAGGCCGATTACCGGATGAAGTTGATCGGGATCGGTTTGGAGCAATTGCCCGTTCCGGTTCGCAGCTACGTTTCGCGAACCAGCCCTCAAGCGGTGGCCGCGAACGCTTTGGAGCGTTGGTATTTCCAACCCAACTACGACGGCGTGTCGGTCAGTGACGATCGCATGGCAATGCGAATCAATGAACGTGGTGTCCAATTGGTCGGCGAAGGCGAACGAGTGATGGGCAATGGGAAACGCGTCATGGCGGGCCGCGGAAACCGCGCCAGCCAAGCGTTCACCAAGGAATTCACCGATAAGTACCCGCAAATCGCCAGCAAAGTGCGGGTCTACGCGGAGTTGCAGCAGTTGATCGATCTTGCGATCGCTGCCGCGTACATCCAAGAACAAGACTTCTATGCCCAAGCGGATTGGACGATGCCGGTACTCGGCGACGAGTCGCAGTTGCCCGTCGAAACCTACACCGCGCCTGAGAAAGTCGAGACAGCGGTCAATGCGATTTGGCGTGGAAATACGTTGATGACACCGCTCGGTGGTGGCGTCAACATGCAACCGCGCGTCGCGTTCAACAGCGATCGCATGGAAGTCGACGCCAGTGGCGAGAACCTGAATAAGAAGAACGCGGCCGGACCGAGCGACCTCGAGCCCGGGCAGTGGTGGTGGGACTGATCGTCCGCTACCCCCCCGAGAACGGTTCGAAACGTTGGTGTGTTGGACTTGTGGCCGGGCAAAGTGATCTTATGATGGAGCATCGGATGCGTTCATTTTGAGTGCATTCGGTCTCTCCGGTTTCGCCCGATCGATCTGACCCTGTCCGCCCCCGCACTCCACACAAGGTACTCCCGTGCTTACTGAATCCGCTGTCGAAAGAATGTTCCGCGAAATCGTCAACACTCCCAACCCGACAGAAGAAACGTTCGACAAAGCTGAAGAATTGCTCGAAACGGAACTGCGTGACGAAAGCCCATTGCGTCACCGTTTGAGCGTCGAACTCGATGAACTGCGTTCGCTCGCAGCCGCTAAGTAGAGCTTCGCTAAGTAAAGATTCGAGGATCTAGTGGCCCGGGACGGCTTCGTGTGCGGGTAGCTAAACTCGCTATGAGTTTTGGTAGGGCCCGTGAATCGCCGAAAGTCTTCGCGACTTTTCGTTACGGCCTCAACCGTAAACTAGATCAAGGACTCGGCATCGAGACAAGCAGCAAACGATCGCTGTTGGCGTAGCCCAGTATCGACGCCGTCTTGCTGGTGCCGATTGATCGTTTCTGGCACCGATTTCATGTATGGGTGCCCCTTTTTTGTGTTCGGGCAGCGTCGTCTTCAGCCAGCGTCGCTGTTGGGCTGTCGCCGTTGGGTGTCGTGCCCGTCGTTCGCCGACTACAAACCTTCGCGTTTGTCCGAGGGTGTGCTCATGACCGAGACGTCTGATGCGTCCGAAGAAGATCGTGAGCGAGCACGCGCCGAGTTCATCGCGACCTTCGGAGCGAAGCCACGTTGGTTGATCCGCGGTTTGGCATTCGGCATGTTGGCGATGGCCAGCGTGAACGCGTTATCTTATTTCTGGCGTTCGGATCATTGGGGCAGCCTTCTCGGTGAGGTCCGGATGCGAGGGGAATCGATCGGTTTCCCGTTTGAAATTTGGGAGTCGGGAAACACCTATGGCGGTTTGTTTGCCGACTACCCCATGATCGGTGCGAACATTCTCGTTGCATTCGTGATGAGTTTGCCGATCGGGATTCTCGCCGCGTGGAAGTCCCCATGGCTGAATGATTTGATGCTTGCGGCGTTTGCTGACGTGGACGTCCGCGATGAAAACGAGGCCAACCAACCGATCCAGTTCAGTATCCAGAGCCTGATGATTGCGACCACGGTGGCGGCGGTGTTGGCGATGCTCGCCACTCGGTTTGCGGTGCGGCGAGAAACGTTGGTGTGCATCTATGCTCTCGGGCCACTCGGCCTCGTGTTGCTCGCGATGTTGCCGCGCCGTTTGTCATGGCAGCAACGAGTGATCATCCTCATGCCGTGTGCAATTTCGCTCATCGTTGTCGCGATGGTCGTCGGGCAGAAGTTGGGGATCGATTTCGATAAAGTCTTGATGGGGATTTTCCTGTGTTGGACGCCCCAAAGTGCGTTGGCTGCGATCGGGCTGCTCTGCGCGATCTTCGTCCGGCTCGCAAAGTATCAGCCCGCCGATGCGGTTGCCGAATAAGCGGTTCGGTTAGATGTGTCCGATCCCCGTCGCTAACTATGCCAGCATTCAGGCCACCGAAGTTTGGCGACATCGGCTACGTCGTTTTTTGAATCGCTCCAGGTGTTGAGATTTCATGTTGTACGGCGCGCCTCGTTGGTTGATTTTTGCTGCCTGAAAACAATCTGACGTGACTGAGCGAATTCTATTTGCGTGGCTGTTTCGCCGCGTTGAAAACCCGAACCAAAACTATGATCAATCGAATTGAAGCTGACGACCGATCGTTGGTAATACGAAGCTATCCCACATTCATCGCCGCGTTTTGTATTGTTGTTCTCGGCGCCGTGGTGATTCAGTCGGCGCGTGGACGGATCGGTTGGGTTGATGCCGCAATCCCTACCTTCGTCGTGGTCGTTGCCATGTCGCTGCTCGAATACAAAGTGGCAACGTTCCGAGTCGGCGAACCGAGCGTCTTGGTGCAATCCGTTCGGCCGATTCATCGAAAGGAAACCGAGGTCCCTCTGAATCAGATTTCGTCGGTCAATCGGAACACGGGCGGTGGCGGGGCCGCGCATGCGGGCGTCGTCGAGTTGCAGACCCGCGAGGGGAAGATCTCAGTAACTTCGGTGGGGGCAATGAGTCCGCGAAAGCAGGTCGCAGTCTTGGAAGCGATTCGAGGTTTCCTCTCGCGATCGCAGTAGCATTTTAAAATTTGACGTGCCCGATCTCAGTAGCTGGGTTCGCCAGAATTCAGTTGGTGGTTCGTAGGCTGGACCAAGTGCAGCGACGTTCCGGCAATCGCACGATTGCCGGATGGGCGTTGCAAAGCCTCCTTCATCCGGCCTACTTTGGGTCGTTACGTGATTGGTCTTTTTTGAAAGCGTTCCGGGCGAGAAGCGGACCTAATCCTTAGGATTTCTTGGCTTCCATACGGGCGATGTCTTTGAGGATAGTCGAGTATTGCTCGCGAAGAGTGGCGAGTGATTCGCGTTCCTTATCGACGATCTCTTTGGGGGCACGGCTGACAAAACTCTCGTTGTTGAGTTTGTTTTCTTTGCCGGTGATCTGCCCTTTGGTTTTCTCTGCCGCCTTTTGAAGTCGCGCCAGTTCCGCTTCGGTGTCGATGAACTTATCGAGGTCGACATGGACGTCCACGTTGACTTCGGTGAGTTTGATGTGGGCGTCCGTTTCAAACGGTTCCACGTCTGGGCCGATTGCTACGATGTCCGCCGAGGCGAGTCCTTTGAAGTAGGCGCTCATCGGTTCGAGCAATTCACGTGACGACTGATCGCAACGAATCGCAACCGGAACGGTGTCGCTCGGTTTGATGTTCTGCGACGCGCGGATTTGACGAATCGCCCCGACGATCTGTTGGAACTCGCTGAATTGGCGTTCGATCTGGACGTCGTGATGATGCGACTGGGCAACGGGCCAGGTACTGGTCATGACAAACTTACCCGCCTCGGCCGGTTCAGGGACGCCACGCGTTGGAGCGAGTTCACCGAGATATCCCCAAACCGATTCGGTCACGAATGGCATGATCGGATGGAGCAATCGCAGCAGTTGATCGAGTCCGTGAGCGATCACGTTTTGAGTCGCGACTTTCTGCTCGGGGTCGCTCAGGCGCGGTTTGGCGATTTCGACATAGAAACTACAGAACTCGTCCCACGCAAAGTTGTAGAGGATCGCGGCGATATCGCTGTACTGATACCGGTCGATCCCATCACTCACCTGCTGCGTCACACTTGCGAGGCGGCTGAGCAACCACTTGTCCTCGATCGGAAGCGTTGGCACGTCGATCGGTTGCGGCGTGAATCCTTCGAGGTTCATCAGCACGAATCGCGACGCGTTCCACAGTTTGTTGACGAAGTTCCGAGCCGTTTCAAACCGTTCGCTGACGACCGCGCCCTTGGGTAGGGCTTTGTCTTCTTCGGTTTCCGCCCACTGGGTCGAGAAGGCTTTGCCGCAGGCCGGGCAATCGAGTTTCGGCAGCGAGCGGTTCTTCTTGGTTTGGTCGATCAGTTTTTCGCACGCCGGGCATTCGTACTGCACCGGCATCCGTACGTCTTGGGTGTCACCGGCGAGACGGGCGAGGCCGAACCGCAACGCGTCGGGACCGAATTTATCGATCACGTCGTTGGGGTCCACGCCGTTGCCCTTGGACTTCGACATGGTTTCGCCGAGTCCGTCGAGAATTTTGGGGTGGATGAACACTTCGTTGAAGGGGATCTCGCCGACGTTATTGAGCCCCATCAACACCATCCGCGCGACCCACAACGTGATGATGTCACGCGAGGTGATCAGCGTCGAGGTTGGGTAGAACTTTGCCAGTTCCGCGGTTTCGGCCGGCCACCCGAGGGTGCTGTGCGGCCACAATGCGGACGAGAACCATGTGTCGAGCACGTCGGGGTCTTGTTCGAGCCCGAGTGCTTTGACATCGGATTCAACCGTTTCGTCTTCGTCGCGGATGCAAACGAACACGGCTTTGGTTTCTTCGCCGTCGGGATCGATGCGATGTTTGATTTGGTCTGGATGCTGTTCGGCGAGTTTATCGAGTTTACTCGACAGTTCGTTGGCTTCGGTTTGAGAGAGTCCGCCTTTGGACCAAATCGGAATGCGGTGTCCCCACCACAGTTGTCGGCTGACGGGCCAGTCGCGTTTCTCGCTGAGCCAGTCCAGATAGCCTTTGCGATAACGTTCCGGGAAGATCTGCACTCGCTCGTCGGTCACGGCGTCCATCGCTGACTGCGCGAGGCTGTCCATGGCAACGAACCATTGGTCGGCGAGGTAGGGTTCGATCGGCGTTTTGCTGCGGTCGCTCGTAGGCAGTTCGATGTCGCGGTCTTCGACATCGCCGAGCAGTCCGAGTTCATCCATGTCGGCGACCACGGCTTTGCGGGCTTTCGGAATGGTCAGCCCTTCGTACTTGCCGCCTTCGGCGTTGATCGTGCCGTCTGGGTTGAGCACGTTGATCATGGGCAATTCGCAACGCAGCCCGACTTCGTAATCGTTCGGGTCGTGGGCCGGTGTGATCTTCACGCAACCGGTACCCATTTCGGGTTTGGCCCACTCATCGGCTACGATCGGGATTTCGCGATCGAGCAGCGGTAGTCGAACGTGTCGTCCGTCGGCGGCCATGTCACGCAATTGGATGAGCGCGTCGAGCATTTCGGCACGGCGTTTCTCCAGTGCATCGATTTGTTTTTCGATGGCGGGTTTTTCCTTGTCGCTCGCGTCGGCGAGCTTTTCCTTGAGTCCTTCTGCAACTCGATCCAATGCCGTGGCGGGATCGGGGTGCACGGCCACTGCGGTATCGCCGAGCATGGTTTCGGGGCGAGTCGTCGCGATTTCGATGGTCTCGGGTTCACCCGGTTTCGGATCGATGACGGTGTACTTCAAATGATAGAAGTGTCCCTTTTTGGTTTCGTTGAAAACTTCGTCATCGGAAACGGCCGTTTGCAGGAACGTGTCCCAGTTCACCAAACGTTTGCCGCGATAAATGAGTTGTTTACCGAACAGGTCGAAGAATGTGGCGCGAACCGCGGCGGCGCAGACCGGATCGAGCGTGAAGCGAAGTCGCTCCCAATCGCAACTGCAGCCCATGCGTTTGAGTTGGTCGAGGATGCGTTGTTCGTACTGATCCTTCCATTGCCAGATACGCTCGACGAGCGCCTCACGTCCGAGGTCGTGTCGCGTTTTGTTTTCGTTCTCTTTGAGCCGGCGTTCCACCACCGCTTGGGTCGCGATCCCGGCATGGTCGGTGCCGGGCATCCACAAGGTTTCGAATCCTTGCATGCGTTTGCGACGAACGACAATGTCCTGCAGAGTGTTGTTGAGTCCGTGGCCGAGGTGCAGAGCGCCGGTCACGTTGGGCGGCGGGATGACGACCGAGAAAGGAGGTTTGTCGCTGGATGCTTCCGCGTGCGAGCACTTTGCCGATTCCCATTGTTGAAGGATTCCTTGGGCGGCGTCGGCGTGATCAAAACGAATCGGAATCATGGAAGGACGGGATAGGCTGAAGGTTTCTAGCGTTCAGCTAGTAGCGACGAGCTAGTAGCATCCTGCTATTGGTGTGCGAGTGATAAGAAAACGATTGGCTTTCGCGGACGGCGTTATTGCTGATAGGGACATCAAGGACGGTCGGATGTTCGGGCAGGTCAGCCCGGATCTTGGCGAGCCGACCGGGAGGGTTCAAGAACCGACCGTCTGCGCCAACGCGGGTTTGGATGCCGCGGCTTCGCGGTGCAGTTTGTATTCGACGCTATCGACGAGTGCTCTCCAGCTCGCCTCGATAATGTTATCGCTGACGCCGATCGTGCCCCAGGTTTCTTTGCCGTCGGTGCTCTCGATGTTGACGCGGATAGAGGCCGCCGTCCCGGATGCCGAGTCGACGACGCGGACTTTGTAATCGATTAGGCTGACTTCGCCGAGTTGTGGATAGGCACCGGTGAGTGCTTTGCGGAGTCCGGCGTCGAGGGCGTTGACCGGGCCGTGACCTTCGGCGGCGTCGAACCAAAGGGTGTCGCCGACTTTCAGTTTGATGATCGCTTCGGCGAACGCGACATGGTTCTCGACATCACGATCACCGGCGACGATTCGGTATTTGATCGTTTCAAAGTGCGGCGTGAACGTGCCGCTGACTCGTTTGATCAACAAATCGAAGGACGCGGTCGCCGATTCGAATTGGTAGCCTTGGTTTTCCAACCGCACGACTTCGGCGAGGATTTTGTTCATCAACTCCTTGTCTTCGCCGAGGTTGTGTTTGCCAGCGACGGCTTCGATGTTACTGCGTCCGGACAGTTCGCTGACGAGGATCCGTCGTTCGTTGCCGACCAGTTCGGGGTCGATGTGTTCGTAGGTTTTCGCGGCTTTGTTGATCGCGTGCACGTGCATGCCGCCTTTGTGGGCGAACGCACTTTGGCCGACGAAGGGTTGGTTGCCTCGCCACTGCAGGTTTGCGGTCTCGTAGACAAACCGGCTCAGTTCGGTGAGTTGGGTGAGCGGTCGGCCGCCGAGCACCTCGTAGTTGGGTTTCTTCAGTCCGAGGTTCGCGATGATCGCGATCAGGTCGACGTTGCCGCAGCGTTCGCCGATCCCGTTGATCGTCCCTTGGACCTGGGTCGCACCGGCGTCCAAGGCGGTGAGTGAATTGGCAACGGCGAGTTCGCTGTCGTTGTGACAGTGAATGCCGAATTGCACGTCGTAGTCGCTCAATCCTTCGCGAGCAGCGGTGGTGATCGCGGCGACTTCTTCGGGAAGCGAACCGCCATTGGTGTCACACAGGACCAACCATTTGGCACCGGCCGAGGCAGCGGCGCGGAGGGTTTCGATGGCGTACTTCGGGTTGGCTTTGTAGCCGTCGAAGAAATGCTCGGCGTCGTAGAGGACCTCGCTGTGTTTGGCGAGGAACTCGGCACTCTCGCCGATCATCGCGAGGTTCTCATCGAGCGTGACCCGCAGGACTTCCGTGGCGTGATAGTCCCAGGTCTTTCCCACCATGGTGCAGCACGGTGTGCCGGCGGCGACGAGTGCCTTCATGCCGGGGTCGTTTTCCGCCTTCATGCTGCGTCGGCGGGTCATTCCGAACGCGCAGACTTTGCTGTTACCCAGGTCGAGGTCGCGGACCTTTTCGAAGAACGCGACGTCCTTTTCATTGGACAGCGGGTAGCCGCCTTCGATGAATTCGATCCCGATTTCGGCGAGCCGCTGTGCGATGTTCAGTTTGTCCTGCAGCGAAAAACTCACACCTTCTCCCTGCGATCCGTCTCGCAAGGTGGTGTCGTACATGGCGATGGGGGTGGGGGACACGGAAGGAGCTGTCATTTCGGGGTACGGTCGGTCAGTTTGCTAGTTGGGGCGGAGGTCGATGGCGAGACGGGGCCGGATGCGTCTAAGATCGCGGGCGATTGGTACGGGTTTTCGTTGTCGGTTCTCGCCCTTGTGACGGTTGCCGATTGGTCGACCGCCTCGGCCGCCGATTTTGCCGATTCGACGGAAACGCTCGTTCGATCGGTTGACGCCGGTGTTGAACCCCGTTGGGTTCGCGTCCGTCGCCAACGTTCGGCAACGACGACGAAGATTCCACCGATGAGGGTCATCCCGGCCACCAACCGCAACGAAAGCGGGTTGATGTGATCCCCCGACATCCACGCGAAGAACAGCGAAATCAACCTACCGCTGCCCAGGACCGTGCACAAAAGAGCCAGCAATAACGCAACAAATACGGATTCACGTCGACGATGCGGGTTCAACGCCACCACGCCGAGGAACAGCAGCGGGATTCCGAACATCATCGGAATGAACTGCGTGTATGTCTTCTGCGTTGTCGTGCTCAGGCCCGCGATTGTGAGGCCAAATAGTAGCAATCCGAAAACGATTCCGATTCTCGCCATGACGTTGAAGTGCTACTAAGGCCGGTTTCAGAGGGGGTGATACCGATGTTTCTCGGCGCAGAACGCCTGCGCGAGAGTGCTTGTTGTACCCTGCGGCGTGGTTTTCCTGTAGGGCCATGTTAGACTCCCCGCCGCCGGAGCCTGTCCCGGGAGACGGGAGGCGTCACGACCCGAATTCCTTCAGCAAAAGGCCCAACACGTGGGGATCCAGTGCACCGTCTACCCTAGTCATGATGACGCCTCACGCGCCGTTGCGGACTGCATTTCCACTATTCTTCGCGAAAAACCAACTTGTGTACTCGGTTTGGCGACAGGCTCGACGCCTTTGGAAGTCTATGCAGAGTTGGTCCGAAGGCATCATGACACGGGGTTGGACTTTGCCGGAGCGACCACATTCAATCTGGACGAGTACGTGGGGCTGTCGCCAGGACACCCGCAAAGTTACGCTCACTATATGAACGAACACTTGTTCGGCCAGGTGAACGTCGATCGCGGTCGCACCCATCTGCCGAACACACGGGCGGACGATCTCGGTCAGTCTGCCGAACAGTATGAAATGTTGGTGCGATCGGCCGGCGGCGTGGATCTGCAACTGCTGGGCATCGGGACGAACGGGCATATCGGTTTCAACGAACCGGGGACGGCGGAGGATTCGGTCACCCGAGTGGTGGACCTCGCGGCGTCAACGATCCGCAGCAACTCGCGATTCTTTCGTGATGAAAGCGACGTGCCTCGGCGGGCGATCACGATGGGCATTTCGACCATCCTGCGTGCCCGCAAAATCGTCTTGTTGGCGACCGGTGAATCAAAAGCCGACGCGGTCGCCGATGCGGTCACAGGACCGGTGACGACCGGCAACCCGGCGTCTTTTCTGCAAAACCACGCCGACGTGCACTTTGTTCTCGACGCCGCCGCGGCCGCCCTGCTGCCAGAGCGTTGCTAGAGAATTTTCAAGCGTGATGTAGCCGATGTCGCCAGACTGCGGTGGCCTGAATCCAGACGAATTCAGAGACAGGGATCGGACACGTCGGATTGCGAAATGCTCTCGAGCCCGACGTAGTTTGTTGTCGGCAGGTGGTAGTGGATCTTGTCAAAGATCCTCATGCAGCAGGATCTTTAACAAGATCCACTACGCTGAATAAAAGCTGGCTGAAAGGACGAGTCGCCGAGTTGCGGACGGACTCGTGTTCGAAGCCGCGCGGTGTTCAGGGTTGGCAGCGTGAGCCGGTATTTAGGGATTCGTCAGGTCGATTACCCATTTGCGGGGCTTTGGTGCAGGGCGTCCGTCGTCGGGCATGCCGCGAGCGATCTCGTCGTGAAGTAGCCGCGTGAGGGACTCAATCGTCGAGAGAATCTCCTGGTTTTGCGTTTTCGAGTCGGGAGCCGATTCGTCGTACGCGAGGTTATTTCGCTCTGCCGGATCGGCACGGTGGTCGTAGAGTTCGACACCTTGCTTGGCGTCGTCCCAAAGGGTCAAACGATATTGTTGGGTTCGGATCGTGTACCCGAAGAAGAGGCTTTTTTGCTTACCCCATTTCCGCGTCACCTGCGAGATCGTGTACCCGCGTCCGGCGTGAGTGACATCGTCGAGCATCGGACGCAGCGATTGACCCTGAAGGTTCTCCGGTGCATCGACTTGGCATAAGTCGGCGAGCGTCGGATAGAGATCGATCAACCCGACCGGGGCAGTTGCGACTTTGCCTTGACTGCGGCCCTGCGGTGTGGAAATGATCAACGGGACGCGAGCGGACTCCTCGAACAAACTCCTTTTCTGCCACAAGCCTTTGGCACCGAGGTGATACCCGTGGTCGCTGGTGAAGACGATAATCGTGTTGTCGGCCAGGCCGTGTCGTTCGAGTGAGTCGAGTACCTTGCCGACTTGTGCGTCCATGAACGTGATGCTCGCGTAGTAGGCCTGGATGGCTTGTCGCCGAAGCGGATCGTTGAGGAGTTCGTGTTCTTTCTTGTGGCTCAGCAGGCTCGCCGGTGGGACGTCACGGAGATCTTCGTCGACGTTTTCGGCCAACGGCATTTCGTCGAGTTGGTAGTGCCGGAAGTATTTTTCGGGAGCCACGTAGGGTGTGTGGGGACGATAGAAACCGACCGCGAGAAAAAAGGGACGGTCATTTCTTTTGGAGCATCGTTCGAGAACCCAGTCGGCTTCCTCGGCGAGCAACGCGTCGGTGTGTTGTCCGTCGGGGCGGGGTGACGCGTACCAGGACAACGTCCCGCCATAGCTACCTTTCTTGAGCGAAAAGATGTCGGGTTCCTCGACGGAACGATCGCAGCCCATCGGGTTGATTTCCATCTCCCACGACGCGGGGTCGTCGTGTCCGTTGGTGCCGACGCTGCGAGGGACGTTGTAGTGATACAGTTTTCCGATTCTCGCGGAGAAGTAGCCGCCCAGGCGGAAGGCGTGTGGGAGTGATTGGTGGGAGGGGATGGTTTCGCGAAAGATCTGCGAGTTCGCCAAGATCCCGGTCGAGTCGGGGTACAACCCGCAGAGCATCGAGTTGCGTGAGGGCCCGCACAGTGGAAATTGACAGTATGCGTTCTCAAAGCGAACCCCACGTGCGGCGAGGCGGTCCAGGTTCGGCGTCAAAACGTCGGGATCGCCGTAGCAGCCGATTCGGCAGTTGAGGTCGTCCGAAATCATGAACAACACGTTCGGCTGAGTAGCCTCCTTGGCATCGGGATCGGCCGATTCCGAGGCATCGGCTGCCGAGCCCGCCCCTGTAGCAACGACGGTGAGGATCACTGCCGAGAAAACCACACGGTGCCAACTCGCAACTCGGCCGTGTGGGTTTTGCGGGCTCTCATCGAGATCCGGTTGGCTCAGCTCGGCGCCGGGCTGTCCGCGGGAAGGCGTTTGGCGGGTGAATCGACCGCATCGGCGGGGCTCTCTGCGTGCGAAAGCGTGGGGAAAAGGACGCATGGTGTTTCCGTTGCAGGTGACAGGTTGCAGGGGACAGAATGTGAAATCGCAATTTTGCTATCTTAGAGCCTGGTCGCCCGCGTGTTTGTGGCGATCGCTCGCCGGCGTTCATATTTCTTGAGTATCATCGTGGTCATGAACATCATCGATTTCTTTGACCGGTCCGAACGTGTGGGGCGTCCAGCGATCGCGTTCGCGTCGCTGGCGTTTGGGTGTCTGCTGGTGACCGGCGGGGGTGCCCGCGGGGCGGACCAGGTGGACTCACCGAATCGGTCTGCAGAAAGCTCTGCGGAAGCTCTTTCGGGGGCGCCGTCGGGTTCTCGGTCGGGATCTCCGACGGGGGCCGAAACACTCGGGCCGCTCGGCGGGGGAGACTTTTCGCTGCGCCGCCGCTCGACGCTCGAGTTGTGGTTCGATCGAGACCGGTACCGAGATGCCGTTTTAGCGGCCGCACGCAGCGAGGAGTTAGAAACCGCCGAACGGGCGCGGTGGGTGCTCGGGCGATGGCAACGCGGGATCCTCGCCGACACGCCGCCGGGGCTCGCCAAGCAGCTCGCCGGATTGCAGCCGGTCGAGGCGATCGAATTGCTGCTCGAGGAAGGACGTTTCGACGCCGCGACGATCGCGATGAAAGAGGCCACCGGAACGCTCGAATTCGAATCGGTCGCCGCGCGGGTCTCCATGACGCTCGATCAACGGTTTCCGATCTACGCCCGAGTGGCGGTGCAGACGCAGCAGACGGGACAACTGCTCGAGTTTCTCGACGTCGCCTGCAGCACCAAAGAGATGGCGGTTTGCCGCCGCGACTGGGCACGCTTGTTTGCCGACGACGCGAACGGGCGGACCGAAGGGCGGCGCCTCAAAACGCCGGCGATGGAAGCCTGGACGCCGGAGTTGGCTGCTCAGGCGGACTGTCTTCTGCATCTCCTCGATGGCGAAATTGATGAGGCGATGAAGGTCGCTCGAAAGGCCGATCGCGAATTACAACAACGCGAGTTGGTGGCTTCGAATCGTGTGGGTGACCCCGTGGCCGGTTTGCTGTCGCGGAAACAGCAACCACTCGTCCGCGTCGTTCGGATGGTGACGTCGCAGTGGGAGGCGATTGCCTCGGCGGCTCGGTCATCGGCTCAAGCGTTCGAGAAGGCGGCCGAGCGACTGCGTCAGAGCCAACCGGAAGACGACCGCAAGGAGACGCCGCAAATGACGCTCTACCGCGAAGAAGCGATTCGTCATTGGTCCGACGCGTTGATCGCCGCGGATCGTTGTCACGATGAGCAAACTCGCGCCGCCGCGGTGGAAGGTTTGGTTTCGTTCGGCGGTGATCCCTCCGCACCGATCGCCGGAGACGTCAAAAATCTCGTGTGGCGTTCCTTGTTGATTCACGGTGAAGTCGACGCGGCCCTGAACGTTCTCGGCGAGATGGACAAGGCGAACGCCGCGATCGTGGCGATGGATGCGTCACGCGCCGCCGACGCGTTGGCTCTTTTGGGGTTCCCTGCCGACCAGATCGACACGCAGCTCGAATCGTGGATCGACACCGCCATCGACGCTCAACGCGATCTTTATGAAGCATCGATTTCGGACGATTCGGCACGGCTCGCCGAAGCGGCGCGGTTGAGCGAGACCGGGTTGGCACCCGAGATCGATACCATGTTCACGCTGATTCGATTGTTCGATGAAGTCAGCCACGATGAGGCCGCGTGGCGGATCGCCGATCGGTTGTCACTGAAGAACCTGCACGCCAAACGGGTCAACCGATCGAGCGAGTATCTGGTACGCGATTATGTGTTGTTGGCCCTTTTGTGGACGACGCATTCCGATTGGATGATTGACCTGGGGATGCGTCCTTGGGAAAACGAAGCGTCGGTGGTCAGCCAAAGTTTGATCAGCCGGATTGCCGTGTCGGACGAGTTTCAATTGCTCGAGATCCTGTCGCATTATGTTCGCTTGCAATCGCCCGACGTCACCGCGAAATCCGCCTTTCGTATCGCGTGTGAGATCGCCCGCGCGGAGGAGCAGGACCGACGCAAACACTCACAACTCATCGCCGGACTTTTCCAGGCGTTGCAAGACGGATCGCTGCGTCGGAAGGTGAACGCGGATCCGAACCTCGAGGACTTCTTCGTCGGAGCGCCGGAGGTTTGGAGCGATTTGTTTCTCGCTCACGGTCGGGCGGACCTCGCCGAACCGTTCCTAGAAAAACAGGCCGCCACCGGTGACTTGGAAGCGACCTACACGCTCGCCAAGGAGTATCGGCTCGGCGGAACGATCGCTTCGGATTTCGAAACCTTCGAACGAATTTGGGACGCGGTCGCATCGGCGCAAACCGACGGAAACCTGCGTTACCGTGACGATGTGATGACCGGGGTTCGTGCCGTCGGCGAACAGTTTCGGTTGGCTCGCGATCGCGGCGACACCGACACGGCGGATGCGATTTTGAAACAAATCCAGGCGATGGCGTGTACCCCATCGACGGACATGCGGCAGCAGATCGCCGATGTGTTGGCCGAGTGTGGTCAGTGGGAGGCGGCCGATGCGGTGTACCGGTCATTGCTGATGATCACGGCGATCACTTCCGACGAAACGCAGTCGTTGATCGACATCGCACGCAACTATCAGAAGTTCGCCGGAAAAGCGACCGCGACCGACGTGTCCAAGACACAGTCCGCGATGCAGTCGAAACAGATCGAACCGTTGACCGAAGAAGGGCTCGAACTGCGTCAGCGGGCGGTGAGATGGTTCGACATTGCTTTTGCGGGAACATTGACCGGGGTCGAATTTCGCCCGCAGTTGTACTTGGTTTATCCGAGGCTGATCGCCCGGGAGCAGCTCGAACTCGCGATCGTTGAAATGACTCGTTCACCGAGCGATGAACGTCAGGAGTACGCCCAGAAGCTGCTCGAACGACTGCACCAACTCGACCGAATGGACATCACGACTGCTGAAGCGATCCTGCCCAAATTGCAACAAATTGGCATGCGGGAAGAAGTCGAGCAGTCGATCGGGCGGATGCTCGCCGCCGCGGATGATCACTTGCGGTCTTTCCCGGCCGATGCCGTGACGGCCAACAACGTGGCTTGGGGGGCGGCGATGAACAGCATCGAACTGCCCAAATCGCTCGAATTGGCTCGTCACGCGGTTCGATTTGAACCCGATAGTTCGATCTACCGAGACACGCTCGCCGAAATTTTGGCCCGGATGGGCAATCCAGGCGAAGCACTTTTGATCGAGCGGGGCTGCCTGATCGACGACCCCGGACAGTGGCATCTGTACGAGCAGGTCGAGCGGTTCGAAAAGAATTCAGCAAAACAACGTTGACAGACGGTAGCTGGAGTTGATACCCACCAACACGAGTAACCAAGACAAAGGTTTTCGTTGTTGAGTCGTTGATTTGCGGGAATTGCTTCTCAATCAGCCTGGCTGACGGAAATGTTTATCCTGCCGCGAAGATTACTGGGTCAATCGTCCCGGCAGTTCAGTTTCCCAACGAAAACGCGAATGCATCGGGGTGTTCGATTTTTCGACGCCCCGATGCACCGATACAAAATGGCCACCGTCTGACCCGGCGGTGGTTCTGATAAAACCTCCTTTGACGTCCGGCTGCGAGTGACGCTAGTTTTGTTGTCATGAACGCGCCCCCTGACGATGCTAAAGAGAATCCCGCCGCAACGGCTGGGGATACCGACACCACTGGCGATGTTGCGGAGGAAGTCGACGGCGACTCCGCCGCGGAGCAATCACCCGGCGGTCGATTGGCGGTGCTCCGTCGTATGAAGAAACCGCTGATCGGGATGGCGGGGTTTTTGCTCGTAGTCGTCTTGGCGGTGCTTGTCTGGAAAGGCCTGCAGGACGAAGAACCGGTTGCCGAGCAAACCACGCCGACCGTCGAGACGTCTAGCCGAGAACAGTTCGCCGAGCAGGTCGAATCGATCCTTAAAGGGGAGTCCAATCGGCTCTATTTCTTTGATCTCGAGATCAACGATGAGCTGTTAGACGAACTGCCTCTCGACACGCTCATCCAAGAGTCCATCGACGCGGCGGAACAGCAAAGAATTTTGGCCGAGGAATCTGCCCAGGTGGCTGGTTCGTCCGCCGAAGATGAGGACGCCCGGGAGTCCGCTGCCCAGCGCGCCGCAGCGGAACACTCGAAGGACGATGAATTCGACCGTCACACTGCCGGTTCGCGCGATACTGCACAGCCGGCAAAGACGTTCGCACGCCTCAATACGGTGCTGATCGACCAGGGTGTTGTCACCGACAAAGGGCTCGATATCATCGCACAATTACCCGACCTGGAGCATCTGAGACTGCGGTTGTCGCCAGTTACCGACGAAGGGATCGTCAGTCTGACGGGCAGCAAAAAGTTGTGGTTGCTGAACCTGCCGCACTCCAGAATTACCACCGAGGGCGTTCGAAAACTACAAAAACTGCCAAAATTAAAACAGCTCCGGCTCGGTTCGCCTCGGCTGAGCAACGAGTGTTGTCGGGCGATCGCCGAACTCAAAACGTTGCGTGGACTGCACTTAATCGGGGTGCCCGTGACCGACGACGGTTTGAAAACATTGACCACTCTCCCGAGGCTCGAGTCGCTGTATCTCGATGATCCCGCCGTTACCGAGACCGGATGGTCGTGGTTGTTCCGCAATCACCCCCAACTGCATGTTCACGTCAATCAAGAGCATCACGACCGCGATCCGCACGCACATGTGCACTAAATCGTCGTTAACGGCGTGCGTTAGTGCTTACGAGGCGGGCACTTCAGCGGCTCGGTCGGAAGGTGGCGTCGATTTGGGGGCGCCGGATGTTTTGCCCAGTTGACGCAATGGGCTTAGCCCGTAAACTCTCCCCAAATTGCCTCGTCGTCCGACGAGAGACACACCCCCATTTTGGAGAGAGTTAAAATGATTCGTACGATCTTGGCTGTTGCATTGCTCGCCGTTGTCAGTTCCGTTGCTGCTCCTCAAGCCGACGCTGGTCTGTTTGGTTGCTTCAAGAAGAAGTCTGACTGCTGCGAACCAGTTTGCTGCCCGGAGCCAGAACCAGTTTGCTGCCCAGCACCTGCGCCTGTCTGCCCTGAGCCAGCACCTGTCTGCTGCCCAGAACCTGCCCCAGCACCTGTTTGCTGCCCAGAGCCAGCTCCAGCACCTGTTTGCTGCCCAGAGCCAGCACCAGCTCCTGTTTGCTGCCCAGCACCAGAACCAGTTTGCTGTGATCCTTGCGATCCTTGCTGCGAGCCACCACGCAAGGGCTTCTTCGCTCGTTTGAAAGAGCGTTGCGCCGCTCGTAAAGCAGCAAAGTGCTGCGTTCCTTGCGATCCTTGCTGCTACTAAGCCGCAACGGTAACCATGTTGATACGATCAGAGCGGGCGACACCAATTCGAGATGTCGTCCGCTTTTTTTATGCGCCGATGGAATTACCAAAATCCCCGTAGCCGGAGTGGCCAGACTTCGCGAGAGGCTGCCAGCCCGGGTGACGCGACGTCGAGGTGAACCGTCGGATACTTTGGCGAGCCAGCTACGAGGCGGAGAACGCCGACGCCTGAGTCGCCGTCAAGGCGTTGTCGTCGAGACGCATCGCGATTCTAATTCCGGGCGATGTTTCCCGGTTTCCGCGACATGTTTTCCCGTTTCCTCGACATACGCTCTTTGAACCACCTATGGTCCGCTACAACCCCAACGAGATCGAACCCCGCTGGCAATCCTATTGGGACGAACACAATACGTTTGCGACGCCGTCCAAGGCGGACCTTCAAAGTGATGCGGCCAAACGATATGTGCTCGACATGTTTCCTTATCCCAGCGGAGACGGTTTGCACGTCGGTCACCCCGAGGGCTATACCGCGACGGACATCATCTCGCGATTCGCGCGGGCACGAGGCGAAAACGTTCTGCACCCGATGGGATTCGATGCTTTCGGCTTGCCTGCCGAAGAGCATGCGATCCGCACCGGCGAACACCCTCGGGTGCAAACGCAGCGAAACATCGACAACTTCACCCGCCAACTCAAAATGCTCGGTTTCAGCTACGATTGGGACCGTGTCTTAGCAACGACCGACGAAGCGTACTTTCGTTGGACGCAGTGGATTTTCCTCGTTCTGTATGACACCTGGTTCGATACCGAGCTGCAGAAAGGCCGCCCGATTGCGGAACTGCCGATCCCGGACGAGGTGACGCCCAAGGAGAGGAAGCGATCGAACTGTACCGCGATTCACGGCGGTTGGCCTACCAGGATGACGCACTGGTGAACTGGTGTGCGAAGCTCGGCACGGTGCTCGCCAACGAAGAGGTCGTCGACGGCAAGAGCGAAGTCGGCGGGCATCCTGTCAAACGGATTCCGCTGCGGCAATGGATGTTGCGGATCACCGACTACGCCGAACGTCTGCTCGAGGGCCTTGATGACCTCGATTGGCCGGCGGGGATCAAGAAATTGCAGTTCGATTGGATCGGACGCAGTACCGGTGCGGAGGTCGACTTCTATTTGCAATCCGGAGGTGCATCGGGCGAAGACGAAACCGGTCCCTATGTCGCGTGGAAACGCTCGCGGGCAACCAATGGTTTCCCCGGAGAACCTGGACGCGACAGTTTGCGTGTTTACACGACTCGCCCCGATACGCTGTTCGGTGCGACCTACATGGTCGTTTCGCCCGAACACCCGTTGATCGATCGATTGGTAACTCCCGAACAAAAATCGGAAGTCGACGAGTACTGCGAGAAGGCGTCCTTCAAAAGTGACCGCGAGCGAACCGACGGTGACCGAGCGAAGACCGGCGTCTTCACCGGTTCGCATGCGATCAATCCCGCCGACGGAAGAGCCATTCCGGTTTGGGTCGCGGACTATGTTCTCGCTGGATACGGGACGGGTGCGATCATGGCGGTTCCCGCTCACGACGTGCGTGACTTCGAGTTTGCCGTGGCGTTCGATTTGCCGGTGATCCCGGTTGTGAATCCGCCCAAAGATCACGAACAACGCGAAGAAATCCTTGCCGGCAAAGCCTGCTTCGCCGCTGAAGGCGAAGCGATCAACAGCGGCGAGTTTAACGGCAAGTCCACCGCCGAGGTGAAGAAAGCGTTGACGGCCCGGTTGGCCGAAGAAGGGCTCGCACGCGAAGCGGTCAATTTTAAACTGCGAGATTGGTTGTTCAGTCGCCAACGTTTCTGGGGCGAACCGTTCCCGATCCTCCACGAGATCGACGCCGAGGGAAATCCGACCGGGATGAAACGCGCGGTTCCCGAAGAACAATTGCCTGTCACCCTTCCGGAACTCGAAGACTTCAAACCGCACGGACGTCCCGAGCCGCCGTTGGCGAAAGCCGATGACGATTGGTTGATCGTGGAAATCGATGGCAAGCGTTACCGCCGCGAAACCAACACGATGCCGCAATGGGCAGGTTCCTGTTGGTACTACCTGCGATACATCGATCCGAAGAACGAAAAACAGCTTATCGATCCGGAACTCGAGAAAGCATGGATGCCGGTCGATTTGTATGTCGGTGGTGCCGAGCACGCGGTGTTGCACCTGTTGTACTCGCGGTTCTGGCACAAGGTGCTCTATGACCGTGGATATGTGACATGCCCCGAACCGTTTCGCAAACTGGTCAACCAAGGGATGATCCTCGGCGAAGTCGAATTCTCAGGCTATGTCGATGACGACGGGAAACCGGTGTCGGTGAAGAACGTTCGTCGTGACGCAGAGGGCAACCGAGTGACCAAAGACGGCCGCGTGGTTGAGTCGGTGAAGATCGCCGAAGACGACGTCGAGAAGAAAGGCGAAGGCTTCGTTCTGAAGTCCGACCCGTCGATCAAAATCGACAGCCGTGCATTCAAGATGAGTAAAACACGAGGCAACGTGGTCAACCCGGATGGCGTTGTTCGTGATTACGGTGCCGACTCGCTACGGCTGTATGAAATGTTCATGGGACCGCTCGAGGCGACCAAGCCGTGGGTGATGACCGGGGTGGGTGGCGTCCGTGGATTCCTTGATCGCGTTTGGCGATTGATGGTCGACGACAAAGCCGATGAGTTGCAACTCTCCGGTGCCATCGTTGACGAACCTTGCGACGAAGAGCAACTGCGTGTCCTGCATCAAACGATTCGCAAGGTGACCGAAGACACCGAGGCGATGAGTTTCAATACCGCGATCGCGAAGATGATGGAGTTCTCCAATCACTTCACCCGCAGCGAGAAACGACCACGTGCGGCGATGGAAACGTTCCTCGTTCTGTTGCATCCCTACGCACCGCATATTGCCGAAGAGTTGTGGCGATTGCTCGGTCACGAGGAATCCATTTCGAGAGAGCCGTGGCCGCAGTGGGACGAAGAGGCGTTGAAGGAATCGAGCATCGAAATTCCGGTGCAGATCAATGGTAAGCTGAAAGCGAAGATCAACGTGCCGCCCGATGCGAGCAAGGATCAGATGATCGAAGCCGCCAAGGGTGACGAGCAGGTCCAAGCCGCGATCGGTGAAAAGAACGTCGTCAAAGAGATCGCCGTTCCCGGACGCATGGTGAACCTGGTCGTGAAGTAGCGCCGCGTTTGCGGGTTTTCTGACCGTACGGGCGTGTGCGGGGTGATTTCCCCGATACGTGTATTCGCCGTGCGTCTTTGCATGACGTTGGTCGGTCAATGGGATACGTTAGGGGCGGCGGTCAGCGTGCCGCCCCGAATCGTTTTCATGTGATCACTGTCCACCGTCGAGCATCGTTCTCTTGGAATACGGGTACACGAGTCTTCTGCCGCCGCTGTTGGCGATCGTTTTGGCGTTGCTCACGCGGCATGTGTTGTTGCCGTTGGCGGCCGGGATCCTGCTGGGTGCCGGGTTGCTCGCGTGGGGCACGCCGGAATCGGGTTTGGTTCTGACGACGTGCGCAATCTTCGTCCGCAGTATTTGGGACTCGGTTTGGGACGGTGATCATCTGCGCGTGTTGGTGTTCACGCTGCTGCTCGGGATGATGGTCGGTGTGATCGAAGTTTCCGGCGCGATGAAACGCACGATTGCTCGGTTGGCGAGTCGGGTTCGCGACCGCCGCGGGGCACAGGGGATGATCGCCGCGACCGGGCTGGCGGTGTTCTTCGACGACTACGCGAACACGTTGCTCGTCGGAGGGACGATGCGTTCGACTTCGGACCGGTTCGGTCTTTCGCGAGCCAAACTCGCGTATTTGGTCGACAGCACCGCGGCACCGGTGGCCGGTTTGGCTCTGGTGAGTACCTGGGTGGCCACGGAGCTCAGCTATCTGCAGGCGGGCATCGATGCATCCGTTTACTCGGCGAACAACGGCGAGGCTTCGATCGCCGTATTTGATTTCTTTTTGCAGAGCATTCCGTATCGGTTCTATCCGTGGTTTGCACTTTTTCTCGTGTTCGTGATCGCGCGTACCGGTCGAGATTTTGGGCCGATGCACGCAGCCGAACAGGCGGCGTTGAAGGATGCCGCAAAAGAACAACATGGTCATCTTGAAGATGCAGCTCGGGCTCCCGATCCGAAGACGCGGTGGTCGGACATGGGGGCAGCGTTCTCGCCCGTGTTGGTTTGTTTGGC
Source organism: Aporhodopirellula sallentina SM41 (assembly GCF_000346505.1). Lineage (GTDB taxonomy): Bacteria > Planctomycetota > Planctomycetia > Pirellulales > Pirellulaceae > Rhodopirellula > Rhodopirellula sallentina. The sequence continues at coordinate 48,361 of NZ_ANOH01000319.1, forward strand.
GGCGGTGTTGGCGACATTGATCTACACCGGGATGGCCAGTTTGAGCGAGGGCGACGTGTCGGCTGCCGTCGCGGTGCAGGAGGCAAGCGGTGCGACAGATGGTGCGGTCGGTTGGCTCCGCCGTGCCGGAGACGTGATCGGTTCCGGCGATTCGTATTTGGCGTTGATGGTTGGTGGCGGTGCGGGGTTGGCGACCGCGTTGTTGTTCGCATTTGTCGGCACCGGCGTTTCGAAAACCCAGGTCTTTCGTGGGGTTGGCAGTGGTGCGGCTCAGATGATGCCGGCGATGTTTGTGCTGTGGTTGGCGTGGGCGTTGTCCGCCATGACCGGGAAAGAGGCGTTGGACACGGGAGGTTTCCTCGCGAGCGTTCTGACCGACGCGATTGACATCCGGATCCTTCCGACGTGTGTGTTTCTGCTCGCGGGAGTGATCGCGTTTTCGACGGGCACGAGTTGGGGAACGATGGCGATTGTGACGCCGATCGCGGTCAGTCTCGTGCTGGACATGCAGGCGAATTCGAACTTGGCGAGCGACGTTGTGAACTCACCACTCGCGTTGGCGACATTCAGCGGCGTGTTGGCGGGAGCGATCTTTGGAGACCACTGCTCGCCGATCTCCGACACCACGGTCCTATCGAGCCGGGCCTGTGATTGCGATCACGTCCTGCATGTCAGGACACAGATGCCCTACGCGTTGCTCGCCGGCGGTGTTTGCGTCGTGACGGGAACCCTTCCGGTCGCGTTTGGCGTTCCGGTATGGCTGTGTTTGGCCGCAGGCACCGGCTGCCTGATCGCAGCGGTGCGGTGGCTAGGCAAGCAGCCTGCCGCTTGACCCTATTTCGCCTGAGCTTTCAGTTTGGCAAATCGCGTACGCATTTCGATCAGTTTGGCTTCGTGTTCCGGGTTGGCGGCGAGGTCGTTTTCCTCGAGCGGGTCGGTGGCGATGTGAAACAACTGCTCGCGATCGAATTCGGGCCAGTAAAAATACTTCCAATCTTTCCGCACGAGTGCTTCGGAATACGGGATGAAGTCCTTGCTGCGGATCGTCGGGTGTTCGTAGAAGAACTCCGTTCGCCAAGGTTGTTCGGCGAGCGATGAGGGATCTTCGAGATACAGTTGGCTGATGTCGCGGCCTTGCATTCCATCGGGAGCATCAACGCCGACTGCGGAGAGAATCGTTGGCGCGAGATCAATGCTGAGCGTGAATTCGTCGTTGGTTTGTCCCTGTCGATCGTCCGGGAGTCGTGGGTCGTTGATGATCAGGGGGACACGGATGCTTTCTTGGTGTGGGTACCACTTGTCCGCCAGACCATGTTCGGCGTGGTAGTATCCGTTGTCGGTGGTGAAGATGACCAGCGTCCGATCACGAACACCGTCTTCTTCGAGTTGCTGCAGGATCCGCCCGCAGGTGCTGTCAACTTCGGTTGCCAGACGGTAGTAGTTTTTCATCATCCGTTGGAACTTCTCCGGCGTGTCGAACCGCCAATGCCATCGGTTGCGGCCTTCGTTCTTTTCGTTGCCGACGAATTCAGGTAGACGCTCGAACGATTCTTGTGTGGCGTTGACCGGGACGGGGATTTCGACGTCCTGATACAACGACATGCTTTCGGGTTGCGGGAGAAACTGATCGGGGTGGCCGTCTTGGGCATGCGTGGCGAAGAATGCGACCGTCAGGCAAAACGGTTTGTCTTTGGGGCGTGTTTCGAGAAACTCGAGGGCGTCGTTTTCGTTCTTCGCGGTGACGTGAATCTCAGACCCGTCGGGTTGTTTGAACCAGTGTCTGCCGTAGTAGGAACGTCCGAAGTCGAAATGCTCTGCAGGGAATTTGCCGTTGTGCCACTTTCCAACATGCCCGACGTGGTAGCCGTTCTGGCGAAGCAAACCGGGGTAGGTTTCTTCCCACGGAGTTTGGAAGGCTTTGAACCCGAAGCAACCGTGACGCGACATCATTTGCCCGGTGAACAAACACGCGCGGCTGACTCCGCAGATCGCCGTCGTGACGCAGTTGTGGGTAAACCGAATGGACTCTCCGGCGAGTTGATCGAGATTCGGTGTTTGCACGATCGGATTGCCCGCAACACCGAGCGTGTCAAAACGCCAATCGTCCGCGTAGAGGACGAGAACATTGAGTGGTGGATCGGAAGAGTCAGACGCGTCGGACGTCTGTTCGGTCGGCCCGTCGGCGGCGGACAGGTGCGCGTCTCGCGGGAGTACAACCCGGGTGCTGACGCAGGCAATCGCGATGGTCCACAGGAGAAAATGATGCAGAAAACGCGAGGGAGCGGATACCGATTGAGTCATAGCGCCGGGAGGAATATCGAGGGCTGGAGGTAGGAGACTCCAGCATAGTCGATAGAGTTTGCGGCGTGGTCGGTTGCCACGTTTTCGAGGTTTTAAGGAGCGTTCTTCGCGAACGTTTCCTCACAAGGACGCGATCCGATCCGATCGCTCGTTCCAGCGTCAGTGGAAGGCTCCGTTGGGAACAGATGTCTGATCCTCTCCCGTTCGACTTCAGCCGACGAGGGGTAAGTTAAACGCTACCTCTCCCCGCTCTCTGGTGATAGGCAACGAGGGCCTCGGGAAATAGAACCGGTGATTCAAGTCAACGCAGTAAGAACGAAGGACGATCGTGGAAACAATCCAGTGGGTCAAATTGAGCGAACGGAAACGACGCGTTGCTGGTCAGCACGCAACACGCGAAGTCGCGGGTTTGGGTCACCTTTGCGTCGTTGCATCTCTGCAATCATGGATATTGGTCATGCTGTTCTTTTGGATGGCACAGGGGGCACAGGGGGCACAGGGGGAACGGCCTAACATCCTGTTGGTTTTGGTCGATGACATGGGGTGGAAGGATATGGGGTGCGCCGGCAGCACCTTTTACGAAACGCCGAATCTTGACCGCATGGCGGCCGAGGGCGCCCGCTTTCTGAACGGCTATTCGGCGTCGGTAGTGTGCGCACCTTCGCGTGGTGCGCTCTTTTCCGGCAAGTATCCCGCGCGTACGAAATTGACGAACGTGTTTCATGGACCGCCCGGGCCGGACGACCGCTTGCATGACACGAGCAAGTATTCCGGGGCTGACCATCGGGCGCTCGAAGCGCGGAACCGTCATGTCTTGCCCATTTCGGAGGTGATTTTCGCGGAAGCCTTTGTCGACGGCGGCTACCGGACGGGCTTTTTCGGAAAATGGCATATCGGCGAATGTCCGAACTACTATCCGGACGACCGCGGCTTTCAGGTGGCGAAGGGGTATCGCGTCCAAGCGGTGGGGACGGGAAAGTCGGGCCACTGGATGAAAACCTTCAAAGACTACGGTGCCAACATGGAGGGAGTTGATCCCGAGGCCTACTTGGCCGACGTGCTCACCGACCAATGCATCGACTTCATGACCAAAAACAAAGACCGACCTTTTCTGGCGGTACTCTCTCACTATTTGGCCCACGCACCTATCCATCCCAAACCCGAAAAGGTAGGCCACTATCAAAACAAACCCGCCACCGATCAGAACAATCCCCAATACGCGGCGGTGATGGAATCGATCGATGAAAGCATTGGACGTTTGTCCGCGGCGCTGCAGGAGTTGGGCTTGGAAGAAAAAACGCTGGTTTTGTTTACGTCAGATAACGGCGGTTGGACGCCGCGCGCCACATCGAACTATCCGCTCATGGGTGGCAAGAGTTTTCCGTTCGAAGCCGGCACGCGGGTGCCGTTCATCGTGAAGTGGTCCGGGAAAATCAAGCCGACGGTTTCGCAAGAGCGTGTGATCGCGATGGATCTCTATCCCACGATGTTGGCCGCGACCGGATTGCCGCAACGCCCGCAGCAACACGTTGATGGGATCAACCTGATGCCGCATCTCACGAAGGGGACTGAGCTGGAGGACCGTCCTCTCGTCTTTCACTTTCCCCATTACACACACGCCACCGGACCGTACTCGGCGATCATTGTCGACGGATGGAAACTGATACGGTTTTTCAACGACGAAACCGGGGGATGCTTGCTTTATAACTTGAAGGATGATCCCTACGAGCAAAAGGATCTTGCGGCGACTACTCCCGAAAGGCTGGCTGCTCTCAACCATCGATTGGATCTCGCATTGAAGGGAATGTCGGCCGAAATGCCGCGGCGCAATCCCGCGAGGAAAAAGACGAGTCCTGGAATGAACCTGTCTTCTGTAAAAGAGCTTGCCGAGAAAGAACGCGCCATCTTCGAGGCGCGGTTGGGCAAATAGAGAAGACGCCCTGGTGCATTACCAGCCACGATCAGCTCCGGATCGCCTAAAGGCTGGACTCCAACGGTGTCTGTGCCGAGCGTCTGGATTCGGTTGCCGTGATCCTAGTGGTGCGTCAAAGCCTCGTTTTCGGGTCGCGAAACTCGCCAACGGTTTGTCGATTTAATTCAAGAGTCAACCTGTTTTCGTTTAACCGGTAGCCGTAGGCGACGTGCAGTGGCAAGCAGGTCGCCTTTGGCTGCCCGTTAAACGAATAAATCAACAGCCCGCCAAGAGTTTCGGGAGGGCTCGTGAATTACCGAAAGTCTTGGCGACTTTTGCTACGCCTTTGAATCCTCATTCTTGATCGTGACGCGGCACAAGGCTCTCAGGATGCTTTGCGGATCCAGACTGCGGAGGCTTGGCCTTGAGGCGTCACGTTGACGCTGATGAAGCTGTCGCCGGCTGGAACGCCAGGGGCGTTGACCGCGTTGATCGGGCAGTTTTCATCGAGCGATTCGAGGTTGCGAATCGGGAACAGGTCGCCGCCGAGGCTTTTGAGGCTGGCGATGATTTCGACCATGCCGCCACCGGCACCGAGGTTGCCGAAGTGGCCTTTGGCGGTCGTGACCGGTGGTTGTGTTTTCGCGTCGCCGAACACTTCGCAGATCGCAGCGGCTTCATCTTTGTCGATGTCGACATCCGACAAACCGTGAGCGTGAATATGTCCGATCGGCGTTTCGCCGTGGCCGGCTGCTTTGGCCGATCGCAGGGTCGCTTTGAGTGCGTTGGCGATCGCGATTTGAATCGGGCGTGGCCCGCCGCTCTCGCCCACCGCACTGGTGCCGTAGCCGAGTACTTCTCCGAGGATATTGGCGCCGCGTGCTTCGGCGTGTTCGCGAGCTTCACAGAGCATCGAGGCGGCGCCTTCGCCAAGAACGCTGCCGTCGCGGCTGGAATCGAACGGTCGCGACATCGTGTCGCAGTCGTCGCGATTGCCGGCGAGTTTTTCCTGCAGCGACGCGTGCAAGGTCCGCAGCGGGTGGACACGTGAACCGGTCGCGCCGACGACCAACGCTTCGGCATGGCCGCGCAAGATGGTCGAGGTGGCTTCCGCGATCGCTGCTCCACCGGAGGCTTCCCGCAGGGTCAGTGAGTTATTCGGACCGCGTAGATCGTTGTAGATCGCGATATGCGACGCCGGCATGTTGGGGAGGTATTTCAACAACCACAGCGGGTTGACCTTCGGCAGTCCCAACTCGCCCCATTTGGCGAAGTTGAATTCCCCGTCCTCGATGCACGCGGCGATCCCGGCGGTGTATTCGTCCGGCAACGACATGATGTAGTCGGAACCGAACAGCACACCGGTACGGTCGCGGTCGAATGTTTCGGCCGAGTGTCCGGCGTCATGCAGAGCCAACTGGGCCGATGCGACCCCCATTTCGATCTCGCGGCACATCACTTTGCTACCTTTGCGGATCGTCCGCTGCAGCGCCTTTTCGAGCGGACCGTAGTCGCTGATGTGCCCGGTGAACTGAGTCGCCTCGGCACCATAGCTCGCCGAAAACGCCTCGGTCGGTACTTGGGTGAAGGCTGCGATCCCGGATTTGCCGGCATTCAGACCGTCGACCAGTTCGTCCGGTGTGTTGCCCAGCGGGCTGATAACGCCTAATCCGGTGATCACGACACTCGTGACAGGACGACGAGGCGATCCGTTCGAATTCACCGAAGTATCGACAGCGGGCGAGTTTGCGGGTGGGGATGCGGACATGAAGTAGTAGTGTTGGCAAAGGAGGTGGATTTCACAACGACGCGAAGATAGCAAATCCGGACGGCGGAAGGAACGTCGCTCCAAAGTACAGATAGCGGAGCGGAATGGCCGCACCCACGAATGACTGATTCGCAGGTAACTCCGCCTGCAACCCGCGTTTTCGAGTTGTCCGTTGGCGATCGCCGAGCGTTCAGCGTGTGCGTTTATCGGCCATTTGTCGACGCGGTTTCCTAATCTGTAGCGTGTTTTCAAAAGTGGCACGCCGAATGCAACTCAGTCTCCACCGCTCGCCCAACAGAGAATCGCAGGGCTGAAAACCGCACAACTTTTTGGAAGGAGATTGCTATGAATCGAGAAGAAATCAAAGGCCACTGGAACGAAGTCAAAGGACGCCTCAAAGAGCATTGGGGGCAACTCACCGATGACGACCTGAGTCAAGCCGAAGGCAACGCCGACCAGCTCGTCGGAGTCGTCCAGCAGAAGACCGGTGCAACGCGTCGTGAGATCGAAAACTTCATCGACGGAATGTTCAACGGTTCGATGAGCGACCAAGCCGCCGAGACCGTTCAGCAGTATGCCGACACGGCTCAGCGGATGGCCGATGAGGCGACCCAATACGCACGCCAGCAAGCCGACCGGATCGCCGCGTATTCGTCGGACTACTCCGCCAAGGTCGCCCATACGGTTCGAACGCGACCTGCCGAATCGATGGCGATCGCCTTCGGGTTGGGGATCGCCGCCGGTGCGTTGTTCTTCCTCGGCCGAAAGAAATAGTCATGGCTGTCACGACCGCAACACGCCGTCAGTCCGAAGCAATTCGCGCCTCGATGCGCGAGATTCGCAGCGAACTGCCCTATGACGTCGACGACGCTCGCGAGCGCGTGAAGCAACTGTCGGATTGGAAGTACCACGTGTCGCGTCGGCCGCTCGCGGTCATGGCGGCAACCGCCGTGCTCGGCTACCTGGTCGTGCCCGCCAAGCGATCGGCCCCGGTGGTCGTCCGTCACGAGACATCAGCACCGCCGGCAGAGCCAACCAAGCGAGGTCTGCTCGGCGGGGTTGCTGGCGCCTTCGCGACACTGTTGATGCGTCAAGCCGCAACGGTGGCTGCGAACCAAATCGCCACCAAGTTCTCAGCGGGCGGTGCGATGCCTTCCAGCGCACCCGTCGACTCGATGAGCCCACACCCGGAGATCCGTCAATGATTGCTCCCATCCAGAACCGTCCCGATGTCGCCCGCCACCACGCCGTCGCAGTCGAAGAAGACGAACAGCGGCCCGTGCGTGTGCTCGAGCGGTTCGTTGAGAAACAGCCAGTCGCGGCGCTGTCCGCCGCACTCGTATTTGGGCTGACCGTTGGTTGGCTCGTGAAAAGAAAGAATTGGTGACCCCAATGCAAGATAACCCTTCATCCAGACCATCGAGTTTCCGACGCGTCGCGCAAGACGTGTGTGAGTTATTCGAGTTGCAGATGCAGTTGATTTCGGTCGATTCGCAAGAAGCAAAACGAAAGCTCACCCGGTCGATTGTTTTTGCGGTTACTGCCGCCGTCCTGGCGGGATCCGCGTTGACGGTGTTGATGATCGCGTTCGGCTTGCTGCTCGGTGAGTTCACGGAACTGTCTGACGGTGGGGCGATGTTGGTGGTTTGCCTGCTGGTCTTCGTAGTGGTCGCGGTGCTCGGGTGGCTCGCCCTGCGAGCGGTTCAAGCGGCGAGCGATGCGATGGCGGAAACCAAGTCCGAGTTCGCAGAAAACCTGCGATGGCTCAAGGCGACGTTGATCGCACCCGAGAGCTCACCGCGGAACCAATTCCGCCGCGAGTCATTCGACGACCCGCACGCCGCTTCCCGCCGCCCATCAAACGAGGGCGGGTACGACGAATCCCATTACTCCGATCGTTTCCTCGAACGTAACCCCCTTTCCCATAGGTAAATCTCATGTCGCAGTCCGTTAATCCCACCGCAACTCATCATCCCACCGCAACCCACACGGAACAGGTCTCCGATCAGGCACGTCAGGCCGCTTCCCGAGCAGCCAGCCAGGCCGGTGAAGTGGCCCAGGACGCCGCCCGTCACTTCGTCCGTGAGCCGGCTCAGGATCTGTTCAGTATCGCGAAGCAGTACGCACGCGAAAATCCCGACGTTGCCGCTTGCTGGGCGTTCGGCCTCGGCGTCATTGTCGGATGGAAACTGAAACCGTAGGCCGCAACCACCGCGGCATCGCCAGCCCACCGTTCGCCGCGGTGGGCTCGTCGCGTTCCACGGCCAAGAGTCAGGGCAAATGCCGTAGCGAAAGTCGCCAAGACTTTCGGTGATTCCCAGGACCTGCCGAAACTCTCCGCGAGTTTCGCTACGAGTCGTCTGTGGTGGGCGAGTTGTTGTTGAAATCCATCGTGCTGCCCCTAATCGCCGCCTCTCGCTTTGTCCGGCCGGTGGCGTTTGTTCGAGCCATTTCTGACCGTGGTTCGCTGTTTTATCAAAGAAGTTCCCGGTTCTCCTTTTAGGGCCGAGTCCATGAATTCTTCTCCTAATGGGGTGTCCTCATTTTGAACCGATCGACACCCGATTCACTCATCGCGTAAACTCGCAGGTGCAAATCTATGTCCGCTGGAATTGCTGTTCCAAAGAATTCGCCATCGAAGGTGGATCAAACGCAGCCCAAATCCTCTTGGTGCAAAACCATGCCGAGTTTATTAGTTATCGACGATGATCGTCTCATTCTGACGCTTGCGCAGAAATCCCTCGCGTCGATAGCCGATGTCGAAACCGCGTCATCTGCGGCCGAGGGGATGGAAAAGCTGAAAGCGGGTGATTTCGACGCCGTCCTGTTGGATATCCAGCTGCCCGATCAGAACGGGTTGGCGGTGTTCTGCGAAATCCGCGAATACGACCGCCGCATCCCGGTGATCTTCATGACGATTGAGGCGGCCAGTAACACCGCGATCGAAGCGATGCAGTTGGGCGCGTTCGACTACATCGCCAAACCTCTCGCGGTCGACCCGTTGCGAGACCTGGTCGAGAAGGCGATCGAGCAGCGACAGATCAGCAGCGTTCCCGTCGCGATTTCGGCGGACGACGAATCGGCTGATGCCAGCGGCGAGTTGTTCATCGGTCGCTCGCCCGCGATGCTCGATGTGTTCAAAGCGATCGGGAAGGTCGCCAAGCAGGACGTTCCGATTCTTGTCCGCGGCGAGAGCGGGACAGGGAAAGAACTGGTTGCCCGCGCGTTGTACCAATACAGCCGGCGTAGCGAAGAGACGTTCCTCGCGGTGAACTGTGCCGCGTTGCCGGACAACCTTCTCGAAAGTGAACTTTTCGGTCACGAGAAAGGGGCGTTCACCGGAGCCGAGTCCCGGCGGATCGGTAAGTTCGAACAGTGTAACGGCGGCACGCTCTTCCTTGATGAAATCGGCGACATGGCGTCTCCGGTGCAGGCAAAGGTACTCCGTGTTTTGCAGGACCAACGTTTTGAACGCGTGGGTGGCAACAAAGAATTGAAAACGGACGTTCGCATCATCGCCGCGACCAACCGACCGCTCGAACAGATGGTCGACGATGGCGAGTATCGCGAAGATTTGCTGTATCGACTCAACGGCGTGACGATTGAGCTGCCGCCTTTGCGTGATCGACTCAGCGACGTGCCGGCGTTGATTCGTTTCTTTCTGAGTGGTGCGAAGCGAGAGTTTAACAAACCCGATTTGGAGGGGCTGTCGCCGGAGGCGGTGGAACTTCTGTCGGCCTACGATTGGCCGGGCAACGTTCGCCAATTGCGGGCGGTGATTCGTCGCTGCGTGCTCGACACGGTGATGCCGGTGATCACGCCCGACGGTTTGCCGCGGGAAGTGACCGGGTACAAAGGAACGACCGCGGCGAGCGGTGCGAGTACAGACAAAGCCGCCGCGGGTGCTGGGTTGCCGAAGTTGGTGCGTGACTTGCTCAACAATGGTTCGACCAACGTCTATGCGGAGGCGACTGAGTATATGGAACGTTATGTGATCACCGAGGTATTGCGAGAGACCAACGGGAACCAAAGTCAAGCGGCCGAGATCCTGGGGATTACTCGTGGAAAACTTCGCGATCGTATCAATTCATTCAACATTGTTCTGAAGAGTGACGTCGAAGTGGGGGCTGCAGGATGAATGCCAAGTCAGACATGTCGAAATTGTCGAGCCAGCAGCGAGAGCGTTTTGCCAACGCGCTGGAGCGGGTAGGTGACGATGAGGACATCCTCATCGTGCTCGCCGAGATGGCGACCGAGGATGCCCCGGAGCTTATGAAGAAGCTCGAAGGCGAGATCGCGAACGGCTTCCTCGAAGCCGCTGCGAAAACCGGTCACGCACTGAAAGGGCTGCTCAGCACGTTCGAAACCGGTGAACCCGTTGAAGGGTTGCAGTCGCTGATTGACTCGGCACGCCAAGACGACGAGAAAGAAGTCGTCCACCAGTTCGCAACGCTCAAACCACAGTTGCATCAACTCGTCGAGTCGGTCAGCGAACTCACGTAGACGATCGGCGTTAGGGCATTTTTGCAAATCATGTACGTCCGGTTCCCACCGGACGAATGCGAATCACGAATGCGAATCGGCCGGTAGAAACCGGTCTACGCTGTAGTTGAACTCGGGCGATTTCGGCTACATCGTGCGTGGAGACATGGCTTGTTCGGATTGGGCTTGTTCGGATTGGGCTTGTTCCGTTTCGCCAGGAGCTTTGCCGCTGTACCGTGATGCTCGTTCGTAGAGAGACTGTACTTCGCCGACGACGCCATCAATCGCGGCGCCACGATGGATCGCCGGTTCGCGGCAGCTTTCGCGGATACGGTCTTTGAGAACGTTCGACAACGGTGGTCTGCCTTCGGAGTGACGTTCCCATCCGTTGGTGGACAAGTTCGACGTGAGCTGCTCGGCTCGTTCGTGGTTGAACTCACCGCCCTCTTGGAGTGCGTCGCAGCAGAGTTCAGTGAGGTGTTCGAGCGTGGTTTCGATTTCAGCGTTGGGTGACATCGCGAGTTTCCTGGGAGGACGTGGGTGAACAGGCAGGATTCGCTGCCTACTGCCAACCAACGTCGCAAACATCACGCCAAAGCCGGCCGCGTTATTTGCCGCAATCAATTCAGGTGACCGCAGACGGGCGGCATCAATCGTCGACGTCTTCGTATTCGCCGTCGTCCTCGTATTCTTCTTCGTACTCCTCGTACTGTTCTGCGGTTTCCGCCGAAGCGGTTGCGACGGAATCTTCTTCCGCCTCTTCGCCGTCGACCGGCAACCCTTGCATCTGTTGCCACTGGGCCATGGTCAACAGCACCTCGCGCGATTTCGAACCGTTGTACTGGCCGACGATGCCGTCTTCGGCCATGTAGTCGACCAATCGAGCCGCACGTCCATAGCCGATTCCGAGGCACCGTTGGATCAGCGACAGCGAACCGCGGCCTTCTCGCACGACGACTTCGATCGCGCTTTCGTACAGTTCGTCCTTCTTGCGAAGGTTCTCGACGTTGAGTTCGCCACCGGACGATTCCCCATCGGCGTCGACCTTGAGGTTCATCAATTCGCCGATAAAGCGTTGTTCTCCACCGCTGCTGCAGTGATCGCAGACTCGGTCGATTTCCGCGTCGGAGAGATACGTGCCCTGTCCACGAATCAGCGTGCTCGTTCCCGGCCATAGGAACAACATGTCCCCGTTACCGAGCAATTTGTCGGCCCCGTTTTCATCGAGCACCACGCGGCTGTCCGTCTTACTGGCCACCTGGAAACTCAAGCGTGCCGGAAGGTTACTCTTGATCAAACCCGTGATGACGTCGACGGTCGGTTTCTGCGTCGCGAGGATCAGGTGGATTCCGACCGCACGACTCTTTTGCGCCAGACGAATGATGTGTTGCTCGACATCTTTGCCGGCCGTCATCATCAGGTCCGCCATCTCGTCGGCGATGATCACGATGAACGGGAGTTTGTCGGGCACGTCGCTGCCGCCGTCCTCTTCGTCCACTTCGAGACGACGCAGGACTTCTTCACGGCCGAGATCGTTGTAGCTGTTGATGTGTCGCACGCCTGCTTTGGCGAGCAGCGAGTAACGCTCTTCCATCTTGTCGACGGCCCAGCCGAGAATCGCTTCGGCCTTCTTCATGTCCGTGATCACCGGGTGCATCAGGTGCGGCAGGCGACCGTACCCGCTGAGTTCCACCATCTTCGGGTCGATCATCAACATCCGCACTTCGTCGGGTTTGCAGCACATCAGGATGCTGACGATGATTGCGTTGAGACAGACCGACTTACCCGTACCCGTTCGACCGGCGATCAAAAGGTGGGGCATCTTGGCGAGGTCGACCGGCATCGGTGCACCGGAAACGTCTTGGCCGAGGAAGACGGGGATGTTCATCTTGTGAACGCGCGAGTCGGACTGTTCGATCACGTCACGCAGACGCACGACTTGGCGGATCTCATTGGGGACTTCGATGCCGACGGTGTTCTTGCCGGGAATCGGCGCGACGACACGAACGCTGGGGACTCGCAACGCGATCGCGAGGTCATCGGCGAGGGCGCTGATCTTGTTCAGTCGCAGGCCGGCTTCGAGTTCGATTTCGTACTGCGCGATCACCGGTCCGAGTTGAATATCGGTGACGCGGACGTTGCACCCGAAGTTGCAGATCGTGTCTTGCAGCAGAATCGCTTTGCGGCGGGCTTCGGCTTCCTGCTCGTCGTAGTCGAACCCGTCGCTGCTCTCGAGTAGTTCGAGGCTAGGCAGGTGGTAGTCGGAGAGATCGTCACTGGTGTCTTGAACGGCGTCATCGAGTTGGGCACGCATGTCTTTCTTGCGCGGGATTTGCACGTTCGGTTCGGGCGTTTCCTCGTGAGCCTCATCATTGCGAAGCGAATGCACCTCTTCCTCGATTTCGAGTTCGCGGGTGACCGGTTCGGCTTCTTCCTCGTATTCCTCTTCCTCGACGTACTCCTCTTCTTCGGCCGCATTTTCTTTCGCCGAGCCCAATCCGGTGACGGCTTTTAATCCGGCGGTCAGTGCAGCGGCTTTGCTCAGGCCTTTCTTCGACGTGGTCGCGGTTTCTTCGGCGGT
>NZ_ANOH01000320.1 GCF_000346505.1 Aporhodopirellula sallentina SM41
CCACGTGACTGCGAACCAAAATCACGTACCTCACCGGCGAACGACTGAGTCTGCGAGAGCGAATCTCGCACCGCCTCCACGGACGACGACAACTGACGCGCAGTCGGCTGAGATTCCTGAGTCACGTTGCTCCGGGCCGATTCTAGATTCTCAGCAACATCAAAGAGTTTGCCGATCTGCTTCGAGACCGCACGGTCGAGCATTACCCACCGATCCGCCGCGACCGGGTCGTTCGTCCGCACAACCAGCTTTCGCAGCGACAACTCCCCATCGACATCGTGCACTTCACCGTTCGCTGATGCCGTCCCAGCAATACGTCGCCAGCGCTCCGCCAACGCGTTGAGCTCCTCCATTGGCATCACCTGCGAAGGGGTAGCAGTAACTTCGTTCCCGTTCGCATCGCGTTGCAGATTTTCAACACTCTGTCGGACCCATCGATCGAGATCGCTCCACCACCGATTGACGTCTTGGGTGAAAGCGTGCAACTCGAACAATTCATCGTGCCGCTTCGCATCGAAGTCCGCACTGTCGATAAAAAGGTGCAGCCACTCGGACGCCCCACGGTGGCCTGCTCGATCTAACGCAATCAACCGAGCCTTCAACCGCGTCCCGGCAGGCAAGACCTCCCCCGCGGTGCCGGTCGCGGACAGGTCTTCCATGTCCCATTCGAAAGCAAACACGTGGTTGTCCTCCGCCGGGTCAATTGGCAGGCTGCGTTCGCGGACGGAATCATCATCGCGAGCGTATTGAAAGATGACACGATCCATCGGCAAGTCATCTTCCACGCGGCCGCGAAGCCTCAGGACTGCCGCGGGAGAACAAATCTGCCGCCGGTCAACATCCGACGCCCACGACGCGGCGGGGCTCTGGTCGCTCACCGGATCGATCGCCCATCGTGGCAAGAACGGGTTGTCGAAACCGCTTTCGGAACTAACCGCGTTGATGCGGTAGGCTCCCGGAGTCGTCACGGCGACGCGGTATTGGAATCGCGTCGGGTCACCCTCGACGGGAGTCATCGGCACCTTCACGTCGGCTTCGACGTCGCCAAACGAAACCTCGGCCGCGCGGACCGGTTGATCGAACCGGACGGTGACGTCGGCGCGGGTCCCCACGATCGCTTCCAAATCACCATGTTGATCGACCACGACTCGGTCGGGCAGCTTCGTATAGGAAGGAAACCGGTATCGTTTTTCGAACTCTAAAACCCTCGGTCTCGGCATCGGGGTCAACGTCTGCCACAACGTTTCCGCATCCGCGGCGACCACTCGGTAGTGCACCATCGCTTTGTCGACCTGAACGTTCGCAGCGAAGAAGCGACGTTCGTCCTCCCAATCTTGTTGAACATCATCGGGCGACTCATCCGATGACATTGTCGCTGTCGCGTGATCGCGAGCAGCCATGATCTGATTCCCCTGCCGGCCGTCTTCATCACGCCACTGCAGCTCCACAGCATGACCACCTAGATGCTGCAACGCCGCGGCAACGGAAACGAGATCGCCTTCGGCAACGATTGCCGATGCGGGTGACGGTTCAACAATCTCGACCTTGGTAAACGACGCTCGCTCGATGGGAACAAACGGCACAAACGCTCGGGCCATCCGGCGTGGCATCTGCAGACTCGGGATCGCGGAAACTCCCGCGATCACAGCGATCAAACCGGCCACCAACCAAACCGACCGACGAATTAGCGCCCACGGCAGCATCCGTCCAATTTCGACTTTCGATAGGTCAGACGCCACGCCTGTTTGCAACTTGCCGCGAAAGTCGACCGAACCGTTGGCCACCCGCGGATCTTCCAACTCAACCGCCGACAACAACCGTTCACGCAGTTCCGGCGTGACCGCTTCCATACTCAAAGCAACCTCACGCCAATCGCGTCGACGCGACGCCCTCACTCCGCCAAACCACGCGACCGCCACCACGACCACATCAACCGAGATCGCCAACGCACATCGAATCATGGTTCCCATCCGGAACCCATAATCCAACAACACCACGACCAACATGCCCACGACCAATGCGGCCACCCCCAGCAAGACTCCGCGGAGAAACTGCAACCGCGCACGCCGGTCCGCAAACCGCTCGATCGCTGACTTCGTTTGCGGCAACATCTCGCTGCGTGCCGGAGGTTGCTGCCCGTGACCGACGTCGCGGGGACTGCCGAGCAGCATCGTGGACCGCGCGTCGTTGGACCAATCCGCACCACTCATATCAACCCCACCTTTTTCCGCATCCACCACTCAGTCGCCAGCAACACCACAATCACCGCAAAGCCCCACCAGGATTGCCACAGCGGCGTATCCGACTCGATAATTTCCCCGCCCGAGAGCGGTTCGATCAGCGACAAAATTTCATCAGCCGACGACTCATGAACATAACTCCCACCACCGGCGATCGCGATCCGTTGCAACGCCGTCTCGTCCAATGATAGCCGATCCCGCTCGCGAGTCCGCGGTGGTGTTACCCAGATCGGCGTCGACGCCTTCAACGCCGCCGCATCAAACCCGCTCGCCCGAACCCGCACCCGGTACGCCCCTTCCGGTAAACCATCCGTTGCACCGACATACGTACGTCGCTCCGCATTTTCCAAACGCATCGGAACCGTTGCGACGACCTGTTCGTCCTTCAGCAACAACGCATCGACCGTCGGCAGCGTCCCCGACTCGCCGAGAATCGAAGACGTCGGCAACAATCGAGCACGAATCGTCGCGGCTTGCCCGGTGCGATAGTCAATCCGGTCCGTTCCGATCGCGACAAAGTCATCGCTCGCGGCGTACGGAGGCGACATCGCCGCGGTCATCAATTGGTTCCAAAACCGTCCGTGCAGTTGGCTCTCGAGCTTGTATCGCCAGCGCCAAGTTTCATCCGACGCGAGGTAAAACACCCGCCCCGCACCAAACACCCTCGTCACCAACCAGGGTGTGCGTTTGACCTGCCGCTCGCTGGCCGCGTTCGATTCCAACCCCGCATCCGCCCACACCTCTGCATCCGCCCACACCTCTGCATCAGGCTGCGCCACGACGCGGCTGACCGAGTTCGGCGCAGGCAAATGTTGCCACAGCCCATCCTCGTCGTCGACGCGGCTCGGAACTGCGTCGATCCCTGCATCGGACAAACCGAGCATCATCACCGGTTGAGACTTGCCCGTGACCGTCGGCTCGATCCGTTGCACTCGAGGCCGTGAGTTCACATTGCCTACGAACCGAACCGGAATCAACGTCGCCATCGACTCGCTAACGTCATCCGACGTCGATCGAACTCGCGATGAAGTCGGTTGGCCGGTTCCCTCGTGGGTCACACCGTCCTCGTTGCCCACCAACTCAGCGATGCGTCCGTAGCGACCATCGAGCACGATCATCCCACCGCCGCCGGCGACGAATTCGGTCAAACGATTGGCGTCTTGCCGCGTCCACTGATCCGGTGGCACTTCGCCAAAGATCACCACGTCATACCCCGCCCACGCACGTTGCGAATCAGGCAGACGTCCGTCTTCGTCCCCCCGCCGCACCTTCGGCGAATCCGTCCCGAGCCCGAACAGAACCGTGTTCACGTCCCATGACGGGTCACGCGAAAACAGATTTCGCAAATAGCGAATTTCCCATCGAGATGATCCGTCCAAAATCAACAACCGGCGGTGACGCGACGCCGCCGCGACGCGAAATGATATCGAGTCGTTGGATCGATCCGAACCGTTCTCGCGAGACTCTGCCGTCACCGACTCAGACGGATTGCCCGGCGAGATACCGGCGGCTACCGATCTCGCGACGGGCGACACGCTCGCCGTCAACGACAACGCCACGCTGTCGCGATCGACGCCCCGCACGTCCGATTCCATCGCCCTCCGCATCAACGATTCGACGGCAAAGTCAAACCGGACTGAGGTTTTTCCATCTCCGTGCAGATCGACCACTTCGTTCCAGACGACTTCATCGCCACTTCGAATCTGCACGCGTGCCTTCTCTCCGTCGTACCCGAAGTGCTTCACCCAAATCGCCCCCGCCAAACGTCCGTCGTCGGCGACTCTTTCGGGCACGTCAACGTCGACTAGCCCCAGATCGGGCGACTCCTCAACGCTGCCAACACCCACCGCATGCACCTGCCATCCCGCGTCAGCCAAACGCGTCGCGACCTCCGCCGCATCCGCCACACCGGCTGAATCTCGTCCGTCGGAAAACATCACCATCACACGTCCGCCGCGTCCCACTTCGCGGTCGCTGCTTTCCTCGCCGTTCATCGGAGAATCGGCATCATCGCCACCCCACCTCGCATCGTCGGCGACGTGCCGCAGCGGCGCACTCAAATCCGTCCAGACGCCGCGCGGTTCCACCTCCGGCAAACCGCCTGCCGATTTCTCCGGCGCAGATCCTGGTTGCTCTGAACTCCAAACCAATCGCGAACGCTCATCAAACGTCACCACATTCTGAAAATGCGACTGGCGCAGATGATCGATCCATCCGTCCCGACCGGCGTCGCCGAACAGACGATCGTAAACACGCCGCATCCGGCTTGAGTTTTCGAGCGACTGAGAATCGCGTTCCGCCATGCTCGCAGAACCATCCACCGCCCATACAATCGTCGCGGGATTCCCGATCACTTGTCGGTGATGC
Source organism: Aporhodopirellula sallentina SM41 (assembly GCF_000346505.1). GTDB lineage: Bacteria > Planctomycetota > Planctomycetia > Pirellulales > Pirellulaceae > Rhodopirellula > Rhodopirellula sallentina. The sequence goes on from NZ_ANOH01000320.1 coordinate 4,608, forward strand.
CAAACAGGGCCCGCGATCAGCAAACAAGCCAACACGAAAACGGTGCCGCGGATCGCCGGCAGTCCCCATGACCAGGGCGCCCGCACCCCCGAGGTTTCGCGAAGGTACGCCGCCATCACGACGACGGCACCCAACATCGCGATCGCCAACACCAACCAAACAGGCCAGTCCGTCGTGAACCGCAGCTCGCCGAGCCCACCGATCCTGGTCGCGATCAATGGATCGAAGTCGATGACAGCGTTCGCCGAGGTGCTTAACGTCATGACGCCGCCTCCGGTCCAACCCGACTGACGCGGCCTACCGACCGAGTCACGCCGAATTGCTGCCACAGCACTTCCGCCGCTAGCATCACCAACAACAACCACAGCAGAGGCCGCCAAACCTCCGTCCCAAACCGATCTCGACGAACCGCCCCAATCAACGCTTCGGCGTCTTGGTAGCGTCTCGCTCCCAATCGCTCCTCACATTCGTCCAACCGATCCTCGTTTGCCCGCCGCAAAACAGACTCGGACGCTTCGACCTCGACCACGCGGACCTGCGCCCCCGTGCCACGATCGCGTTCTGCCTCGCTATCGTCGAGACGATTCGCGACGAACCGGTACGCACCGACTCGATGGGTGTCCCCATATACCAACGACGATGACGAATTGCCGACAATGGCCTGCGTTTTCCCATCCGGCCGAGAAACCTCCCATTCCCAATCACCCGAGCCCGTTCGGAAACGTGCATCTGGAAACACCACCATCGCCGTCCCTGGCCGAACCGTGGGTTGTTGATCAGACGCAAGCAAATCCAACACCAACTGCTGGACCATCGGCAGAAAGACCGGCCGCAGCGGCAAATTCGACCACGCCGTGTCACAAGGAAGCGCAAACTGAACGACACCGACGCGGCGGATACCTCCATGAGCCAGCGCGTCCTGCGTGGTTCCGCCCGTGAAACGGTTCCAACCACTCACCACCAATGGCTGCCCCGACTGCGAACGCAGCATGACGGTGCTCGCACCTCCCGACGTGCCCGACGTGCCCGATGCTTCCGATGCTTCCGATGCTTCACCCAACTTGATGCTACGGTACCGGAACACTCGAACGGTATCGAAAAGCGAATCCTGCTCGCCGCCGAGCAAACGCCATGCGTTCACCCGCGCACCCGGTGGTTCGATACGCATCGGCTTCGTCTCCTGCGGCGAGCCAACCACCTCGTCGAGTCTCGCCGGCAAGAACCCTTCCGAGTTCCACGCCTCCGCATCCACATTATCGCCGTCAAAAAACAACACCCGCCCGCCCATGGCCAGGTATCGCCCCAACACCCCCGTCCCTTCCACCGATCCGTCTTTCGCCGCGGGACTCTCACTGCGACGCGTCCCCGGCGGCGACTTCACGTTCGCAAACACGATCAACTCTGGGAACTCCTCGTCGTTGCTTTCCGCGTCGCCGACGTTTTCTTGGCCTGTCGCTCCGACGTCTTGTCTGCCGGAATCGAGAACTCGTTGCCACAGACTGACGAACTCGCCTGGACGGATCACTTTCGCCGCAACCAGATCACGCCGGTGGCTGACTTCGCGATCCACCACGCTCCGCCCGTCCCCGCGAACGATTGGTGTCCCTCTTCGAATCGCTCTCTGACGACGAGTCGATTGCCGCTCACCCGCGTCGATTGCACCGAATGCAAATGGGCTCAGGGCGACTTTCAGAAAATCGGTTTCGCTCTGCAGCGGCTCGTCCGACCAATCACCGTCGACCAACCAAACGTGGACCGGACGCCGAACCTGCAACGCACGCATCCTGCGGTTGTCCGCCATCAACGCGTCGGTATGTTCGACCGCGAGCCCAACGCTCGTTCCGCCCGGCTTTGAAAACGAAGTCCGCCACGCCAACTCCGAGGTTCCCCGCGGATCAATCGACACGACCTCCGTTTCCATCACACGATTGCCAACCAACCAGCTCGCACGGACACCGCTAACCGGAACATCCGAATCGTTTTGAATCGTGGCAACGACCGTCACCGTCTGATCGACCAAGACCGCCGGTGGGTCGATTCGGATCGACTTCACCAACACGTTCGCCAAACCGGTTTCCACGTCGGGCTCATCGGTCGATAACCCGACGTCGAGAAAGTCGACCTGCGGCGTCGGATCGATCCGGCCTAAACGATCCGAAATCGAATCCAACTCGGTCAGCAGTGACGCACCAGAACCGTACACTTCCTCCCGCCGCGACGCGTTCGATTCGCCGAGCACATTTTCCTGAAAATCCGACACCACGACGATGCGGCGAAACGGATGGGAGGCCTGCCGACATGCCTGCACTGCCGACTGCACCGCCGCGGTGAAGTTCATGCGCGACGAATCGAACCGCATCTGACGCAGTCGCGACCGAGCGTCATCCGCCGAACCGATCGACACCGGAGCCGCCAATCTGCTCGACGGGATGATCATCACCTCATCGCCATGTGACATCGAATCGAGCAATCGCGTCATCCCCGCGATCGCGCGTGTTGATCGGTTCCCGGCGGACATCGATCGGCTGTCATCGATCAACAATACCCACGACACCGGTTGCTCGCCCGCGACCGACTGCACCGACGAAATCAACGGCCGGGCCATCGCGAGAGCGAGCAAGATCGGGATCGCACAACGAATCGCGAGCAATACCCACTGGTGCCATTGCATCCGTCGGCGGTTCACCCGCATCACGTCCTGCAATAGAAACATCGCCCCCCAATCCAGCGACCGGTAGCGACTACGAAACAACAGATGAATCGCCAACGGGACCACAAACGCCGCCGCCCCCAACGCCATCACCGCGTTCAGAAACGTCATGACGACACACCTTTGACCGCACCACCCAACGCGTCCGGAGGAACCGCCTGCTGGCCGCTCCCCGACAACGATCCCGATACCGGCCCCGCCTGACGCATCGCGACAAAGCGAGCCAACGCGTCCACCAATGGCAGATCGGTCGTCAAAATCAAATGGTCGACTCGGCTGCGACGACACGCGGCCGCAATCGTCGCGTTGTGTCGCTGCATTGCCTCGACGTAACGACTGCGAACTTGGCGAGCATCGACGACTTCCCGCCTCCCATCCGATTCAAGATCTCGAAACTCGATCCGATCATCAAACGGGAAATCCAACTCATCCGGATCGAGCACCTGCAGGAAAATCACATCCTGTCGTTCCGCCCGCAACAAAGTCAGCGAGCGTCCCAACGATTCCACATCGCCCAACCCGTCCGAAACCAGCACCACCAAACCGCGACGCGGCAGCTTGCTCAGCGAGTGTCGCAACACCAGGCCCAGATCCGTTTCGCCGCCACGTGATTCGATCGCGAGCGATCCCAAGATCGTGTTCAGATGCGACGGCAACATTCGCGGCGGGACATACTCGCGGATCCGCGCATCAAACGTCATCACGCCAACCGAGTCTTGATTGGACAGCAACAGGTACGACAGCGAAGCGGCCAGCCCACATGCAAACTCTTGCTTGGTCCCTTTCCACCACGACGGAGGAGACGCCTTCGAACCATCCGCAGCAGACTTTCTTTTCTTGTCTGTCCCCTTATCGGTGCGATTCCCGTTTGGGTCTGGTTTCGAATCCGTCGATGCCAGCGGCAACGCTCGCTCACCGGCGTACGCCATCGATCCGCTCTGATCGACCAAAATCATGCAGCGCAGATTGGTCTCTTCTTCGAATTCGCGAATGTACAACCGATCGCTCTTGCCGAACGCCTTCCAATCGATATTGCGAACTTCATCGCCTGGCACATAAGGGCGATGCTCTTTGAACTCGACGCTCGATCCCTTCTTCGCCGATCGATGGCGCCCCGCCGACAATCCCTCGACCGCACCGCGAGCGATCAGGCGCAGCGATTCGATTCGCGACACATCGCGGGCGCGGAACAAATCGGCAAGACGCATCTGGCGTGCTTTCAACAAACGAAACGACGATCGGAGAATCTCATCCTATCTTAACGGTTCGCAAAAATGCCGTCAGGCTTCCCGCCGCGTTTCCAACGCGACCGCACGCTTTCCCTTTCCGCCACAACGACCGCGTAAAACGTGGCAAATAATTTAAACGTTACGATGAAGCAAAAAAAACACCGCAAGACAAACCACTCGCGAGAACCGTTTGACGGTGGCCTGCGTAGCCCCCTGAACCCATTGTTAGCCCTGATCAAAATGCTTTCACCCGTTGAGTCGCTTTTGCTCAGCCGCTTTTGCCCCTCAATAACACCCACTCCTTCAAGGAAACGGTCATGTCCCGTCTCAATTGGCTCGCAAATTCAACTCGCTTCTGCGTCGCAATGACCGTTCTGGCTTACGCGATCACCATCACAGGCTGCAGGCAATCCACGCCGACGGACACACCCCCGGCGTCGGAACACGATCATGACGACCATGACCATGACCACGCCGGACATGACCACGATCATGACCACGAAATCGACATCGACAGTTTGCCCGCGATCGACACACCCGCCGGCCCCGCCACGCTGAGCGAGGGCATTGAACAACTCGCGTCGATGCAAGACGCCATCGCTAAAGGATTCGCCGATGACGACGTGGACTCCATCCACGGGCAACTTCACTCGATCGGCGGGTTGCTCGAACACCTCGAATCCCTGACCGCATCGAGCGACTTGCCAGCCGAAGCGAAAGAGAAAGCCGGCAAAGCGATCGATTCGCTCTTCGACGCATTCGGCGACGTCGACGCAAAATTGCACGGAGACACCGGCAAAGACTACTCGGACGTGTCCGACAAAATCGACGAAGCCGTCAAGACACTCACCGGCTTGAAACTGCCTTAATGCTTCGGCAACGAAGCACCATGCTGGAACTTCACTAGGCGATTCCGAATGACGTTTCGCGTCGCCTTCTAGTAGGCCGGATGAAAGAGGCCCAAATACAAAAGACTCAGCGACGCGCATCCGGCAGGCTCGCAATGTAGGCTCGCAATGCCGAAGCGCAATCCAAATGCCGGAACGTCGCTGCGCTAGGTCCGGCCTACAAGTCGATCCCGACGCGTGCGATAGCCTACCCCATCTTGCCGCACACACGCCCGACTCCTCACCACACGTTTCCGCACTGAGGGGACTTAAAAGCGGATTCATGCGCCTAAACTGCCTCCTAACGACTTCCCAGCAGGGCGTAGCATTCGCTAACCTAGCCGAAACGTCAAACCCCACACTTGATATATAGACTAGGCAATGGCTCAAAATCCCGGTTCTGTCGCTCCCTCCGCGTCCGTTTGTCCCGTCCGCAAACTGCTGGTCGCCAACCGCAGCGAGATTGCGACCCGAGTGTTTCGCTCCGCCACCGAACTGGGCATCAAAACCGTTGCCATCTACTCCCACGAAGACCGCTACGCGTTGCACCGGTTCAAGGCCGACGAGGCCTACCAAATTGGCGAAGCCGGCGAGCCCATCCGGTCGTACCTGAACATCAACGCGATCGTCGAAATCTGCAAAAAGCACGACGTCGACGCCGTCCACCCGGTCTACGGATTCTTGTCCGA
>NZ_ANOH01000321.1 GCF_000346505.1 Aporhodopirellula sallentina SM41
AACGGCAGCGATCAGCGGGCCGGGACAATTGACTTTCCATTCGTGAAACCATGCAAGCCCGGCTCCGTTGCATCGCATGGTTCGCACCTAATTCGCTGCGGCGGCCCACAAGGATCGCGATGTTTTGAGTATCTCGTATTCGGTCACGTTTGGTCCACCAGCACATTGTAGCGGTGTCCCATCTGCGATCCAAATCAATACGCCCGATCCCTGTGGAACGTCGCTGTCGAAATGATCCGGGAATGCCTTCGCCAAGTAGGCCCGCACCTTCGCGTCGTCCTCATTCAGCAACCCGATCCGTGGTCCGTAGTCAGACAATTTCGGCAGAGCCTTGTGAATAAGTGTTTCAGTTCGACGCGGATATACAGACCAGGTCACCCAGGGGAGAGCGATTCCCACATCGAATGAAGCCAAGTGTTCGATCGAAGTGAAGATCGAGTGGCGATCACGCAAATCGAGCGCGTCCAGCGAATCACCGCCACAATTGGGGCAACGCAGAAACGCGATCTGATTGCCTTGGTCTTCACTGGCGACACAAAGTTCGCACGACTCCGTGTCGCAAGTTTGGCAGCGGAACGCGCGCCATCGCTCGCTGCGAAGGAGTTCGCCGTAGCGTGCGCTGCAATTCTGGCAAATAGGTGTCATGCTTCAGTGTGCGAACGTCCGGCATCACCGGGCGGGGAGAGTAAACTTGTCCATTTCAAATTCGGCCGCAAGCCCCGCTCCGTGTGAATGCCATGGTTACCCCAGTCTACCAAGAATCACGGAGCAACGCCGATCTCGATAGCTCCAACGCAACATGATCCTTTGATTCTGCTGCAAAGACAGAAATCACTTGGCGGGTCTGATCTGAGTAAGGCAACGTGGACAGGATGGACAGTGCGCGATGGTGAGCGAAACAAAGTGCATTCTGGTCTCTGAGGATGTCCGCAAGCACGTCGTCATGGCACTCCTTCCCAATTTTAAAGAGAGCTTCAACGGCAGCTGACTTCAGTTGGTAGACCTTCCAGGTCCATGCTTTTCGTGATGCGTCGTCTGTGAGCTCCGGAGGATCGTCGTAATCAGCACGCAATAACGACCGAAGATGTGGAGTCGAGTCGACGGCCGACTGGCCAAATTTGGAAAGTGATTCGGCAGCAGCCAAACGCACATTGAGTGACGGATCATCCAACGATTTCGTGACCTCTTCGATCACCTCTTTCATTGCCGGTGCCACATGGCCAAGTGCAAAAACAATTTCTATGCGTGTGCACTCTTCGTCGTAGTCAGAGTTGTCTTTTGAGTTTCGACATTCCCGAAGATCTCCCAGCAGAATTGGTACCGCAATGCTTACGGAACTATTGAGTCGAGCAAGATATAGCGACGAGAGGTGGCGTACCGAATCATGCGTGTCCGCTGTGAATGGTATTAAGGCATCGGGCGGTGCTCTGTGCTCCTCAAGAAGTTGCCCTATCGCATGGACGGCGTGATGTCGAATTTCCCAGTCAGAATCATGTACCAATTCTGCAAGCAAGGGAATTGCGTCCACGCCAACGTCCTTTGCGATCTCGAAATAGTTGATTCGCTGGTGAGGTTCGGCTTTCCGCATGCGACTAATCAGTGCCGGTACGTCTTGCACGGAAACGTCGGCAAACTCAGAGTAGATTGAATTGTCTAACATGCCAAACAATCA
>NZ_ANOH01000322.1 GCF_000346505.1 Aporhodopirellula sallentina SM41
CTTCGCGAACGAGATTCCATTCGGGATCGTCGTACAGTTCATCCAAATGAGCGACGAATTTCCCGTCGACATCGTAGACGTGGCCACCCTTGATCCAGATGCCGCCTTTGTCTTTACCGTCGTCAACGTGCTTGGGGACCCAAGGGCCGACCTGATGCTCTGGTGGAACCGTACCGCAGGTGATGACATAGCATTCCACTTCGGTACCGTCACTCAGCTTTCGCATCTCCTTGACGATGGGCTTCACCAAGTTACCCGCATCCATGAATTCCGGATTCAGCGAGTGAACAACGTCTTGTGCAATCGTTCTAGTGGGAGGACGTAAAAGCACGAAAGCGCCGGCAATGGTTGCTGCGATCAAAATAGCAATCGGCAACTTTGCCTTTGTCATGGGATCTGCTCCTGTGCCGTGGATGGATCATACACTGCGACGCCTGACGAAATGCCAGTCGGCTAATCTTTGGGTTGGTCGATTTTCGTGAGAATCTTTTTTAGAACACGTGCGGTCTGTTGTTGCTCTCGTTGTGATAGTTCACTGACCGCGTTGTCCGCCGAAGCGATGTGTTCGGTCAGCGATTTTTCGACCACTTCGATGCCGCGTTTGGCCAGCTGAATGCGAACGGAACGTCGGTCGTCCGGATTGGGAACGCGTTTGACAAAACCGGCTTTCTCCAGCCGATCGATCCGATGAGTCATCGTGCCAGACGACGCCATGACCACTTCCATCAATTCCTTGGGCGTCATTCCCTCTTCGCTGCCACCCCAGCGAAGGCTCGCGAGTACATCAAACTCCCAAACCTCCAGCCCGTAAGGGCGCAGCATCTCTTTCAGCTCACGTTTCATAACGTCAGCGATCCGAATCGCCCGACCAATCACGGCCACGGAACTCACGTCCAGTTCCGGCCGATTCGCAAGCCAACGCTGCATCAAGTTGTCAATGAAATCATCTTGCATGCGAAAACTGTAGGGACGAACAATCTGCAAGTCAAGTATCTCGAATTACAGATAAATCACCCTAGTGGGACGAGCACGTGGTTTGGACAATCGGTTGCCTCCCAGGAGTCTGCTTCGACGCAGTGCCGAATCGCAGTGCCGAATCGCAGGCCGACGCCCCAACGCCCCAACGCCCCAACGCCCCGCGAGGCGATGTTTTCGCCATCCGCACTGAGAGTCAAACCTTCCCAGACGAGCCGACTTTAACGACTGCTTAATCTGACCGAGTGAGTCGATGTAGTTGCTTCGCCGCGATTGCTCGCGTCGACACGGTTGCACCTGTCATCCCAGTTACACTTCGCCCAGCGGGTGATGTTTTTCTCTTCACCCGTTCTGGTGTCCAGTACCGGAGCACGCCCGGACGATATCAGAATTGGTATTTCATGGACGAAATTCACCTAGAGCGATGGATCGCGATATGCTTCGGCGCAGCCCTTGTGGGCACACTCAAAACAGCAAAACGGCCGGCCGTCTCCTTGTCGCGGCTCTGGCACTGAACCTAACCGGATCGGCTTCGATCGCGTTGGGAGAAAGCTGGACATCGACAACGAGCACGGCTACTGCCTCGGCGGAAACCGAAACTTCGGACGGTCATGCGGTCTGGCGTCCTCGCCCGCTCGCTCTTCCGGCGACATCCGACACGGCGGTCCCTTGGACGCCACCCAAGCGAGTCGCCCCGGCACCTCAGCCGACCTCGACGACCATCGTGATCCAGCCACCGGCTCCGTTGCCACCGCCCGCGCCGGCCCCGCCTGTCGTCCAGCCGGAACCCGAACCGGAGCCTGAACCACCGACGCCCGCCGAGATCCGACAACAACGGC
>NZ_ANOH01000323.1 GCF_000346505.1 Aporhodopirellula sallentina SM41
ATTCCCGCCGGGCTGCCTCGCGAAAATGCGAAGTCCGTTCTACCGCCGCACGCGATCGAACCGGGCGATGCCCTGCTGATCGAACCGGTCAATCTGGAACGCGATCTGCGATTGCCTGCCGATCAAGTCGTGTTGGCCGACGGAACCGTCGACCTCGGCCCGTACGGGCGCGTCGTTGTGGCCGGACAAAGCCTCGAACAAGCCGAGTCGCTGATCGAACAGCAGATCGCATATCAACTGCAACAACAACGACAATCATGCAAACAGTTTGCGAGCGAACAGGACCGCCACGCGATCGACTCGGATACGCTGCCCGCGAACTGTGACGCGATCGCGATCAACGTCAGGATGCTCGAACCGATCCATCGCTACTACGTCCTCGGTGAGGTCAACGCCCCCGGAGCCTACCCGCTGTCGGGATACGAAACCGTTCTCGACGCGATCGTGACCGCCGGCGGTCTGACCAGCAGCTCGAACCCGTGCAAGATCCTGCTCGCCCGCCCGACTGACCCGTGTGATTGTCGAGTAACGTTGCCGGTTTGCTATCGCGAGATCGTGCAGCTCGGCAACACCTCATCGAACTACCAATTGCAACCTGGCGATCGCATCTTCGTTTCGTCTCGGTCCTGTCTGGACGAACTCATGTTTTGGCGAGCCAGCCGCACCTGTTCCCGATGCGAAGGCTGCAACCGCGCCTGCCGAAACCCACCGCTCGTCACCGCTCACCCGATGCCCGCCGCGATCGATACCATGATCCCACCGGGCAGCATCGGATGGATGCGGTTGGCCAACGATCCCCTGCGTCCAGACGACCTCGTCGAACCCGACCAGTACGAGCCAACCAACCCCGCGACATCCAGTGGCGAGCCAACACTACAAGACTACCTCGTTCCCGACGCCTCAGAATCGCTTCCCGAACCCGGCGGCCCCAACATCCCGTCTGACGTCGGGAGCGAAGTGGACGGCGAACTCAACTTCAACGAAACCTTCTGAAAGAACGATAACGTTGGCAACTCTTCGCGCGACCACCACCAACCGAGGTTCGACCTCCTCGTTGGAGTCAACGCTTTCGCCGCTGGGTCGGGACGAAGGACATCGGCTGCCCCCCATCCGAAGCAACAACGCGAAGAATTCTCCCCGGTTGCATTGGGTTTTGCTCGGCGTCACGATGGATGGGGTAACGTCGGTACACTGGGGCGACCGACTCGCACGCCGCTCGAGGCTGGGGAAACGACCGTATGCTGGCACGTTTGAAGACCTTCACGTTGCTCGGAATTGAAGCAATGGCGGTGGATGTCGAAGTCGATATCTCCCCGGCGGCAATGCCCAAAACCATCCTGGTCGGTCTGCCCGATACGGCCGTCAAAGAATCCACCCACCGAGTTGAACGGGCGATCGTCAACAGCGGGTTCATTCGCCCGCAAGACCGAGTCGTCATCAATCTCGCCCCGGGCGACCTTCCCAAACAAGCCCCCTCTTTCGATCTCCCCGTCGCGTTGGGTGTCCTCGCCGGCAGCGGTCAACTCGACGCCGAACGGCTCGAAGACTACGCCGTCGTCGGCGAACTCGCACTCGAAGGAATCACCCGACCGATCAAAGGCGTCCTCTCCATCGCGATCGAGGCGGCCAAAGACAAATCGCTCAAAGGCCTGATCGTCCCTTCCGAAAACGCCCCCGAAGCCGCCGTCGTGGAAGACATCGAGGTGATCGCGGTCGACTCGTTGGCGCAGTGCGTTGCGTTCCTCGGCGGCGAAGTCGAAATCCCCGCCGTCCCCAGCCGCATCGATGAACTGTTCGAACGGTTCAGCGAATACGACGTCGACTTTTCCGATGTCCGCGGACAAGAAATGGCCAAACGAGCCATGACCCTCGCCGCAGCCGGCCGCCATAATCTCTTGATGATCGGTCCACCAGGGTCGGGCAAAACGATGCTCGCCAAACGCATCCCGACGATTCTGCCTCAACTCGTTCCCGCCGAATCGATCGAGACGACACGGATCTACAGTGCCGTCGGTCAACTGCCTGCCAAGCAACCGCTGCTTGCCAAACGTCCATTCCGATGCCCGCACCATACCATCAGCGACGCGGGGCTCGTCGGAGGAGGCAGCCCACCATCGCCTGGTGAAATCAGCAAAGCACACAACGGCATAAAGTGCGCTTGAAATGCGGCATTGAATTCTTTTCTTGCCGAAACCCTGAAAAACACGGGGTGAAAACAACAGTGACTGCTGTCGCTAATTTGAAGTTTTCAATGGATTTTCACTGGCTCTGGAACTCGTTTCGGCAACATCAAAACCGTTCGAGTCTTCCCATCGCCGCTGTTTATTCTCATCGGCGGACAACTTCCCTGAGTGTTTCTGGTACTTGGTAACTGGGACAGCACCAAATCCCAACCTTCTTCCAACGGTCCCAGTACGGTCGTCGTTGCGTGACGAAAGTATCGCCCCCATCACGACGGACCAGCTAACGAAACCCAGGTTTGTGATGGGGACCGGTTCTGCGATTGGGAGGTAGTTGAGATGAGCGAAGCATCTTCGAACGACAGCAATCCGACGAGATTCTTCAATCAGCGTGTGATCAGCGTTTGTCCAGTCTGCCATGGGGACGGAATGCTCTGGGAGTGCGACGAGGACAACACGCCCCAAAGGGCTTTGCGATGTGAACAGTGCAACTGTGTCGGTTGTTTGCTCGACATTCCTGATGAATACAAGACGGAGTTGGACCAAGGAGAGGCCCCGTTTTGAAACATCACCAAGGAGCGAGCTATGTCCGACGACCGAACACCAGCGTGGCTGATTCAACTGAGATTTTTCGTACTCTGTTCCCCCGTGGGTATCATCGCAGCGGTTTTGCTAGCGCCGTTCGCTCTACCATTGCTGTTTGGTTTCAGTGTGACGCTTTTTTTGTTTTGGCACGCATCCCGCTTATTTACTAACGGGGTTGTGAGAATGTTTGATCCGCACACGTACAGAGCGATGCGTGAACAAGGGTGCGACCCGTTCTACAACAGTCTTGGTTCTCCGCTGAACAACGATAGTGAGGCGGTCCGACTCTCTGGAATCAAGCCAAACGATTCATGCCCAAGTTGCCAAGAGTCGGTTCGAATCGCACTGAATGTCGCATATCGCTGTCCCAGGTGTGATGCTCATTGGCATGAAAACCACTGGTGGAAGTGGACCGGTTCACAGTGGGTTTTGCTTCAGTAACGCTGATCGGACTCGGAACAGCGGTGCCAGTTCCCGAATGACCGAGTGGTCACGGTCAAGTTCAAGCAATGTGATCAAGGCTTGGCTGGCTAAAATTGGTTCGTCGTAACCAATGATGAACCGCAATGCGGCTACAAACTCTGGATCAAATGCACGCAGACTTTCGACCGCCAGAACCGCAGAAATTCTGACAAGACGATCTTTGTCTTCCAACAACGCTAGAACCACGGACTCGAACGGTTGAACCCAATCATTGCCGTGAGTGTCCGCTGCATAGCAAATGACCGAAAGCACGAGTTGTTTCACATCACTGTCGTTCGATTCCAACGCACCCAGCAGCACGGGGGAACATTCCTCCCAGCCAAATGCGTCAATACGGTTGAAGAGTTCTGCGGCTGTGTGCATCGTCGTGGGATCGGCAAGCAACCGTAGTAACGTTGGTAACTGGTTGATGAATTCTTGCGAATTAGCGTTCAATCGATAGTTCTCCATACTTCGTTAAGCGAGACCAACTTCAAGTGTGGCTCAATTTACCGGTGAGGATTGGACCATGCCAACATGGTCCATCTAGCGATCTGCGGCGATAGCGATTCCAGGGTTTCGAATCATTTGCCGCTAAAGTATCGCTACTCCCAACGTTCAACTGTGAAGATCAACACATGAAGCAAATGTCTTCGATTGCTCAACCTTCCGCACTGCAAATTCACGAATGGATCGACTTCGCCCTTGATCGCAACAAAGTCAATTACTTGTCGAACATGATTCGAGTCCGTTTCAACAAGCGGTTCATTCGAAAGTTCGCTGATGCTGGATACATTGCGGTCCCGCCTCGTGGGATCATTCGACTCAGTCCAAAAATCTGGGAGCGTGCTTCGGATACGGAACGTCGAGAGACAATCATCCACGAAGCATGTCACATCGTCGCATTTCATCTTCACGGCACAGCGATTAAGCCGCACGGTGTTGAGTGGCGACAAGCAATGGAGAACTGTGAAGTGGAACCAGTTCGCTGCCACAATATCCCGTTGATCGGGATCAATCACTTTCACGTGGGAGAATGTCCGAAAGCCGAAGCAGATCGCTGCTCCATCAGTCGCCGAAAACTTGGCGACATGAGGCGAAACGGGACGCTGCTCCATTGCCTGACCTGTGGGTTGCAGGTTGGAATTGAGAACATTGAGACGTGATTGGGGCTTTGGTCTCTGGGCGCCGTCTTGACTTTACGTGTATTCATGATGCTGGGAAGTCAAATGAAACCTTCTGTACCAAACCAACTCAGATTCGGCGGCGATTTTTCGATTTGCCTTTTCGCAGAAGTTTCAGCCCCCACGGCAGCTTGTTCGGGTTAAAGGTTACAAGAAATGCAACAACGCTATTCACTCCACTGCCGGGGCCGGGGAACTGCCGTCCAAATTTTCGTCTGGAATTGTCGGATTGCAAAAAATTGAACACCTTCCGTTCAACTAGCAACTTGGTCCGACGCCACCAAGATTTCTGCTAGTTGAGCGGAAGTCGAAAATGGATTGATCTTTCTTTCGCCGACCGCCTGAGCGATGAACATCTTGACGCTGTCAGGCATAGCGTCCTGTGCCCGGTAAGCAACGTGAAAGGTCCGGTGATCAACAGTTCGATGAAGTAGCAGGGTCATGTACAGGGTGGCGATCTCGTGCGGCATGGGCCATCGAAACCGCATGTAGCTGCTTCCAATGGCACACGCCCAAA
>NZ_ANOH01000324.1 GCF_000346505.1 Aporhodopirellula sallentina SM41
AAAGGTCGTTCCCGACGACACGATCACGCAGCATCAACTGCTCGCCGATCTCGACAAACATATCGTGCTGGCCTATCCCACGCGTTACGTTCGTTGGTGGCTGCTCGCGGTCCGGCGGGGAATGTGGGGGTCAGCGGCGAACATGGTCATGCACCCGCTGTTTCTAATCTCCATTATCGCGTTCGCAGTCTTCTCGATCTATCAGTGCGTATCTCCATCGGTCCAACCGGACGATCAGAATCCGTCCTCAAGATGCGATGCCGGTTATCGCGCGTTGGTGTTGCTTGCCATCACGTACGCCGCATTCAAATTGGGATTTGTTGCACTCACGAGTCCACCGATCGGACGTTTTTCCGATGCCGCGTTCGTTTTCATCCCAGGAATTCTGCTGTGCGCGGCGTTAGCGATCGTGCAACAGATCAGGCAATCCACGCAGAGCACTTTGAAATTCTAAGTGCCCGATCCCCGTAACTGGATTCGCCCGGACTCAGCCCCTCAAAGTTCAACAAAATCGGCTAGATCATATTGAAAGGCGCCCTGCACAACCTTTTCTCTCGAGAGCATTTGAAGATCCTCCTATGGTTGTTGCCGATCGCTCGCAGCCTATATTCCATGACTCGTCTTCGCCATTCGATGAGGCACCGTTTTCGGTAAACGACTCGCAATGCATTGCGATACGCACAAATCGATATTTTTGGCGACACGCCTTTCCTTTTCAGCAATCAAGAGCCAGGACTATGGACGCGTTCGACGCAATCAAGCAAACCTATTCGACCAGCCAAATGGTGATGACTTCTTTTCTCAGCGACCTGAGCGACGAGGAATTGTTGACTCGGCCGTGTAAGGGCTGTAACCACATCGCGTGGCAACTCGGGCACTTGATCGTTTCCGAAGGCAGCCTTCTCGATTCGGTCGCACCGGGACACTCGATTTCGCTGCCGGAAGGTTTCGCCGAAAATCACTCGCGAGAAAACGTCGCCAGTGACGACGCGAGCCAATTCTTAACGAAAGATCAATATCTCGATCTGTTCGGTAAATGCAAAGAAGCAACGTTCGCGGCATTGGATGCGATGAGCGACGAAGATCTCGACAAACCGGCCCCCGAACATCTTGCAAAAATGTTCCCAACGGTCGGAAGCATCTTGGTCCTCGTTTCAACTCACGTCATGATGCACGTTGGACAAATCGTTCCGGTTCGACGATCGCTCGAGAAGCCAGTCGTCATCTAAGAATCGATCCATCGACCGGACACAACAAGACGCCCCGCAGACACCAATGGGACATGCGTGTCGTTCGTGCCGGCGTTAGTGCCACTACGGGCTACCCGAGAACTGAGCCGCGTCGGTTTCAAAACGTTCTAGGGCTGTGGTGCTTCGCGGCCTCGGCGTGTGATCATGGACGCAAACATATATGGCTCAATGTTTTCGGTGAAGAATTTGACCGAACCATCCGCGAGCAAAAAGTAAGAACCGCCCGGGTGAAAGCTGTGAAAACCGAACCCGCGGGCGTTGGTGCAGTTAATCGCACAGGGACCGTCCTCCGGAGGCCAGGATAGTCCGTCGCGTTGGGAACCCTGCATCCAGTGTTCTCCGTTGACCAGATCGCCCCAACCTCCGCCGTTCGTTCCGACCAGGTTGGTCGTGGCAACGTTGTCGATGCGTCCTCCGCTGTAGATTGTCGGTCCACCGGTGCGTTCTCCCAACAGGAATGTGTTGGAAAGACCGTCGAGGATGCCAGAAAACTTCCCGTCTTGGCCACCACCGAAAACGGAACTGACCACCTGCAACGCGCCTTCTCGCTCGATCGAACCGTCGATGCCCGCGTGTAGCATGTAGTTACCGTTCACGCCCGTTGTCGGGGTGTAATCAATCGGGGCGATGTTCGTCGCGGTAAACGGCATGCCCATCGAAGTCGCATCAAACGTGTAACGCCTCGTGTCGGCTGATTCGGGCGTCGAGGGGCAGACGTATAGTGGCACGACCGACTGAATAACGGCCACGTTCTGTGGACTGAGCTGATCCACCGCGACCACGTTCATATCGAATCGTTCATAGATCGCCTGTTGCTCCATGAACGGCAGGATCGCCACCGACCAGGGGCGACCGTTGAATGACTTGGGCGGCGTCTCGAACCAGAGCGCTCGCGGCAGGACCTGATAGGCGCTGTGATAGTTGTGAATCGCCAATCCAAACTGACGGACGTGGTTACTGCATTGCATGCGACGTGCCGCCTCGCGAGCCGCCTGCACCGCCGGGATCAACAGCCCCACCAAGACCGCGATGATCGATATCACCACTAGGAGTTCCACCAACGTGAAACCACCGTTTAATCGTTTGCCAGTCTTCATTGCCGTCACCGCCTTAACAAATGTTACACCCAACCGATGCGTCGGCTGCTTCTTCAAATGACTCATTGTTCCTGTTCCCAATTGTCCGCTACCAAAGGGATCACATGCAAGCGTGAAGTCTCATCGACGCTAGCTTTGCTGAAATCCCAATCATTAAAGACCAGTACGTTGTTCTCCTCAGACATTGCCAGTGAGCGGATCGCTCGATCAGGCGATGTCATCCTTACCGTCCCGATGAGCCGGAGAGTGGCGGCGTTCCAAACACCGAGCTCCCCAGTACTGCTGCCTGTGAGTAGGGTGCGTCCGTCCGGTGTAACAGCGAGAGATGTGATGCCGTGGTATTTCCCCGATCGCTGGTCGCCCGTTCGCCATTGCCGCGACCGCTGCAGTTGCTCGCCACTCTCGTTCACCGCGTAGATGCGTCCGTCGAGTACCCCGAGCAGAAAACGCGATCGAACGTCGTCGCGGCAGGACGACTGCAGGTGACCGAATCCCGGACCGAGTCCCCGCTCGGTGTAATCGCCAACGCGGTAAAGAAAAACGGAGTCGCCGATCAGGAGCATCTCATCGTTGCCGATACTGAAAACGGCGCTCGCCGATCGTCGGAAACGAACCGATCCATCACGGGAAAACTTTTGCACCTCGCCGGAATCATCATAGACCACGCGGAACAGAGTCATCACGGTAGAGCCGTTCTTTAATAGTATCCAATCCGCCTCTTTGCCAACAAACACAGCGACCACGCCCCCCTCCGACGGTCTCGATTTGTTTGACGCATCCAGTTCGTGCACGCTACCGTTGCCGGATAATTCCTTCACAACAACATTGCTCTCATAACCAGCGGCCAACCATTTACCTTCATTGCAAATCTGCAAGAAACTGGTGTAGCGTTTACGCGGCCCGAGAACTTCTTTGATGTCACCATCCGCGATCGCAAGCCGATAAACCGACCCGTCATATCGCATCGCGTATACAAACCTGCCATCGTCCGTTACCACCGTGTGGACCGCCTTCATGCCTCGGAGATGCGGTGGCTGCGTTGGGATTTTAAATGCATTCGCCGCTCCTCCATCCGCTTGCTCGTCAGCAATGAACGAGGTCGCGATCATGCCATCTTCGCCACCGCTGAAGATTCGACCACTTTCGTCGAGAACGACTTCGGTTACCTTGCCGCGATGTCGCACGGAGTATTCGGTAGGTTCCACTTCAATGGGCACAGCGTTGTTTTCGCCACGTTCGATCGCGAATCGTTTCTGCTCCTGCATGTCAGGAAGATCCCAAACGCCAACTCCGCCACCGAGCGTTCCCATGATCAAACGATTTCCGTCATCGGTCATCTTCACCGAAGTGACCGGCCCACAGGTGCTATCAAAGTAAAAACGGAATAACTGATCGCCTTCGACGTCATTAATCTGAACCTGCGCCCCCCCCATCCGAACGCAACAATACCGAGACGAGTCACCAGACGCGGTAATCAGATCCATCGCGCCCAGGGTCCCTTCATAGCCGAACAGAAAACGACGGCGACGCGAAGAAAGATCGAAGGCAGAATATTCCCTGTCCTTATTGGTATAGACCAGTTCATTGTGTGCGTTGATCAAAGTCGTGACATTGCGGCGTTCGGACGGGAATTCAAAACGTTCCATAGGGTTTTCAAGCGAGATCACACGCACCGGTTCATACCGACACCCCACCGCGATCTGTTTACAATCCGGAGTAAACGCCAGTGACTCGACGGTCGCGTCAAATCCCATGAGACTCCGGTCAAAGGTAAGTTCAGTAAGATCGCCCTGAGACAAATCCAATAGTTCGACCGAGGTCATCGCGGTCCACGCGGTCAATGATGCCGAGGTGCTCTTGCCTACTGCAATCCAGCGTCCGTCGGAGGACGCCGCCAACGCGTGAACCTGCACGTGACCGCCCATACCAAACAATCCGGCATCGGGCAGTTGGATGGAATGAACGAGTTCGCCATGTTTTAAATCGTGAAAGCGAACGCATCCGCCGAGTGATGTCGAAACCAGCAAATTGCGTTTGGGAACCAGAGCCAATCCGGTGATACGCGTGTTCTTCTCGACGTCTCCTAGGTCCAGTTCATCCCATCCCTGCTTTGCCAACGTGTTGATCAACTGCCAATCCGTTCGTCCCCGAACACGTTCCTCGCCGCAATACTCCAAAACATCATCAACGATCTGTAACGCGTTGGCGGAGTTGCCCACACTGACAGCAGAAAACGCATCCCGTAGATCGGATTCGTAGGCAATTTCGAGCGCCGTGTTCTCACTGTTGACCGCATTGATACGTTGTTGCTCGGCATCGAGAAACGCTTCACTCGCCCGGGCTTCCGCCTCCTTCGCGAGCGTCTCGTTGTGCGAGGCAACCGCCATCGCATCGGCGAGCACTTGTCCCTGTTTTCGCAAACTACGGTTGCTCCACGCGAACGTGATTGCCGCCAAAGTCGACATCACCAGTAAACAAACCACCAGCGTCGTCTCGACCGGCGACCGCCCCGCCATTTGCAACATCCGCTCGGCCCGCGACTGCGGACGCGCGTCGACCGGAAACCCTTCGGCGTATCTTTCCAAATCATCGAGCAACAGATCGATCGATTGATACCGATCGCGCGGGTCCCGTTCCAAACATTTCATGCAAACCGCATTGAGGTCAACATTGACGGCCGGGTTCTTTTCACGAACCGGCGTCGCGGATGTGTTGGACATCAACTCGATCATTTCGATCGGTACTTTGGCCGAATAGGGAACGCACCCGGTAAGCATCTGGTAGATCACAACGCCGAGCGAATAGACATCACCGAGTTGCAGGTCGCCTAACGCTTCCCCTTCGCCCTTTTGACCTCCGAGTTGTTCGGGAGCAATGTAAGGCAGCGTTCCGACAACGCGATTTCCTTCGAACGATTGAAGCAAATCGACAATGTCACGCATTAAACCAAAATCAGTCAAACGCGGCGTGAAGGGCAAACTTTCACCGCGATCCAACTCCACGAGATCGGACGCATCCCACTGTTTCGAGCCGTCGGTTTGGTTGAGTAAGCTCGACTCATCGTCGAAACGCAACGGGTCGGGAACCAACAACACATTGCTCGGTTTGATGTCGCGGTGGACGAATCCGCGTCGGTGGGCGTGCGAAATCGCCTGAGCCAATTTGATCGCAACGCTAACGCCCCACTTCGTTTCCATGCCATTGGGAAACGCCGAAATCAGCTTTCGCAGCGTTGGCCCAGGACACAACTCCGATACCAGATAGATGCACTCGTTCGATTCGATAATCTCGTACACCGGCACGAGGTAAGGATGACTCATCCGTGCCGCGGCGCGGCCTTCGCGCAAACGTTTGCCGCCGTCATCGACTACGGTCGGGTTTCGAGCGATCGCCTTGATTGCCACGTCGCGATCCAAGACCGGATCGTACGCCCGGTGCACGACCCCGAATCCTCCGCGGCCGAGTTCTTCACGAACCTCAAACCGTCCGATCTGCCGCGGTACCTCTGGGATGGGCGGGTCTTCCGATGCGGTTTTGTCCGCCACCGTCGCGGTCCCGTCGGAGGAGCTCCAGTGCTTCGTCTGCGATTCGTCCGAACTGGTATCTCGCAAAGAGTGCACTGAAACCGGACCGACGCTGAGCCCGTCATCGTCGTTATCGCGTGCAACCGGCCCGCTCGTCGGCCTATCACTCATCGATTCGTCACTCATTGGGTCACCCACCCAGTGAGTTGAAGTTTCAGCGAATCCGATCCGCCCCCGATTCGCAACCTCAACCTCTCAGCAAACGCCACCACTGCATCATGGAGACATCCTCCGCCGGAAAGCTCCCTGACCAGTGCTTCCATAGGGAAGCGATCGAACCGAACTCCCTGAGCAGGGATAAATGAACCGAGACGCAATTTCACAGGATGAACAATATATAAAACGCAGACGAGTTGTAACAAAACGCGATTTCGCGTTGTGGATGCCCCAAACAATCTTTCTGTCACCGGCCTTCTGTCACCGGCTTGCCTTCCCCAGCCTTCCCCAGCCTTCCGTCACCGGATCAATCCGCCAAGACTCCTCATTAACCTTGATCCAGCAGCCTCCCACCCGCGATCTGATGCGTCGGGAGTCGGTAAATTAAAGCGACTTTTATTCGAAGACGCGCAGCTTAGTAGCCTTATTCATTGTAGCGAGTACGATATATTCGCCCAGGTGTTTCTGCTCCCCCCGAAGGATTCTAGCCGGGCAGCGACGCAATAACACTAGTTTTCCGACAAACTCCCGCATCCGAACCGCAGAATCGCGGCGGATCTCGCTGAGCGATCCCGCCCCAGGAAACCGAACCGCGGCACCGGGCGCGGACGTTTTCTCGACGCGTTTACACCCTGAGGCCCCCTCCGGCTCGCTTCATCGTGAAACGTTTGTACCGTCCGCCTGACAAGCTGGATTGATTACACGCGTTCTGGGGCGCACGGCTGATTGGATGATATCGCATGTCGCGGTTGGCCGACTGATGGTAGTGGCACCGGTGCTCCCTCATCACACGATGCAAGCGATTACAACGAATCGGTGCAGCTAAGTCAGGCTCGCCACCCCCGTCTCCTTTTCAGCAAGATCACAATGCTCCTACGCAAACAGGTCACGAGCAAGCGTCGATGGCTCGCGTCACTCCTAACGCTGACGGCCAGCTGGATCCCATCGGTTTCGATCGGACAGGATGGATGCTGCGACTGCGACGCTGGGTTTTACTGCGACGCTGGGGTTTGCTGCGACGCTGGGGTTTGCTGCGACGCTCACTTCGAGGACGCATGCGATGCGTTTCACGAAGAGCTATCGTGTCGAGAATCACTCGCCGCATGCGGGCTGACGTTCAGCAGTAACCTGACTCAGTTTTACTTCGGCACCGTCGATGGCGGCGTCAAACAGACCGGGCGCTACGGCGGACACGGCGACTACCTCGCCAATGTCGACTTGGGCAAACTCGGCGTGCACGAAGGTATGTTTCTCAAAGTCCGTGCAGAGCACCGATTCGGCGACTCGATCGTCGAGCCATCTGGTGCGTTCCTGCCTGCGACGTTGGCGACGGAGTTACCAACGGTTCAAACCCGCGACCTCTACATCACTAACTTCGTCATCACTCAAGCTCTGTCGGAGTCCTGCATAATCTTCGCAGGGAAGATGGATTCGCTCGATGGCGATATGAACGCGTTCGCTCATGGTCGCGGGATCACGCAGTTCTCCAACGTCAGCTTCGTCGTAAACCCCGTCGCACTACGCACGGTTCCGTACGCAACACTCGGTGCCGGGTTCGCCTACCTGCACGAAGGACAACCGATGTTCTCCTTCCTCGCACTCAATCCAACCGACACGGTGAGAACGAGCGGATTCAGTGAACTGTTCAGCGAAGGTGTTGTGCTATCGTCCGAACTTCGCCTACCCACGCGATTCTGCGATCGGCCCGGCCACGTGCTCGTCGGGGCAACCTACAGTTCGCGTGACTTCGCCAATCTCGACCAAGACCCGCGGGTCGTCCTGCCGACCATTCCGATCGAGCGTTCCTCGGGTTCCTGGTCGGTCTATTGGAATACGGACCACTACCTGCACGTCGATCAACGCGATTCCACTCGGGGTTGGGGATACTTCACACGCGGCGGGGTGGCGGACGATTCGAACAATCCGCTGAGCTACTTCTGGAGCATCGGTCTTGGTGGCAACAGCACTCTCCGCGGTCGCGAGAACGACTCCTTCGGCGTCGGCTACTACTTCTCCGAAACGAGCGACGACATCACGCCGCTGTTGGAATTGGCGGTTGGTGGAATCGGCGACAGCCAAGGAGTTGAAACGTTCTACAACATTCAGGCGACACCCTTTCTCACCATTACCCCTGATTTTCAGTGGGTATCGCAAGCACGATCGACCGTCGACGACGCGTACATTCTCGGTGTGAGAGCGAACATCGCCTTCTGATTTCGCCTTCTGAAAACGCCTTCTGAAATCGCAGGTGTTGTCGCTTGAATCTCCGGCCACCGTCCGCAATCCAATCACGCCAACACAAACGCGGCCGCGATCCCCTGTTGGGAACCGCGGCCGTCGCGAGACAGTTGACGATGAGCAAGACAGCTAGAACACGTTGAATTGGGATCGTCCGATTTCCGTAGCTCAATCTGCCAGAATTCAGGCCACCGAAGTCTGGCGACATCGGCTACATCATTCTTAAAGACGCTCTCGCGATGAGAGCGACTACTCCTGAGAGCCGGAAGAGCCATCCTCCTCCGAATCGTAGGCGTCCTCGGAGTCCTCGGCGCCATCGGTGCCTTCCGCTTCGTCCGGTTGCTCGAGCCGAACGAGAATGTAGTTCTCCGTCCGTTCGCTGCCGAAGTGCACCAACAGCGGTACGTCGTCTTCGGTCAAGTTATACAAACCGGTCTCGGCGATGATCTCGTCGTCTTCTCCGAAACGCATCGCGACGCGCTGCGTGTTCTTGTCGACTCGGCCTTGGATGGCCTGCGATTTGTCGGTCTCGCGGTTGTACATCGTTCCGGAGATGATGCCCGACTTGTCCACGGCCAATTGAATGATACGCGAGGGTTCGACGTCGTCTTCATCGGTCGATAACGCAAACGTTCCCAGCGGCAACCACTCCGCCTCCTCCGCTTTCTCCTCCGACTCCGGAGGCACAACGGTGGCTAGAGCAGCCGCACTTTGTGCAAACTCATCCGCCGTCGCAACCGGTTCATCGTTGATGTAGACGCGGTTGTCTTGGTAGGTGACGTTTCCGCCGCTGCCGTAGTCATAATAGATTGGCTGTTCCCAAACCGTCTTGGGGGCCGACCATGCGAACCATCCTGCGGCCACAGCGAATGTCGGACGGCTCCACCAGTAGTTCCACGGGTAATAGTTGAAGCGATGGTAGTAATGCCATCGACAGACACCGCCGGGATGTCGGTACCACCAGTTACCGGTGAACCATCGTCCGTGGTAGTGATATCCCTTCCAACGGAAACGAACACCGTCGCCCCATCCACGCCAATATCCAACACGGCCTGGTCGCGTCTTCGCCCATCCGTGCAGCCCACCCATTTGCGTCTGCCACCGGTTGTTCATGCGACCGACGGTGTTGCGATCGATGTTCACCCAAGACGGACGGTTGTTGATGACCGTGTTGCCAACATTGATCTTGCCAATATCGATCGGCCGATTGTTGAGCCCCGGCCGGCCTGGCATCCCCGGTCGGATGTCGGGACGGCGACCTGGACGGTCAGCAATCCCAGGACGGTCACCTCCACCAGGTCGATTCCCGCTACCAGGACGGTTCCCATTTCCAGGACGATCTCCGATGCCAGGGCGATCTCCAGCACCGGGCCGGTCGCCAATTCCTGGACGGTCTCCGCTTCCAGGGCGGTCACCGATCCCGGGCCGGTCCCCGATACCAGGGCGCTCACCCCCAGGGCGATCACCGATTCCCGGTCGTTCGCCGTCGCCAGAGCCTGGACGAATGCGCCCCGGCAACGTTTCCGGTCGAAGACCACCTTGGATCCCGAGAAAATCGCCTACGTCGCCTGCGGAAGGACGGTCCCCCGAACCGGGCAAACGGTTCCCGGGGCGAACACTGCCCGGCCGGTCTCCGCTGGGTCGATCGCCACCCGGTCTACCACTGCCCGGCCGGTCTCCGCCGGCGCCTGGGCGATTGCTGCCGGGACGCTCACCGCTGCCACCACCGAGACTCGGAAAGCTGGGACGATTCCCGGGTAGCGTCGTCGGTCGATCTTTCGATGGTAACGTTCCAGGCAGAGTGCTGGGGCGATTCACGTTCGGCCGGCTCGCATTGGGACGATCGAGACTTGGACGCCCGCCCGACGATCCGGGGCGTGAGGAACCTGGCCCTGACAAACCGGGACGCGAGGAGCCGGGTGATGATGGGCCAGTGCTCGGACGCAGCCCGCCGCTAAAGTTCGGCGACGAAGGAAGCGTTGACGGACGACTGCTAGGAACGCTCGGACGCGAGCTCGGCAAACTCGGTCGGGTGCTCGGGCGAGACGACGGCATGCTCGGTCGAGACGTGGAGAAATTCGGTCGGCTGCTCGGCATCGACGGACGCGATCCGCCCCCGAGGTGCGGTGTGCTCGCCGGACGCGCGCCGCTGAATCCGCCGCGGCCACCGCCACCACTGAATCCACCACCGCCGCCTCCCATCCGTGCGCCGCCACCGCCACCTCCACGGCCGCCGCCCCCGCCGCCTTTAAAACCGCGTGCGTTGACAGGCGAAATCTGCCCGTACGAAATCAACGCGAACGCGCAAAGAATGATAGTGATTCGTTTCATGACATTGACCTCAATCATTCTGACGCGGATGTGGAACCGGATTCCGTCGATTCCCGACGAACGACGACTTCGGAGAGTGTCGACGGCTGCGGCGCACCCTCGATTTCATGGCCGACCAAGTTGATCGCAAATTCATCTTCGCTATGCGGCGTAATCACGTAGGTGCCCGAGGCGGCTCGTCCGTCCGCGAGCGTTTGCGTCGACTGGACCAGCCACTGATCGCCGCTCTTGTCCCATTCGCCGTTGCCAAACGAACCGTCCGCGTTGAAAGTCCACGATCGGATTTGCTGCATCCGCGGATCCCACGCGATCACCTGCGTGCTCTGCGCCGTGGTTCCTTCAGCGTCTTCTGCCTCGAACGTTCGGATCAGATAGGTACCGTTCGCGGTCGATTTGACCGTCGATCGGACCACCACGTCGCCGGAATCGTCCCGCCACGTTCCGATCAACCAATCGAGTTGTGATAGCGCGGCATTGCCGGTCACCTGCGGTACCGGAAACTCGTCCATCGAGTCGATCACCCACTGACCATCGATCTGCTTTAAGATCGCGGTAAAGCGGCTTTCGCTAGGTTCCGAATCACCGGCCGTCACCATCACTTCGCCTTCGACCTGCGCGACCGATTCGGTAATCATTCGCACATGATCGACCGAACCGGAAAGAAACAGCGACTCGGGGCGAGCGAAGACCTCTTCAATGTCACGCATGATCGCGTCGCGACCGTTGGTCCGAACGGAAAGTTCGTGATCCATGTGCGTCGCATTCTCAGCCCAAAGACCACGCAGCGCGTCGGCATCCTTGGAGTTGAACGCACCGACATACTCACGAATCGCTTGACCGACCGAATCATCGGCGTGAACCGTTCGGGTTTCCGCAACGCCCCCGCAGAGCACGACGACAAACAAACAAAAACAACGCAGACTCATGATTCGACTCGTCTCATTGGGGGATTAGTTTCTTATTGAGCTTCCGTTGGAAGCCCCATTATACCAGTCATCGATAGGCAACCGCCGAGCGAATGCCACACCAGCGTCGACCGTTCCGACATCCGTCGTCCCGCCGAACTACATCAAGTAAGCCAACCAACTCTTTGCCCGTATTAGGAACATGATTGGGATACCGGCGATCTGGATATCCTCCGTGTAAACAGCCGCCATCGCGCGTGCCCCGCCTGGAATGCGCAACTCGTCTCCTCGATCGAGCTTGATGCGAACGGCAAACCGACTCGGGCTCCCGTTCGCGACATCGGTCGGGAGTATCCCCGAAACCGGCATTTGCCCAGCCGCGGTAACGTCAACCGTCGTGATCACCCGACCGGTGAAGATCTCACCCGGATAATTGTAGAGCGCCACCTCGGCATATTGGTCGTTTTTGATTCGCAGATAGTTCTTTTGATTAAACATCGCCACAACGACGCCTCGATTCCGTTCAGGGCGATCAACAACAAAACTCACTAGAGAACTCGTCGCCCCGCCGCCGACTAGCATGCCCGGCCGCAACTGCAGGTTTGTCGCGAATCCGTCGCTCGGCGCGACCACCGTTGTCTGATCGAGATCGTATCGAGCGTCGTTTCGCTGTGCCTCGATCTGTCTCACCTGCGTTGTCGCGACTTCGACCGACAGCAGCGCCTGTACCAATTGCGTTTTCGCAGTCACCCGCGCCGCACTGGCGACCTTGAATTGATTTTCGGCAGCATCGAGTTCCTGTTGGCTGCCCGCCTTCTCGTCCATCAGCTTTTTCTGTCGTTCGCGATTCGCGGTCGCAAACTCGAGGTCGGATGTGGCTTGATCCAACTTCGCCTGAGCCATATCAACCGACGCGTCCGCCACCTCCTTGCTCTGTTTGGCTTGTTCGAGCGACGCCTCCAACCGAGCCACGTTGTTCTGGTAGGGGACCGGATCGACCTTGAACAGAACATCGCCCGCCTTCACCATCCTGTTCGGCTGAACCTCGATCTCGGTCACGCGTCCCGGGCGACTGAGTTGCGGCGTGACCGGAATCACTTCCTCCAACACGATCGCTTTGGACGTGAATGGGTGAAAGTATTGTGCACAAAACAGCAACGCAACAATCAACGATGGTCCAACCGACGCCAAAACGATTGCCAACGGCAAGGTCAGTCGCAACAGCTTCAGTTTCGCGAACACCAACCAGATCGCGCCACAATAAAACGCACCGAGAATCCAATTCATCGGTTTTCCTCCTCGGCAGCACGAGCCATTCGGTCGACTTGGTTCTGCAGTTTGTCGAGCCGATGCAGTAGCCCGTCGTCGCTGCCGCCCGTCGAACCAGACGCCCCGCTTTCCTCCGCAGGAGAATTCAAAATTCGATAGAGATACAGCACGTAAAGACAACTCAAAACGGCAGGGATCATGATTGGCCTCCTGCCGCGTTTTGCAACTTCGCGACACTCGCTTCGAGAGCGTCAATTTTTCGTCTGAGTTGTTCGTCGTGAGTCGACTGAGTGATCGAACCGGCATCGGAATCGCTACCTGAATCGCCACCTGAATCACCATGCAGTGGCGTCGCACTGTAATCCCAGTACGCCCAGACGATCGCGACCACCCAGAGAACGCCGGTTGGCAAACCGAACCAACCACAGATATTGACCGCGGCGAGTTGAGGGTGATTCCGTTTGCTCGCGATTCGCCCCGGCAAGGCGGCAATCCCGACGAGAACCGCAACGGCGACCAGAACAAAAACAAACAGAAAGACCAACGCCACGATTCGCAGCAAAGGTCCCGCTCCCGCGAATTGATAGGCCATCAGACTTCGTCAAACCTCTTCATCGAACACAGTAGGTTTCACCTAACGGTGAGAGGCACACGTTTAACCAAGCCATTTCAAAACACACGTGCCAGGAACAGCAATGCATTCCCGGCACGTGATCGGATTCTACGTCGAGACACTCATTGAGAACTCATCTGCCAGTCAGCGTTCGACACAACTCGCAACCGCGAACCGGGACCAACGCATAACGGCCATGAGAAGAACAGTGTCCTTTGTCCGGATCCTTAGCGAGCGCCGCCACTCTCGTTGAGTTTCCGCATCACGTCATCCAGATTGAAGCTCGCCGCCTTTTGGCGTGGCGGGAATTCTTTGAAGCTCATCATGAAATCCTTGACATAGTCCTGAGCAGGCACGAGCAAGAAGACGTGGTCGAGCAACCAATCGTAGTAGGTGTTCGACGTGATGTCGGCACGCTCGTACGGGTCGGTACGCAAGTTGAAGATTTTGGGCACACGAAGCGACACAAACGGTTCGGCCCAAATCTGCAACGTTCCGGCAACGCGCTGCTCAAGGAAAACGATCTTCCAGTTATCAAACCGAAGACTGGTCAACTGTTGGTCGTCGTTGCAGTAGATGAACGACTCGCGAGGTCCCTTTTCTTCTTCGCCGCTCAAGTACGGCAACAGGTTGTAACCATCCAAGTGCACTTTGTAATCGCGACCGATCGCTTTGTGTCCCTTCAGCAGTTTTTCTTTGATGTTGTCTTCGCCGGCCATCGCCAAGATCGTTGGCAACCAATCCAAGTGCGAAACAATCTCGTTCGAAACCGTTCCTGGTTCGATCTTGCCTGGGAACCGAACCATCGCCGGGACGCGGTACGCACCTTCCCAGTTCGTATTCTTTTCGTTTCGGAACGGCGTCATCGCCGCATCCGGCCAACTATTCATGTGTGGCCCGTTATCGGTGCTGTACATCACGAACGTGTTGTCGGTGATTCCGAGCTCGTCGATCTTGTCGAGAACCGTGCCCACGTTTTTGTCGTGGTCGATCATCGCGTCAGCGTATTCGCTCATCCAACGGCCGGATTGACCGCGGCTCTCAGGCTTGACGTGCGTGCGGAAGTGCATGTGGGTGAAGTTCACCCAGACGAAGAACGGCTTGTCGGCTTTCGTTTGACGTTCCATAAAGTCAACGGCACGATCGGCGATGTCATCATCGATCGTTTCCATACGCTTCTTCGTCAACGGACCGGTGTCTTGGATGCGTCCGTCGGAAAAGCTGTGCAACACGCCACGAGGGCCGTACTTTTTGCGGAACTCGGGATCTTTCGGATAGTCCGGCAGTTCCGGCTCTTCTTCGGCGTTGAGGTGGTAGAGATTTCCGTAGAACTCATCAAAGCCGTGGTTGGTGGGCAGCATTTCGTCACGGTCACCGAGGTGATTTTTTCCGAACTGACCGGTCGCATACCCGAGTGGCTTGAGCAAACCGGCAATGGTCGGATCCTCGACCTGCATTCCCAAGTCCGCACCAGGCAGCCCCACCTTCGTCAGGCCGGTGCGCATCCCGTGTTGCCCCATAATGAAAGACGCCCGCCCCGCCGTGCAACTTTGCTCGGCGTAGTAATCGGTGAACATCATTCCTTCGCGCGCGACGCGATCGATATTCGGGGTTTGATATCCCATCAAGCCGTGTGTGTATTGGCTGATGTTGGCCCGCCCAACATCGTCACCCCAAATGATGACAATGTTGGGGCGTTTCTCGTCGTCAGCCTGCACGCATAGAGGGCTGAGCGCGGACACGATCAAGGCCGCTACCGTCAAGCGGAATCGTGACATCTGAAAGTTCATCGGATCTCTTACATGTGAGTAGGATTGGAAAAGCCTGTGCAGTCTGGCTGCACACAATACGAGAGTGATCGCGGAGGATCGGTCGCACTATATCAACTCCACGAAAGGCGGACGCGCAGGAAGAACGCAGATCGCTCAATTGACGTAAGAAAAACCGGAATCTCTGCAAGACAGTTGGTCGGTCAAGCCCGCCGACATGCAACTGCTTGTGGCCACAACCGTACTGTCACAATACCTTGATTCCGCCTCGGAGGCAGCGAGATTCATCGAAATTAGACGCATCCTCTCATTCCAATTTCAATTTCGCACACCCTTCACACACGCAATCAGATTGCAATTTTCGAAAACGTAATTGATTGACAAACGTTGATCAATCAGTTCAGTGCGTCTAATAAGGGAACGCTCAAAATTCCACGTACTGCGACACACAGATTGCGGCACCGTTCATATGACAATCGCCGGGCCGGGGTGAATTTTTTATGAAGTCTATTCGGGGACACGCATCGGTTTGCGTGGGCAGAAATTAACGACCGCGTGCTAGAGCGTTCTAGGATGACGTAGGCGATGTCGGCAGACTGAAGCGGCCTAAATTCGGTGGCCTAAATTCGGTGGCCTAAATTCGGTGGCCTAAATTCGGTGGCCTAAATTCAAACGCCAGAATTCGAGGGACTGAATTCGGCCGAATCAGGCTACGGGAATCAGAGACGGCAAATTTCGATGTGATCAAATACGCACGAAATCTTGGTCAACCTAACCGCGTTTGGGCCGAGGAATTTTCGCTCGGGTTGGGTTGAGGCCTTTTTGCTTTTTGCCCGCCCGGCGGCCTTTGCCTCGTCCGCCTGATTTGGGTTTCTCCTCCGGCAACTCGACTTCCGAGAGCGGTTTGCCGATGTTTTCCTTTAGCTGCAGAACGCGATCGCGCAACCGGGCCGCTCGCTCGAATTCGAGTTCTTCGGCCGCCGCTAACATTTCGTTTTCCAAAGCATCCACGTATTCCAACGTGATGTAGGTCACTGCACTATCCTCGGTGGCCTGCCGTTCAGCGGCGCGGTGTTTCGCAGCATCCGACTCGATCCCTGAACGGATCGTCTTGAACACCGTCTTCGGAACAATCCCGTGTTCGTCGTTGTACTTCTGTTGGATCCTTCGACGACGTTCGGTTTCGTCGATCGCCATCTGCATCGAATCGGTCATTTTGTCCGCATACAAAAAGACGCGAGAATTCGCATTCCGAGCGGCACGACCGATTGTTTGAATCAAACTCGTTTCGCTCCGCAGAAACCCTTCTTTGTCGGCATCGAGAATCGCAACCAAAGAGACCTCGGGCAAATCGAGACCTTCCCGCAACAGGTTCACGCCGACCAAACAGTCAAACTGACCGGTGCGCAATTCCTGAAGCAGATCGACTCGTTCGAACGCGTTGAGTTCACTGTGCAACCACCGGCAGCGAACGGCTTGTTCCTGGAAATAGTTCGACAGGTCTTCGGCGAGCCTTTTCGTCAGCGCGGTGACGAGCACCCGTTCATTGCGAGCCGCACGGATGCGAACCTCTTCGAGCAGATGATTCACCTGACCTCGCGCCGAAATGACTTCCACGACAGGATCGAGAAGTCCTGTCGGACGAATGATCTGCTCAACCACTTCGCCGCCGGTACGTTCGAGTTCGTAGTCGCTCGGCGTCGCACTGACAAAACAAATCTGCCCGGTACGTTCTTCCCATTCCTCGAATTTCAACGGCCGGTTATCGAGCGCACTGGGCAACCGGAACCCGTGCTGGACCAGCGTCATTTTGCGACTTCGGTCGCCCGCATACATCGCTCGCACCTGCGGCACGGTCACGTGCGACTCGTCGACAAACGTCACCATGTCCTTCGGGAAAAAGTCGTAGAGCGTATCCGGCGTGGCTCCTGGTGCTTTGCCTGAAAGGGGCCGCGAGTAGTTTTCGATGCCCGGGCAATGCCCGACTTCGGCGAGCATCTCGAGATCGAACTTGGTACGTGCCGACAACCGTTGAGCTTCGAGCAACTTCCCTTGCGACTGGAACACTTCCAACTGTTCGGCGAGTTCGGTTCTCAATGATTTCAGTGCCGCTTGGATCCGATCCTCGGGCATCACGAAGTGCTTCGCCGGATAGATATAAAGATCCTTGACCGTGTTGATGGTCTCGCCGGTCAGCGGTTTGATCAGCGAGATACGTTCGATCTCGTCGCCCCACATCTCGATCCGGTAGGCGAACTCTTCATAGGTCGGCCACACCTCGATGGAGTCGCCGCGCACACGGAACTTGCCGCGTTCGAACGCGAAGTCGTTTCGGTCGTACTGCACATCGACCAACTTCAACAACAGGTGATCCCGCCGAGTCGTTTCCCCACAGTGGATATCGATCACGAGTTCCTTGTAGTCCTTCGGCGATCCGAGACCATAGATACTGCTGACCGATGCCACGATGACGACGTCCCGGCGGCTGACCAGCGAACTCGTTGTGGCCAAACGCAGCCGGTCGATTTCCTCGTTGATCGAAGAGTCTTTCTCGATATAGACGTCGCGCTGCGGGATGTAGGCTTCGGGTTGATAGTAGTCGTAGTAGCTGACGAAATAGTGGACCGCGTTGTTGGGAAAGAACTCCTTGAACTCACCATACAACTGCGCCGCGAGCGTTTTGTTGTGGCTGAGGATCAACGCGGGTCGGCCCAGGTTCGCGATGACGTTCGCCATCGTGTACGTCTTCCCGGTACCGGTCGCACCGAGCAACGTCTGCGAAGATTTTCCGGCTTGAAACCCAGCGGTCAATTTTTCGATCGCTGCCGGCTGATCACCCGACGGCGGGAAGGGTTGGTTCAGATCGAAATTGGCAGCGGGCAGTGTTGAGCTATTCATGCTGGTAATATTAGCGGCCGTCGAGTGGGTGCGTAACGTCCATGCAGATCGTGATGGCATTCACGATCGTCAGGGCATTCACGATCGTCAGGGCAATCACGAGGCCGCGGCGATCGCGAGGCCGTGGCGATCAAGAGGCCAGCCGACCGGTGCGTCGGCATCTCCGCGAGGGCTCACCGAATTTTGCGGAGTCTGACGAGCCTCCGTAGGGCGTCACCGAATTCACAGAATACTGCGGAGCCCTTCGACGTAGGTGGGAAACCGCAGCTTCGCGACGAGGTCTCGTTTGAAGCGTCGATTCCAAATGCGTTTGTCCGTTTCACTGCGAAAACGCACGCCAGAGTCTTCCGCCGGGTCGACGAAAACCGGCGAAGGCGATCCGGTCTGCTTGGCGATCTCTTCGTAGAATTGACGACGGATCACGGGCGAATCATCACTGACAACGTACAACCGCTCGCGACAACATCCGCCATCGGAACCGCCCGCGACAATCCTTCGAGCAAACGCCGCCATCACCGCCGAGGCCGCGTCCTCGACGTGAATCAGGTTCAAATGTCCTTCGGGCGGCGACGCGATCGGCCGCCCGGCTCGCACGTCCGCGGCCCGCGGCACTCGGCCGGGGCCGTAGATTCCCGACAGCCGCAGAATTGTCCACGTTGAATTCGGCAAACACGCGGCCATCCGCGACTCAGCCCTCAGGTGAGCCTGGCCGCCGGCGCGTGTCGGGAAAGTCGGTGATCGCTCGTCAACCCACACGCCGCCCGTCTGATGATAGACGCCAGTGGTGCTGATGTAGCAAACGTCCAATCCACTGTTGCCGGATCCTTTCGTGGCCCCGTTTTTGGATCGTACCGTGGCCTCGTTTTGGGATCGTACCGTGGCCTCGTCGATCACCCGCAGCAACCGGCTGAATCCGTCCACCTGCGAGGCAAACCGATCCACTTTGCTGTTTCGATCGTAACTAACCGAGACCAAAACGCGATCGATGCTTTCCTGTTCGATGACGCGGGCGATTTGCCGGAGATCTCTGGAATCGTTCCAGTCAAATCGCACCGGCAAAAATCCCGCCGCCGCGATTTCTGCTTGCCGATGGCGGGTGGTGGCGGCAACGGACCATCCTTTCGATGCGGCCCGTTTGCCGACCTGCATGCCCAGATAACCGCACCCGACGATCAACAGTTTGGGCAATTCCGGATGGCTGGCGATGGCATTTTGTGTCACGAAAATTCCGCATTCGAGGCAAGGAAACGCACCGATCCGCATCCGACCGGCCTCACAGCCTACCCGAGTCTTCGGGATGCGCGGATGGCGCCGAGCGGGAAACGGTCCAGAGCGATTCCAGGCAGTGTGAATTGAGCAAAAAGGTGGGCGATTTCGAGCCAACAGGGTACAATAGGTCACGGCCCAGGAAGGGGACTGCCACGACAGGACAACGGAGCGATGACATTCTCGATCATGAGGGACGCATAGTTTGAATTCGGATTTTTCGCTTCGATCAAGACTGCCCAACCGTGTCGTTCGTGGCGGCATGAACCGCCCCCGATCAGTCGGCCTGGCGATGCCGAGGCATTTCATTGTCGCCCTGATGCTGTTGCTGGCGACGGGCCCGAGCCTGATGGCTCAAAACCAATTCTTCCCCAACGGCCAACCCGTCCCCAACGGCGGCACGATCCCGCAAACCTACCCTCCGGCGACTTATCCGCCCGGCACCGTTCTGCCCGGCGATGTCGTGCGAGGGCAAATTGGCGGCAATGTGATTCAGGGTAACGTGATCCAGGGCGATGTCATCCAAGGCACTGTCGTCGACGGTGGTGTGCGTTCGGAAACCGGCAACTCGACCCGTTCGCTCGCCCCGGAACGCAACGACTTTCGAAGCCCGATCGTTGATTCGCAGGACGCCGACTACTCTCGCCCCGGCGGACCTCGCCCGAAAGGCGACACTTGGGTTCAATTGCCCGAGGCTCTGCAAACGTTGCTCGATGAAGGCGGCGTGCCCGATTCGCTCGAAACATTCCGCTTGCTCCAGCGTCAACAACAACTCGTTGCCTCTCGCGCCGCCGAATGCACGGTCAGCGTTCAGATCGGGCCTGCCCAAGGGTGCGGCGTCATCATCACCGGTTCCGGCTACGTCCTCACGGCCGCCCACGTCGCGATGCGGCCCGGAAAGTCGGCTGTCTTGACGCTCGCCGATGGACGAACCGTGACCGCGACGACCCGAGGGATGAATCGCCACGTCGACGCGGGCCTGATGAAAATCAATCCCGGACAAAACGGCGGCAAACCGTGGCCTCACGCGTCACCGGGAACGAGCGAAAATCTCCGCAGCGGCATGTGGTGCATCGCCACCGGACATCCCGGCGGCTACGACCGCGAACGAGGCATGGTGACCCGCGTCGGTCGGATCCTCGATGTTCGGGAGGATTCGTTGGTCACCGATTGCGCGTTGATCGGTGGTGACTCCGGCGGGCCGCTGTTCGACCTGTCGGGGAGATTGATCGCTGTGCACAGTCGCATCGGCAACGAAGTGACTGACAACCTCCACGTGCCCGTTGATCACTACCGCGACTCCTGGGATAAAATGAACCAGGGCGAATCGTGGGGTTACCTTCCCGGTTTCAAACCGGTCCTCGGCGTACGCGGCAACGCGACCGACTCGGAAGCGAACGTCAAGCAAATCAATCCGGGATCTCCCGCCGACGACGCGGGGATCGAAGCCGGCGACGTTGTGGAACGATTTGGTGACGTGCAAATTACGGATTTCGAGTCACTCAAAGCTGCCGTTTCCGACACCATGCCGGGGGAACGCGTCAAAGTATGGGTCCGGCGTGAAGGGCGTTTGATTCAAGTTGTTGTAGAAATCGGTAGGGCCAATGACCATTAAGATATCCAACACCAATCGATCGATCATCGGACAGATCACCGAACAATACGCCGAAGAGTGCACCAAACTCATCGCGTCTGACTCGGGTTCATTGATGCGGCGATTTTCAGTAATGCGGCATTGTGTGCTGTTGGTTCTGATCATCATCCTGGCCGCGACCACGCCGAACACTGCGACCGCACAGGACTTTGGCGAATCGCCCGAGTGGCTGCAACGACGCCGCTTGCTCGACCACGCGATCCAACGTCGCGACGCGATCGTGAACCGCCGCGACTCCAGCGCGATGATGCGGCTCGTCCATCCGATCGCCGAGTCAATCGAAGGCAGCGTCGTTGAAGTGATCAACAGCGGCCGACCGGTCGCGTTGGGAACCGTCGTTCAGAAGGATCAATCGTCAAACGAACCGGCGGTCACAGACTCCTCGGAAAAAGTAGACGCATACATTCTGACCAAACGCAGCGAACTGTCGGGTGACCCGATCCGGGTCCGACTCGCCGACGGCCGACTTCTGCCCGCCCGTGTCGCAGCGGTTCGCCGGGCCAGCGATTTGGCATTGTTGGTCGTGCAGACTGACACAAACACCGTGCAGAGTTCGCTCAAACCCGTAACGTTCGAACGATTCGTTCCACTGATCGGCAGCTTTCTGATCAGCCCCGATCGATCGGCTCGCGTGAT
>NZ_ANOH01000325.1 GCF_000346505.1 Aporhodopirellula sallentina SM41
CACCACCACATCACTCCGGCGACCTCAATTACTTGACTGCCTTGCGGTGCGGGGCGTTGCAATTCCGGCAGCATCGCGAGCCCGTACGACAGCAGCGCCGTTAACACGATCGTTGGGAAAAGAGCACCTCCGCCGATCACTAAAAAACGCGTGGCTCGCTCGTTGTGTTTGCCGGGACGAACGATTGCGTAGATCGACAAACCGACAACGATCACCCAAATCGCCACACCGCCAAAGACCATCACATAGAATAGCCTCGCAATCGAATCGGCTCCCGCGCCGGCGGTATCAAGCGTTGACTGGGAGACGTTTTCAATCACGCGGTGACCAAGGCGATGAGTGTAAGAATTGCCGGTGCGTCGCAGACAATTGGGTGCGTTGTAGAAAAGTCTGGCGTTGCGGACGATTCTGGGTGTAGCGGACAAGTCAGGACGTAGCGGACGAGCTTGTGCGGACGCGTTCGGTTCATCGAACAGTCTGCGGATCGCGTTAACGCAGCAAACGTCATGCCCGTGAGCGAACAGTGATTACTCTCCGACAAACAACGGCGAAAGCTTCCTTCCGGGTACTGGTTTTGCAGTAACGTTACGTACCTATTTGAGAACTCACCGTCCGGTTGGTGCTGGCCTCGTTTGCTAAGGGTCGAGTGGCACCAACGTCGTCAGAGTCGATTTCATCTGGCCGATTGATCGACGAGGTTTTCCAATAGGCATCTCACTTCGTTGACACTGAGACTCTGTTCACGCGGATGCGGCGTTGCTGCATCAAACCGGGTCTCGCTTTCCGTTCGCTCTTGCCCGTTTGTGAAAAACGCTTTGATGCTTGACTCCGCCGACCTCGCCAATTTGCAAATCATCGCGATCGCCACCGTTTGTGGTGCTGTGATCGGGTTGGAACGTGAACTCGCGGGAAAACCTGCTGGAATACGAACCCACATTTTTGTCTGCGCCGGTTCGGCGCTGATGATGATTTTGGGCCAAGAGATCGTGGGGCAGTTCGAACATGAAGAATCTGACAAACTATTGAAGGCCGATCCGATTCGCATCCTGCAAGCGATCGTGGTCGGGATCAGCTTTCTCGGCGCCGGAACCATCGTTCATGAAGAACATCGAGGCGTGGAAGGATTGACGACTGCGGCGACCATCTATCTCACCGCGGGAATCGGCGTGGCCACCGCGGTCGAACGTGTCCCGCTCGCGGTTGCGATCACGATAGGGACGTTGTTCACCCTGTTCGTTTTGGGATGGGTGGAAGATAAGTGCGCCGAAAGGCACGGCAAAGGTTCGGATTGATGACCGCGTCAGCGATCCGGTGTCGTTATGTCGTCTGTCGCGAAGCAAAGTGCTGCGTGACCAGCCTCCAGATCCACCAACCGAACATGAGCACCACAACCGCCGTGCTTACCCAACCGAGCGGTTTTGCGAGATTGCTGTACTGATCACCCAACCACCATCCGAGCCCAGCCAACAACGCCGTCCACATCACGGTTCCAATCGCCGTGAACAACGAAAAGCGTCCGATTGACATATCGGCGAAACCGGCGGGAACGCTGATCAACGTTCGGACACCGGGAATCATTCGGCAAATCAATACCGCCGCGGCACCCCACTTCTCGAACCATTCATCAACCCGATCGAGATCGCTCGGCGTGACCGTCAACCAAGCTCCATGGCCTTCCACCCAGCGTTGCAGTCGATCCTTTCCAACCCAACGGGCGGCGTAGTACCATGCCATCGCACCAAGAAACGATCCGACACTACCAGCGAGCAAAACGGCAACAAAGGAATTCTGGCCCTGGCTAACGGAATAACCCGCCCACGGCATCACGACCTCGGACGGTATCGGCGGGAAGATATTTTCAACGAGCATCAGCACTCCGACTCCGAACGCGCCGAACTGTTCGAGAAAATCCTTTATCCAATCGGTCATTTGCTCTCTCTGGTTTGCGGACTTGGTTGATTTGCGACCAACTCGAATTCGATCGCATGAGTGATAACCGACTCCGCCGCAAAGAATGTTCCACCCCGCCGACTTCGCATCAGACAAACACGCCACGTCAACGACGCCAATCGACCAACTTGGTCGACACGCTACCCGAGTGAAACGTCGAGAATCATCATCACGACGAAGCCGATCATGAGGAACAATGTGGCGAGGTCCTCATTGCCTTCTTGTTGCGTTTCGGGCACCAATTCTTCGACGACGACATAGACCATCGCCCCCGCAGCGAAACTCAGTGCAAAGGGCAACACGGGAGTGATGTGAACCACGACCGCTGCACCGACGAAGGCAGCCAGCGGTTCGACCAACGCGGACGCCTGACCGATCAACCAAGCCTTCTTGCGACTCATCCCTTCACTGCGAAGAGGAATTGCGACCGCAACACCTTCGGGAATGTTTTGCAATCCGATTCCGATCGCTAGCGCAGTGGCGCCGCCGAGACTCGCGATCGCCTGGCCCGACCCTGCGCTGCCAAACGCCACACCGACCGCCAATCCCTCAGGAATATTGTGAAGTGTGATCGCGAGAATCAGCAGAACGCTGCGTTGCCATGCGGTCTGGATACCTTCGGCCGCATCGTCGGGATGACCGCGATGCAAGTGCGGCAAGGTTCGATCGAGACCGTAAAGAAACGCTCCACCGCAAAGGAATCCGACCGCGGCGGGAAGCCACGACGGCCAGCCGAGCTCATTGGCAACCTCGATCGACGGAGCCAGCAAACTCCAATAGCTCGCGGCCAGCATTACTCCGCCGGCGAAGCCCAACATCGCGTCAAAGATCATGCGATTGACGCGAGTCAATCCAAACACAATCGCCGCGCCCAGTGCGGTCAACGCCCACGTGAACGTTCCCGCAAGCAATGCTTGCACGATCGGATCGCTGTTTTGAAACCACTGGATCATGCTGGCACCGTTTGCAGACGGCGTGCCGTGAACGCGGCGCAAAACTTGCGTCGCCGCCCATCATGTCTGCTCTCACAGAATTCGAAAGCAACTCGGTTTGGCTCAATGCAGCCATCTTTGTTATCGGTGCGGTGCTCGTTTGGTTCGCCGGCACCAAACTCAGCAAGTATGTCGACTTGTTTGCCGACCGGACGGGTTTAGGTCAAGCGTTCGCCGGTGCGCTGCTGCTCGGAGGGGCAACGAGCCTGCCGGAACTCGCAACCACGCTCACCGCCTCCTATTCCGGTGCCGGCGAATTGGCCGGAACGAATCTGCTCGGCGGAGTCGTCATGCAGATTGCGGTATTGGCGATCATCGATGCGTTTGTACTGCGTGGACGTCCGCTCACGCTTTTCTCGCCGAACTCATCGCTGTTGATGGCAGGAATGATGTTGATCGGTTTGGTATCGCTGGCGTCGGCGGCAGTCACGACGGGCGAACTGTATGACGTCGCGGGAATCGGTGTTTGGCCGATCCTTCTCTTTGTTGCCTACATTGGTTCGGTATGGTTGATGTACCGATACGAAGGCGATCCCCGGTGGGGAACCACGCGGTGACGTTGCCCAGCCACCGGAATCGGCACGCGATCTCAAAGACGCTCACCACGAAGCGTTTCGAAATGTTTCCACGGGGCAATTGATCGCGATGTTCGCGCTTGCGTCGTTTGCCATCCTGATCGGTGGCTACCTTGTTGCCAAATCGGGCGAAGCGATCGCAAATCAAACAGGCACCGGTCAAGGAATTGTCGGCGCGACGTTGGTCGCACTCGCAACGAGCTTGCCCGAAGTCAGCACAACCTACTCCGCCGTTCGGTTTGGTGCCTACAGCATGGCGGCGGCAAATATTCTCGGCACCAACAGTCTCGAAATCGCGTTATTCCTGCCTGCGGAGTTGGCGTATCGGGAAGGTCCGATCTTCGATGCGTTGCAACCGTCCGCAGCTTTCCTGGGAACGATCGGTGTGATCGTCACATGTCTGTACCTTTGCGGAATTTTAGAGCGGCGTGACCGCACGATACTCGGCATGGGAGTCGACTCATTCGCGGTATTGATCGCCTACCTCGGAGGCCTTTCGATCTACTGGACTCTGCAATAGCGTGCCGGCCGCGACGTCGGACGATTGAACGCGTTTCCGAGGCGACCAAACCGCGAACGTCCAGCCCACGAGCGTCCAGCCCACGAGCGAGCAACTCGCGATGAAAGAACGCTCCACCACGGGGGTTGGCATTGCAATTGCGTGAATCAGCCAACAGCAAAACAACATCGAACCCATTCGCATCTGTAGAGAAAGTATGTGTACCAAACGCCCCGCCGTAATCGTCACCGGAAGTGCCGGAATGCTCGGCCATCCTGTTTGCACGCGATTGGCGGAATCGGGCTACGAAGTCTTCGGTTTTGACCGCGTGGGCCTTCCCGAACCACCGAAATCACATCCCCATGTTCGGGATATCGAGTGTGATGTATCGCGTTCGGCGTCCGTTCGGGCGGCGATGCAAAAGGTGCATTCGCTCACAGACGGAAAGCTCGCTAGCGTCGTTCACATGGCCGCGTTTTATGACTTCTCGGGTGAAGACAGCGATCTCTATGACACGGTGACGGTCAATGGAACGGACCGGTTGCTGAACGAACTCGAAGAGTTTGAGTGCGAACAGTTCGTTTTCACCAGCACCATGTTGGTGCATGCACCGTGTGAAGTCGGCGAGAAGATCAGGGAAGACAGTCCGTTCCAGGCCAAGTGGCCGTATCCCGAGAGCAAGATCAAAACAGAGCGGTTGATTCGCGAGGGACATCCCAACGTTAATTCCGTCTTCCTGCGTATTTCCGGCGTCTATACCGACTACGGACGACAACCCACGATCGTCCAACAGCTCAAACGTATCTACGAGAAAGATTTCCAAGGTCACTTTTTCCCGGGCGACAAGGAAGCGGGACAATCGGCCGTGCATCTCGACGATGCGGCCGACGCGATTGTTCGCTCGGTCGAACATTGCGATCGTATCGAACCTAAAACCGCGATTCTGATCGGCGAACCTGATCCGATGCCGTACTCAGCCCTGCAAAACCTGATTGGCAAACAACTGCACGGCACCGAATGGAAAACGCTGTATGTCCCCAAACCGGTCGCCAAAGTCGGCGCTGCGGTCACCGACTGTGTGCAAGGAGGGGACGCGTTTATCAAACCGTTCATGGTCGACATGGCGGACGATCACTACGCATTGGATATCACCCGAGCGAAAGACCTGCTCGGATGGGAACCGACGCACTCACTCAGCACGACGCTGCCGAAAATGACGGCTCTTTTGAAAGAAGATCCGGAGCAGTGGTACGAACTCAATGGGGTATCGTGAGTCATGAGTTTTGCGAGTGTGCCCGTTGAAGACCTCAATCGCCCAGTCCCTCCGTACCGCCACAACCCGTCGGCGTGGAGCCAGCGGATTCCGATTTGCCTGCTGGCGTTTGTCGCGGCATTGATATCTTCTCATCTTTCGCTCTATCAATGGGACCTGATCGACAGCACGTGGGATCCCGTTTTCGGTGACGGGAGTAACCGGGTTTTGAAATCCGATACCGCAAAATCCATGTACGGATTGCTAGGAATTCACGACGCCGCGTTGGGCGTGCTGGCGTACCTCGGCGACGCAATACTGGGGTTCGCCGGATCGCCACGTCGGTGGCAATACCGACCTTGGCTGGTGATCTTGTTCGGCATCGATGTTATCCCGCTCGGGATCGTGAGCGTGATCCTCGTGGTACTTCAGGCGTTCGTTGTCGGGGAGTGGTGCTTCCTATGCCTCGTCACCGCGACGATCTCGCTGATTCTGGTTTATTGGGCTTGGGATGAGGTCCGGGTATCGCTCGCCTATCTGAGAATCGTGTGGGTGGACAATCACGATTGGCGATTGCTGTGGGACGCTTTTTGGGGCAACCGCCAAGAGAAGCTCGATATGGCTGCCGAACAGTTATTGTCCAGAGAGGTGAAATAATGTGGGGACGCGTTGTTGAAATCATGACCGCAGTTTGGCTCGCGGCGAGTCCGTTTGTTTTCTCGGTCCAGTCGGATTCGTCAATCCTGTGGGGTGATTTCGGAATCGCTCTACTGATCGCGACGCTTTCTGGATTGTCTTACTGGCATCCGACACGGCGCGCGCATTTGGGCATTTTGGTCGTCAGCATCGGTTTGGTGCTGTGGGGGCGCTTCGCAGTCCTTCCACCGCCGCCCGCGCACCAAAACCATATCGTGGTTGGGTTGTTCCTACTGATGATCGCGCTGATCCCGAACTACGCGTCGTTGCCGCCAAGAGCGTGGCGGACGGACGCGACGGGATAGTGGGCGGGACCGTCTTCATAGACGACGTAGTCGATGTCGGCGGATTTCAATCGTGTCGAACCCATTTGAGAAGTTATCAGACGATCGGCATTCGCCGCGGTTTGAAAGGGTCAACCGGAGCGAATGCCCGTCGGCTAATCGGTTGAGGTTTCAGATAGTTCGCGGTGCTTGATGCGTCTTTGTTAAGTGAGAATGCCGAGTTGCCATCGTGCATTTTACGAACGAAACAGACCGCTGCGGAAGGCTTTGGCGATTGCGGCGGGTGCGTTGGGCACTTGCAGCTTTTCAAAAACGTGAACGACGTGAGTGCTCACGGTACTCGTGCTCAAACTCAGCACACGCGCGATCTCCTTTTTCGTCAGTCCGTCGGCGAGCAGTTCCAGAACTTCCAACTCGCGCGGCGTGAGGTGTCCGTCGATCTGCTCGACGGGCGGTGACGAGCGGATGGCATCGAGTACATACTTCGCGACGCGTGAATCCAACGTCGCCTCGCCTTTGACGACACCTCGAATCGCGTTCTTGATTTGTGTCACCGTCGCCGACTTCACCAAATAGCCTGACGCCCCGAGTGAGATGGCGTTGATCACGTCGGCTTCCTTTTCGGACTGAGTCAGCGCGATAATTTTCGCACCAGGATACATCTCCGACAAACCCGCGATGGCGTCGAGCCCCTGAATTCCCGGGAGGTTCAAATCCAACAATATCACGTCGGGCATATTGCGATCGTCGCGGTTCTGTAGACTCCGCTGCGCAACCTCGACGGCGCCGTAGGTTCCGATCAGACGAAAGTCGCTTTCCCTCTGCAGCGCGATCTCGACGACCTCACGGTATTCCGGATGGTCTTCGATAATCATCACGCGAATCGCATTCGGACTGGCACTGTCAGAAGTCATCGACGAAATCTCCACCGGTGAGGTCGAAGGGTAAGATGCACACATGTGCCACCGCTCGGTGGACAGTCCACACTGATATCGGCACCGAGCAATCGGGCACGTCGATGCAGCGACGGAGGAACCGAATCAACGCCACCGTCCTTCAATCCACGCCCGTTGTCGCTGACGGTTAAACGAATTTCCTTCGCATCCGCAGCCAGACGCGTCACGAGTTGGGTCGCACCGGAGTGTCTGCAGATGTTGACAAGGCATTCCTTGTAAAACAAGAACAGATCGAACCGTATACGAGGTTTCAGTCGATTGAGATAGTTTTCGCCGGTAACGGTCAAATCATGATCCAGGTTCACCGCGATTCTCTCGGCCGTGCGACTCATGTCTGTTCGAAATCCGGCGTACAACTCATTCGCGTCTTGCATGTCGGTGCAGTGCCGCATCGCGACGCCGGTTCGCTCGGTAACGCTGCGAATCCGTTGCAGGAAGAGCGACAAGTCGTCGGGTGATTCCTTCGCGTCATCGGCGAGGTCGCTCAACAAGCCGATCGTGTGTAGGTTCGCACCGAGTTCATCGTGCAAATCGGCCGCGAAGCGTTCTTTGATTTCGCTAAGTTGCCGCATCTGAACCAGACGCGTGATTAATACCGTAAACCCGATCGCGACCACGAGGAAAACTGCCAACCAAGTCATGCGGCGAAGGTTCGCGGTCTGCTGTGCGTAGCGTTGCTGCAGTTCGTTGCGAATTTGCGGTCGTTGGTTTTCGAGTTCATGCCGTTCGGCGAGTTCCTGCAACCACGCCCGAGTAGGCATGATCTCGCCATAAAAATTACTGCCATC
Source organism: Aporhodopirellula sallentina SM41 (assembly GCF_000346505.1). GTDB lineage: Bacteria > Planctomycetota > Planctomycetia > Pirellulales > Pirellulaceae > Rhodopirellula > Rhodopirellula sallentina. Next base: position 7,993 of record NZ_ANOH01000325.1, read on the forward strand.
ATTGATCGTCACGAGCCGCCGGCCCGCTAGACTGCCAACATCGTTGACGGAGACGGCAACATCTCGTGCGACATTTTTTCCATCGGCAAACAGTTCGATTTCCGCGAATCCGATTTTCGCATCGTCATGAGGATCGATCGTACTCCGGGCGGAACCGGATGCAACGATCCGCACATAGCGACAATCAAACACAGGAAAACGCCGTGCGATGATCGGGGCGACGTCATACACCGTCGGCATCTCGAGTTCGCACAGCAGTTTCGCGTTATCGAATTGGCGAGACTGACTGCCCCACACTTTCACGGATCGTGGGATTCCGTAGTCGGACGGTTGTGCCTGGGGAACGGTATCGCTGACATCCGGCCCATGCAGGTGAATGCGTTCGACCGGATGAGACGTACCGAGGTCAAACGTCAACTCACATTGCTGTCCCTTTTCGAGAGAGCATAGGTACGCGATGCTGTGTTTTCCTTCGGGAGCGTCCATGAGGTATGGCAAGAAACCGTCGACCAGGAATTGTTTCTGCAGAGACATCACGGTCTCATATGCGGACTGAGAAACGACGACTTCCTGATGAAGGGCAACGTTCTCCTCCCCGCTGAACACCATCACTTCGGACAACTGGAAATCAAAACGCCCGTCCCAAACGCGCGGCGACAAAAGGCTCGCGTCGATACGGATCCATTCGCCGGCGATGGGGTTGGGAAGATCAACGACAAAAGGTGCAAGCCGCGGCAGGATTGCGTCGTCCTGATCGAATCGGGCTATGACGGTGCCTTCGGGATCATCTCGCATCCCGATCTGGATCTCGAATTCACGTGGAAAACCGTCAGCAACAAAGCCCTGTTTCGCGTCACGCCAGATCGTCGGCACCAAGACAACTTGGTCGATCAATTCAACAGAGTCCAATCGGATTTCGACCCAAATGCGGTTCGCAGCATCGCTGTACGAGACCGACCGGAATCCGATGGCACCGGCACCGCCGCGGAGACTCAGCGAAGGCAGCGTGTGCAGCTTCTCATCGATCTCGACTAAGCGTTGCTCGAGCGACGCCAACGAAAACCGGTTCCATTGAGGGGGCGATTGCCTCTCTTTGGTGACGGTGAATGCGAACATCCCCGTGCAGACGACGAGCGAAATAATGGTCTTCAGAGTGCCTTCCATCCAGATATTGTGACTGAGAAATAAACACTATATATCGTACGAATACACGATTTGGCGGCGCCACCACAACGCATAGAGTTGAAACCAACCACAAAAGAGCACCTGCGGCGAACAAACTCGCATCAGCGGCAAAGTGGGACTTTTCGATTTTTCAAATTTGTGAAAGGTGTTGAAGATGAAACGTACTTTTGAACGCCGGGGCGGCTTCACGCTGGTGGAGTTGCTAGTCGTGATCGCGATTATTGGCGTGTTGGTGGGTCTGCTGTTGCCCGCCGTCCAGGCAGCACGCGAGGCAGCCCGGCGAATGAGTTGTAGCAACAACTTTAAACAGATCGGCCTGGGAATGCACAACTACCACGCCGCGTTCGGGCAATTGCCTCAGCAAGGTGACGGGACCGCCAACTATGACCTCAGTGTCTATTGGCAGGTATCCGGTGGTGCCAACGGAATGAAGGTGTCCGCTCTGGTTCCTTTGACTCCGTTCATCGAGCAACAAGCATTGTGGGAACAGATCTCCAACCCCTACGACGCTGACGGGGACGGCACGCTCGTTTTCGCAACCACGGCTCGCAACTCAACCGGTGACTACCGAGCGATGGGCCCGGGGACTCACTACTTCTACCGCGACTATGATCCGTGGTCGACTGAGATCCCGACGTTCCGATGCCCGAGCGATCCGGGAGTCGGATTGCCTGCACTCGGCCGAACCAACTACGTCGCCTGCATCGGCGACTCGCCGCACAACTACAAGTACGGGAACCGCACGACCGGCGACATCAACGTAATCGACAGCGGCAGTGCCGAGATCGCACGTGCCGCCCACCGCGGAATGTTCGCGAAGTACCAGAAATTCCGTTTCCGCGATGTTCTCGATGGTCTTTCCAACACCATCGCGATGGGCGAAATCGCGACCGACCTTGGTGACAACGATACCCGCACGATCCAAAACGACGCCGGTGCCACACGTCCTACGTCGAGCAACGTGCTCGCCAACCCCGGCCTGTGCTTGAACAACGCCGGCATGATCGATCCCGAGCGACCGCAGTTCTGGCTCGACGCGAGCCTGAGTGACTCGTCCAACACTGCGCGAGGTTCTCTGTGGGCGGCATCGGAAATGATCCTCTGTGCTTTCAATACGATCCACGGCCCCAACAAGCCGCTCTGCGTGACGACGAATTCCGCTTATGACGGTGTCTGTCCCCCTTCGAGCCGTCACCAAGGCGGATGCCATGTTCTGATGGGTGACGGGGCGGTGAAGTTCATCACCGATTCGATCGAGGCAGGCGACCCAAATCATGGATCCGTCGCACTGGGTCAAACCGGTGCTCGTGCTCCAGGATCGAAGAGTCCGTACGGCCTTTGGGGTGCTCTTGGCACTCGAGCCAGCAAAGAAACGATCGACTCTGAATTCTAGAACGTTGCGTTCTGCGTAAGCAGACAATTTTCAACCGGTGTCGCCGCGTCCCACGATGCGGCGGCATCTTTCCCTTTCCTGAAAGACACCACATGAACTCCTATCTCAAAATTCTCTTCATGGTCAGTTGCATTGCGTTGGTCGGTTGCGGCGGAGGCGGTGAACCCACCGTCATCGAAGCGGACGAGGACTACATTGCCAAAGAACGTGCCGCGTACCTGAACTCGGCTAGTGCCGAAATGGAAGCAGGTGAAGACGTGGAATAGAAGCTTCGCTCGTGTTTGGATCTCTCAGTAGTTTCAGCGTTTTTGCGTGATTATTCGGAAGTAGAAAATATGTCGACTCGCCCAACTCGGAATGGCTTGACCTCGAAGAAACGATGCACGGGTGCGTGTGGATCCGTTCCCATCATGATCGTTTTGACCGTCGTCACGTCATGCCTCTTCCACGGCAACGCATGCGGCGAAACCCATTTCACCGCCGTGCGGAGCATCCCTCAGGAAGAGGCCAACCAACCGATCGTGATCGACGGCGACACGCCGTGGGTGGTGATGTCGGCTGACTACGAGAATCCAGCAATCCAAGCCGCGATCCGCAACGCAGAGCGGGATTGGTACAAAGTGTTTGGGTATCCTCCGGTCGTGTTCCGCGACGACACGCGAGGTGCCTGGCGCGGACCGGTGATCGCGTTCGGATCTCAAAAGAACACAGCCCCGTTGTTCGAAAGCGACGTGCCCGATGGTGCAGAGCAATTTCGCATCACGCAGGGACGAGTCAAGCATAACCGAGCCATCACGGCGGTAGGTTCCGATACACGCGGAACGATCTACGCGATCTACTCGTTTTGCGAACAGGTTCTCGGCGTCGATCCGATGTACGTCTTCACCGACAATGCACCGAAGCGACGCCGAGAGATCACCATTGAATCCGATTTCGATGTCGTGTCGAAAACACCGACGTTCGAACATCGAGGATGGTTCATCAACGATGAGGAACTGCACGACGGCATGCATCGCGATCCGCTCGGCGGTAACGTCATCTCGATGGAATGGATGGACAAGATCCTCGAAACGTTACTTCGTTGCAAAGGCAATATGATCATTCCAGAGTCTGCACCATTCCCCGACGCGACGGTGTACGATCTGTGCAAGCGACGGGGCGTGATCATCACGCACCATCACGTGACACCGCTGGGGCTGAACATGATGCACTGGCCCGAGAAGGTTCCGTTTTCCTACATCACGGAAAAGGAAATTTTGGTCGACGCATGGCGCAAATCCGTCGCGGCTCAAGCCGACAAAGAAGTCGCGTGGATCATCGGATTCCGGGGTGAAAGTGACGGTGCGTTCTGGAACAGCGACCCAGCCGCTCCCAAGAGTGACGCCGGACGAGCGGTTGTGATCGCCGACGCGATGCAAACGCAAACCGACATCGTGCGAGAGATCGATCCTGATGCGACCATTGTTGCTGCATTGTGGAACGAACAGGGACGATTTTACAACGACGGATTGCTGAAAATTCCCGACGGCGTTTGCAAGATGTTTGCCGACGATGGACGCGGATTCATGCGTGATGACGGCGGTGTTCACGTCGAAGAAGGCGACGGTCTGTATTATCACGTCATGATGATGATGAACACACAAAACCGCACCACCGAAGGCGTTCCGCCGGCACGATTCTACAGCGAACTGAAACGATACGTCGAAAAGGGTGCGACGAAATACGCGATCATCAACGTCAGTGGAATTCGCCCCGCGGCGATGTCCGTCGAAGCAATCACGGACTTTCTTTGGGATGCGGAACCGGCGCTCAAACAAACGCCCGAGGACGCGATGGATGATTATCTCCAGCGATGGTATGCCAAAGAATTCTCTCCGGAACTCGCCCCCAAACTCACCTCGCTTCGCAAACAGTACTACGACATTCCGTATCTCCGCACCGAGATGCCAGACCCGTATCGTTGGCGCGGAGCTCGCGGCGAACATCTGGTTCAATACCAGATACAGGAACTGCTCAAACGCTACGCAAAGACGATTCAATCCGGTCGCGACCTCGCGTCCATGAAAGACTTTGCGAACCACTTCAAGCAAGCCAACGCGGTGCTAGTCGACACGTCCGATTTCTTTCCCCCGCTGTGGCAATCGACACAGGATTTAGCGAAAGAGATTCCGGACAATCGGAACGACTACTTCCAGGCACACTTCACCTATCAAGTCGCCGTGCACATGCATTCGTGCCGGGCGCTCGAAATCGAAACGAACGCGTTTCGTGAGTATCTGTCCAAGCAAGATCCGGTGGCGTTTGCGAACAACCTGTCACCCGCGATTGATGAGATCGAGAAAATCATCGATGAAGCTCACAAGGCCGAATACGGCAAGTGGGACACGATGTTCATGCACGTGCGTCTGATGGATATTTACCGCACTCGGTTGCTCCTCAAAGAAGTTGTCGCGAAGATCCACGAGACTCCGTATACGAGCGCCTACCGGGGTTATCATAACGGATCATTTTGGGGATCCGCGCAGAGTTACATGGATGGTGGCGACGGGGTCTTCCCCTATTTCCATCGTCATTCCGGGCGCGGACTCGAGGTCCTGGAGACCACCGCGAGTGATTCGAATCACTAGCCTGAATTGCCAACCGACGCTGGCCGCCGCATCGATTCCACGCGTGATTTCGCATCACGCTCTCCCACCTTTCTCCCTGCCCTTTTCCCCACCGATCGAGCATGAACGTGTTATCGCTTCGTAAAGTTTGGTTTCCTATTCTGGTGAGTTTGTGCGTCGCCGCATCGGGTGGCCTCAAGTGTGTGACGGCCGGTGAAACCCTGCCTCCGCTCGAATCGCAACCCGGTAATTCCGTCGCTCCGCAAACGTTTGACCAACTGTGGAACGACTTCGACCCTCGAGCCGAACCGCTCGACGTCGAAGTCCTTCACGAATGGGAAGAAGATGGCGTGGTGATGAAGGTGCTTCGTTACCGGATTGGCATCTTTAAGAATCAAAAAGCAATGATGGCGGCGGTCTACGGATACCCGAAAGGGGCCAGCCATCTTCCCGGTCTGCTGCAGATCCACGGCGGTGGCCAATACGCGGACTCGCGAGCAGTGCTGACCAACGCCAAACGAGGATACGCAACCATTTCGATCGCGTGGGCGGGGCGAATCTCGGCCCCCGATTACCGAGTGAATTCCGACGTCGTGAAGTTGTTTTGGAATCAGCAGACCGATCACCCGGACTACCGAGTGACGACGGACTGGGGAGCTTTGGATGCCTACCACGCACCGTGCCGCAATCCCAAGAACAACTTCGCCCACGTCAAGCCAGAAGAATGGACGCTGGACACGGTCGAGTCGCCGCGAAACAACCCCTGGTTCCTGTGCACTCTCGGGGCACGGCGGGCGTTGACGTTTCTCGAAAGTCAACCGGAAGTGGACGCCGACCGGCTCGGCGTCTACGGGCATTCGATGGGCGGCAAGTTGACCGTGCTGACCGCCGGTTCGGATCCACGTATCAAAGCCGCCGCTCCCTCGTGCGGCGGAATCAGCAATCGGATGACTGACGAAGACGACCAACTCTACGCGGACACGATCGCCGACGACGTTCATCTCAAACGGATTGATTGCCCGATCGTTTTCCTCAGTCCGTCGAACGACTTTCATGGACGTATCGACGATTTGCAAAAGGCCGTCCGAGAAATCACTACCGAACAATTCCGCGTCACGTGTTCTCCACATCACAATCACCAGGATACGGCTGATTTCGAAGTCGCCACGCAGCTCTGGTTTGATGAACATCTCAAGGGCAGTTTCCAGTGGCCTCAGACACCGCAAACACGTCTGAATCTGCAAACCGATAACCACATCCCTTCCTTGTCGGTGACTCCGGATACCTCCCAACTGATCCTCGCTGTTGATATCTATTACACCCAACAAGGCAACCCGAACGCGACGATCAACGATCGGTATAACCCTCGAACACGCCACTGGCACCACGTGCCGGCGAAACGTGGTGAGGATAAGTGGACGGGAGAACTGCCTTTGCTCGACACGGACCGTCCGTTGTGGGCGTACGCCAACGTGACCTACCAATTGCCTGAACCGGTGACGGGAGCAGGTTACTACTACCGAACCTATCAAACCGATCGATTCAACGTTTCCTCGTTAATGTCAACAGTCTCTCCGGATGAACTGAGATCTTCCGGCGTCCAACCGACCTTGCAGAAGAGTTTGACGATCGAAACGTTCGTCGGCGACTGGCAAAAAGAGTGGTTCAGCTACAAGCCCACCGATTGGCCGCGTCGGACTCACAAGATTAACGACGACCAATGGTCAGCCCCGACCAACGCGACGTTGTCGATCGAGGTACAAAGCGACCAACGAAACTCCTTGGTTATCGGCGTCGATGCGTACGCGGCCGTGATCGAACTAACCGGGGGTGAGCAATGGCAAAAGATTGAACTCGCTCCTTCCGATTTCCAGAACGCTGATGGCGAGACTCTCGCCAATTGGAAGGACACCGCGGAGCTTCGCATCGGCTACCAGGAAACGCTGAAAACCAAAGCCAACCGAAAGAGAGTCGGCGAGCGATGGCAGGGCAAGGCTCCTCAACTGAGGAATCTGAAATGGAGAGCGGCTGCACCGGAGAAGTATTCCACCGTCTCAATACGCAACGCCCCTCACGTTCCAAATTTGAACGTGGACTTCGAGTCGTTCTTGGAAAAGTTCGACATGATTTGGGACCGGGTCCCACACCGGTGGGAAGTCGCTCCGTATACGGGCAACGGAAACGTCGGCTTCTTGCTCTATCAATCCGACCCTAATCGTCCGAACGTGATCTCGCTGCACGTGGGACGACACGACTACTACGACCACCGACTTCCTCACGATGGCAACGAGAACCTGTGGATCTACCGCAGCCGATTGCCTCTGGGACATTTCGACCTGACCTCCGAGGGAAGCATCGAGTCGATGGACCTGCGACTGGGACTATGGAACGCGGAACTGACCGGCAGCATCCAAACCGATCGTGGCGAGTACCGCGTGCATGGTTTTTCACACAGTAATCACGACGTGATCTATTTTGAAACTGACGCGGCCGACGGTGAGTCAGTCAAAATCACTTGGCATCCCGACGAGCCGATGCCTCCGGTCCGCGTAACTCTCGACGCGGGAGGCGGCCCGAAGGGAGGAACGTGGGACCGTATGCGCGAGGCCCCGTTGCCGATGCCGCCCGCACCAACGCGAACCGTCGAGGACGGAGTCCACTATTGCCTGCAGAAACTCTATCAACACCGCGGGGAAACCACGACGGGTTGGAAAGCGATCGGCAAAGAAGAGGGACAACAATTTCTCCTTGCGAGCGTTCACCACAGCTTCCCGGATAAAAACAGCCGTGAGGTCGTCACACAAAACCTGCAAACCGCCGAGGCTTTGTTGGCCGACAACACCCTGATCGACACGCATCGAAAATGGTGGCACGAATACTATCCGTTGAGCTTTCTCAGCATCGATGATCCAGAAAAGGAAGCGTTCTATTGGATCCAAATGTACAAGTTCGCGTCGGCGACGCGCGGCAACGGTCCGATCATGGACCTGATGGGGCCTTGGTACCACAAGACCTTCTGGCCCATGGTTTGGGGTGACCTCAACGTCGAACTACAGTACTGGACTCACCTGACCGCCAACCGCCTGTCAGTTGGCGAATCGCTATGCAACTCGATCGATCGCCATGCAGAAAACCTCTACAACAACACGCTCGATCGTTGGAAAAACAGCACGGGACTGGCAACCCTCTTTCCGCAAGACATGGATGCCTCCCTCGGATCCTCGGTGCCGGACATGCTGTGTTGGATCCTTCACGATTATTGGCTGCACTGTGAGTTCGCCGGTGACCGCGAACGAATGCGAGACAAACTGTTTCCGCTGTTGCATGGCACCGTCAACAGCTACCTGAACTATCTTGCCGACAACCCGGTCGCCTCCGACGATGGTACGATCCACATCAAAAACAGCTGGTCCCCCGAGTATCCCGGCGGTCGAGGCCGCGATATCAATTTCACAATTGCGTTGATGCGATGGGCCTGCCAAACGTTGATTGACATCGACGACGAACACAACCTCGACCATTCCGATCGTGCGAAGTGGCAGCACCTGTTGGACAACCTGGTTGATTTTCAGATCGATGAGAATGGACTTCGCATCGGCGCGGATGTCCCATTCGACAAACCGCACCGACACTACTCACACCTGCTCGCGTTTTATCCGTTGGCGGTCTTAGATCCTGATACCGAGGCGGGCGGCAAACTGCTACGCACGACACTCGATCATTGGCTCGACGTCACGTTCAACAGTGGCATCAAAGTCGGTGCGATGCCGGTGACCGGATACACCGCGACCGGAGCGGCGTCGATGTACGCGATGCTCGGTGACGCCGAGAAAGCCTACCACTACCTCGATTTCTTCATCCAACATGACCGCGTGACTCCGACGACGATGTACGCCGAAGGAAATCCGGTGATTGAAAGCCCGCTCTCGTTTGCGACCTGCATCCACGACATGCTGCTGCAAAGTTGGCGAGGGAAGATCCGTGTTTTCCCGGGGTCCCCGGAACAATGGGAAGATGTGGCGTTTCATCATCTGCGAACACAGGGAGCGTTTTTGGTAAGTGCCAAAAAGGTCGACTCGGTCACCGAATTTGTCGCGATCGAAAGCCTCGCCGGTTCTCCTTGCTTGATCAAAACCGGGATCGCGAACCCGCACGTGAGCATCAACGGCGTCACCATCCCACCGGGTCAGATTGCTCAGGCAGGCGACGGGTTTCATCGGCTGCCTCTTAAAAAGGGAGACATCGCCGTGCTCAGCCGCCAACCGATCGATCAAACGGATCTGCGAATCGAAGCAATCGATGTCGACGAGAGGCAGCATCACCTGTTTGGTTTCCATACCAAGACGGAACGGCTGCCTGGACATCAGCACTACAGCAAACCGGGCAAATAGTAGAACGATCCACGAAGCGCCCAACGTTACGTGCGGTGATTCGTGATACCGGGATCGGCGCCGTCTTACTTGGGCGAGTAGTCCAGCGTGTCGAAGAACGGCTGCGCCGTCAGACGAAACTCACGGATCTCGAATCGGCCGAATGAAAACCCGATCTTGGCGGAACGTTTCGCTTGAGCGATCCGCGGATGTTCGACCCTGACTGTCTCTCCGTTGATCGTCACGACGGCCGAATCACCGACCACGGACGCTTCGATGCGGTTCCAATGTCGGTCGACGAGATAGGGAACTTCACCGCGTTTGCTTAGCACAAACATCGGTGCTTTCTCACCTGGTTTCCGCGACCCGTAGGTCACGATCTGGCTCGGCGGACCGAACTTTCCATCAGCGGGCCGAGTGCGCAGCCGAATTCGAAATGCGTGGCCACCGTTCTGAGCGTCCATTGTGAAAACAACCGTGCGACAACCGTCGGGTCGAATATCGACGACCGAATGAGCGTCGTTGTACGGCACCTCGTAAAGCATCAACGGGCCGTGTTTGTTGTATTTTGCGTAGAGTTCATCGTCATGAGCGACCGAAGCCGTTCCGTTCTCGATCGTCCAATGCCCTCGTGTCGCTTTGCGTCCCGGTAGGTCGGGGTCGGTGTACGGATCGACCACCAGGAATCGTTCGCCATCGGCGGTGTGCTCCACGTCCAACTGGGTTGGCCTACGTTTCGCCGATTCCTGTTCAATCACGCTCGCCAGGCGTGCGCGGACCGCATCGGTCGCCGGTGATGTCATGTGCGGCGAGATCGGGTGCTCTTCGAGGACGTCCTCCTGAATGTCAAACAAACGCCCGTCATCGTAAAGTTTCCATCGCTGATCGCGAGCCGAGACACGGAAACCGAATCGGTCCTTGTCCCATCCCGGCCGCGGATCATAAAACGAATAAACCCACAACCGTTCGTTGGGGTTCTCATCCCCGATCAACTGCGGGAAAAAACTGCGACCGTCGAGGTCATGCTCCGACGGCAACGGGTTGCCGGATGCCTCGAGCAGGGTTGGGATGAAGTCAGTCGAATCGACGAGCGTGTCGGTCACGCCGACAGGAATCTTCCCGGGCCAACGAACGATCAGCGGCACGTGCGTCCCCGCATCGGTGGTTGCCCCCTTTCCGCCGTCGACCGGACCTTCGCCGGTCTGAGATTGAATACGGATGTCGGTCCCGTTGTCGCTGTAGAACAAAACCAGCGTGTTGTCGGTGACACCTGCCTGATCGAGTGTGTCCAAAACTTTCCCGACGCATTTGTCCATGTAACGAACCATGTCCGGGAAATGAGACGTGTCCGTGACCGACCGAGCATCCACATTTTGCCACGACGGTGAATCAGGAGTCGGCGTCATCGGCCAGTGCGGCAGAGCCATCGGGTAGTAAACGAAGAACGGCTTGTCGTGATCCTGCCGAATGAAGTCGTCGATGTAATTCACCCAGACATCCGGGCCATAGTTACCAACTTCGGTCTTCAGTTCACCGTCCTGCAACCACGTCGGATCTGCGTAACGCGAGCCCTTCGCTTCCGTCTCTCCCGCGTGAAAGAGGCTGTAGCGATCGAAGCCCGCGTCTTTCGGATGCATCCCGAGTCCCCGTCGCTTCTCCGCACCGGGATAGTGCACGGGATCGTAACTTTGCAGTTGCCATTTGCCCGCGATGCAACTCTCGTAACCCGCATCTCGCATGTAGTGTCCGATCGTTCGCGAGTTCGGATCGAGGATCCCAAAGCTGATCCAATTCCGATGGTTATGCAAACCGGTCATTAACTGCAAACGCGTGTTCGCACACAACGGTTGAGCGTACGCATGTTCGAAACGCATCCCGGTCGCAGCGAGTCGATCGAGGTTGGGCGTCTGGTAGCTCTTCCCGCCATAGCAACCGAGCCCCTCCACGCCGAGATCATCGGCCATGATCAAAACAATGTTGGGAGGCGCGGCGGTATCTTCGCCACGGACCTCGCCTGGTCTCAAGATCGTTCCAGGCAATGTCACCGTGACCATGACGACGAATAGGAATCGAGAAAGTAAAGGTTGCCGCATCGTCGTTCCGCCCGAAAATGAATACCAATTGACAGATCACGCGAAGACTCCTTCCGTGGAAGGACACGTGACCGGGAACGACAATATTACCTAACCGATCACACGGTGTGTTCAACCGAGTCAGAACAATCGGTGTCGATAGGGTTCACCGCATTGGCATTTTTGTTCACGCGGCGGAACAGCCAAGTCGTCACGAAGCCCACGATCGAGAAACCAGCCACAATCGCGAACACGTATTGATGCCCGCGTGTCGGATCTCCCGAGGAAGCAGGTCCGCGATCGAGCAACACACCCATCAACGGTCCCATGAACACGTCGGGCGTGTATCCGACCGCCGACACGATACCTACCGCCGCACCGGTATGCCGAAAAGGAACGTTTCCCTCACGCATGATCGCAAAATACAAACCGCGCAGAGAGAACACCGCGGCACTCGTCGCGGCGATCACGACCAAGAACCCAACCAACATTCCGGGTTGCAGAAGGTCCAGGGTGATCACCGAACTACCAATCGTTAGCACAACAAAACTGACTGCGGTCATCGTGCTGACACGAACACGATCAGCGATCACCCCGGCAACTACCGCTGCTACCGGACGCATCCACATCGACAATGTGCTCGAATAGGCAGCCGCCACGTTGTCAAACCCCAAGGCCTCTTTCGCGTACAACGAAACATCGTCGAGTCCCTTGTAGGCAACGTAGGCACACAAAACGATCATCGCCTGCAACCAAACACTCGGCATTCGCGCAACCATTCTCACACCGTCCCAACGGAAATGTTTCCATTTCCCGAGCTCGCGCTGTGTGGCGGAATGAGAATCGTGTTTGAGATCCATCGCCGAATCCTTAGGCAATACCAACCAAACCGAAACAGCCGCCGCGAACGTTACTCCGGTGAACAGCCATATCACATTGGCAAACGCGCGGCTTTGTTCTTGCGATGAGAGTGTTTCCAGATCACTCGGCAACAACAACGAATAGCCGTACACCGCGAGAGAACCGATCAACGCGGCCACCAGTCCCCTTCCCCCATCGAGCAAACCGAACGCGCTGCCTTGCAAAGACGCACCGCCCCATTGCCGCGTCGCGCGTATGAGCCCCGCCCAAAAAAGGAACACCGTCGTGACCCCCCAAAACGCATAAAGCATCATCAACGTTTGCGATGCAGGCACCGTCGCCAGCAGGACACCACCGGCCGACGTCGACAACAAGGCAATCGACATCAGTCGCCGCGGCCCGAACCGGTCAGCCAACGGGCCACCGGGGAAGTACGACAACATCGCGACGACACCGTACGCCGAAAACGCCCAACCGAGTTGCAAGTTAGTTAGATCGAACACCTGCAAGAGAGTCGGACGAAACACTCGCGGAAGTACAAACGGCAAAAAGAAGATCGCTTCGCCCGCGAAAACGAGCGTCGCGAGTGTCAACCAACGATGGCGAACGGTCGGTGATGTTTTTTCAGTTTGCATGAGGGGTCTCATCTTACCGAATGATTAGATGAATGCCATTTCGATCCACCGTAAATTCACACCTACGTCGATCTTCCCGCTTGCTCAGTCCGGTTGCGAGAACTATCGTCATCCGCGTTTCACGTCGGCATTCAGCGAATTCCTCACGGAGTGTCTGGCCGCCTGAAAATGTCGCAAGTCCCCACCTCCCTCTTCGTGCGATTCTCCCCATGTATCCCCGTCAACTCCTCGTTGTCCTGCTGCTCGTTCTACTCGCAACTTTCAGCGTACCTGCCGTTGGTTCCGCTCAGCAGTGGCGCCCTCTTCTCGACAAAGACCTTTCGAATTTTGAAGTTTGGATGGGAATCCCACATTCGAGCGTGACCGGGCTTCCCGAGGGAACCTATCAATCGGAGAACACGACCAAGGGAACGCCGATGGGGCTCAACGCGGACGTGAAAAACGTGTTCTCAGTTAGCGAGATCGATGGCGAACCGGTCCTGCAAATCAGCGGTGAAATCTACGGCGGGCTGACCACGTTGGAAGAGTTTCAAGACTTCCACTTCAGCACGCAATTCCGTTGGGGCGACAAGAAATGGCCGCCCCGCATTGATCGGCTGCGTGACAACGGCATCCTCTATCACTGCACCGGCAAACACGGAACGTTTTGGAAGGTTTGGAAATCGTGCATCGAATATCAGGTGCAGGAAACCGACCTCGGCGACCTGTTCGCGCTAGGCGGCACCAGCGCCGCGGTTCGCATTCGTGGAAGAAAATACGATCCGCTCAGCGACGTGTACCTGGAAAAAGGCAACGCGATCTCGTGTGCCGAGCCCGACGCACCGCACGGCGAATGGAACCATCTCGAGATTTATGCGATCGGAACGACATCGGTCCACGTCGCCAACGGTGTCGTGCTCATGGTCCTCGAAGATCTCAAACTGCGGGGCAAACCACTCTCCCACGGTCAAATTCAAATCCAAAGCGAAGCCGCCGAGTGCGAATACAAGGACATGAAGATCCGTTCGATCGAAGACTTCCCGCCGGAGATCAAAGCACAGATGCGTCTGCGCGATACTGAAACACCGTGATTGAATTCAGTCCGATTCTGGTTGCAAACGAATCACAGAAATTGGCTTGATCGTTGCCTACAATCCCGGCAGAACATGTGAACACCGTTCACGATCGATATCCCGTCCGCCCAAGGCTCACGCGTCGTGCATTTGCTGATTCTTCCCCACCAACTCTTTAACGAACATCCAGGACTCGAGGAATCGCCGGTACGCGTGACGTTGTGGGAACACTCGTTGTTCTTCGGCGATCCCAAGCACCCCGCGTACTTTCACAAACAAAAACTGTGGCTTCATCGAGCAACGATGAAACGGTATCTCGCAAATCTCGATGAACGTGGGATCGCGGCGGACTACATCGAGCATGCCCCGGATTCGCCGAAAACGACCGATGAGGTCATCGAGCAGATCGCAAAGAAGCTTCGACAAGACGAAGAAATCGCAGTCGCGCACCCAACCGATTTCCTCGTTGAAAAACGTTTGCATGCCGCCTGCAGAAAACACGGCGTGGAGCTGCGTTTCCTGCCCAACCCGGGTTTCCTAAACACGACTGAGGAAAACCAGTCCTACCGCGGCGGGAAGAATCGGTGGTACATGGCGGACTTCTATCAATGGCAACGCCGACGTTTTGACATCTTGATCGAAGACGACGAACCCGTCGGCGGCCAATGGAGCTTTGACGAAGACAACCGCAAGAAGATCCCCAAAAAACTTCTCAATTCGATTCCGGAAAACCTCAAACTCGAACGGGACGAGATCGACACCAACGCGAAGGAACATGTCGAGACCACCTTTGCGAATCATCCTGGATCGCTCGACGATCTCTACTACCCGACGTCGCACGATCAGGCGTCTCAATGGCTCGATCATTTTCTCTCCGAGCGGTTTGAGAACTTCGGTCCGTATGAAGACGCGATCGAAGAAGGCGAGTCATGGTTGTGGCACAGCGTTCTGACACCGGCACTCAATATTGGTTTGTTGACGCCCGCGGAGGTCACCGAGCGAACTATCCAATTCGCTAGCAAGAACGACATCCCGATCAACTCAGTCGAGGGATTCATTCGGCAGATCATTGGGTGGCGAGAATTCATGCGAGCCACCTATGAAGACCAGGGTGTGTCAATGAGAACGGCCAACCACTGGAAACATCACCAAGCGATCCCGGATTGTTTCTACGACGCGTCGACGGGAATCGATCCGATTGATGATACGATCGCGCGACTCCTGAAAACCGGCTACTGTCACCATATCGAACGTTTGATGGTCCTTGGCGGATTCATGTTCCTGTGCGAGATCGATCCTGATGACGTTTACCGGTGGTTTATGGAAATGTTCATCGACAGTTATGACTGGGTCATGGTGACCAACGTTTACGGAATGAGCCAAGACGCTGCGGGCGGGATGATCACAACCAAACCGTATTTTTCCGGCTCGTCCTATGTTCGAAAAATGAGCCACTACGCCAAAGGACCTTGGTGCGAAACGTGGGACGGATTGTATTGGCGTTGGATTTGGAATCATTCCGACGAACTGGCCAAGAATCCACGGTGGGCGATGATGTGCAGCATGGCGAAGAAGATGGATTCCGCTAAGAGGGAACGCCATATCGAAAACGCAGAAAGCTTTCTCGCAAAACTCGATCAATAAAGCCCCCGTGCGAACAGGTCGACGCAACGATTCGGTATCGCTCGGTTTGCCCGCTCGCTCAAAAAGGGATTTGCGTTCGGGAAAGGAAAGTAACATAGTGTTGGTATCACGGGCGCCGCATCGTGAAGTACAATGACGAAGCACAACGGTGCGTAGTGGTGCGTCACGATCAGGAATTCGGGTTTTAGGTCGTAGTGAAAGTCGCCAAGACTTTCGTTAATTCACGATCCCTCCCGAAATTCTTGGCGAGTTTCGCTACCCGAAAATCAAGCCGTTCCGCAACTCTAGAATTCTTCCCACCTCCCCTCCCACCTCTATATACCTCGTTGCGTTTCTCAACGCAGTGCTCCGAGGTTCTTTGAAAGCTTATGAAATTAGTTTCTCGGTTCAGTCGTATTCAAAGCTGCGTCTCTCTATCGGTTGTGTTGGTCGGCATGTCGATGTCACCGTTATCTGCAAACGACGGAAATTACGACGATGGAGTCGTCCCGGACGTGATCACCAGCCTCACCGAGGCGGAACTGCAGCAGCTCAAACGGATGCGTCCGAAGTACCTGCAGCCGGTTCCTGTTGATACAGAGGCCTCGCAAACCACGCTGCCGATTCAACCTCGCGAGGGCGAATCAATCGTCTTCCTCGGCAACACGCTCGCATCAAGAATGGAGCTGTTTAACTATTTCGAGACTGCTCTCTACGAACAGTTTCCGAAGGCGAACCTCACGTTTCGAAACATGGGCTACCCCGGACATACTCCGGCGTACCGCCCCGAAGCCGGCCGCAAAGATCCGTGGGCGTTCCCCGGTGCCAACCAATTCCGACCGGAAATTCGTGGCCACTTCGGCGAAGGACACTACCCCGCGCCGGACGAATGGCTGACGATCGTGAAGGCGAGCACAATCGTCGCGTTCTTCGGTTTCAACGAATCATTCGACGGTATCGAAGGTGTCGACAACTTCAAGAACGAACTGCGAGCCTTCGTCGATCATACGCTGTCGCGTTCCTACCGACCCGGCGTGAGCCAACCGCCACGTCTCGTTTTGGCGACGCCGATCGCAACCCAAGATTTGGCCGAATACGATCTGCCGGATGCGGGTGCACGAAACGAAATTCTGAGTGCCTATGCAGACGCGGTCAAAGCCGTCGCGACAGAGAAAAAGGTTGGTTTCATCGATCTGTTCACTCCAACGTTGAAGTGGTTCTCTGAGTCGAACGAACCGTTGACGATCAACGGCGTGCATCTCTCGCGAGCGGGCTATCAAAAACTCGCTCCGCTGTTGGTTAACGAGTTGTTCGGTGTGGATGCGGCCCCGCAGTCACCCAAACCGTTGCTGTATCAAGCCGTCCAAGACAAAGCGTGGTTCTGGCGAAACGATTATCGCATGCTCAACGGCGTCCACGCGTACGGACGACGATGGGCTCCCTACGGAAACTTCAACTACCCCGAAGAGATCGAAAAGATCCGTCAAATGACGGTTCTCCGCGATCGCAACATCTGGGCAATCGCACAAGGCAAATCGTCGACCATTGAAGTCGACGATTCGATCACTCGTCCGCTCTCCTCGGTGGAAACCAACTTCCGACTCAGTGAAAAGAACGGCACCACGGATTTCTTGGATGCTGAAAAAGAGGCAATGAAAACGTTCACGTTGCCGGAAGGGTACGAGGTTTCGTTATTCGCTTCCGAACAAGAATTCCCGAACCTCGGCAACCCCGCGCAAATGCGGTTCGACAACCGAGGCCGGTTGTGGGTTTCAACGCTGCCGAGTTACCCGCACTACAAACCGGGCGATCCGAAACCGAACGATATGATCCTCATCTATGAGGACACCGATGGGGACGGACGCGCGGACAAGGAAACCGTGTTTGCCG
>NZ_ANOH01000326.1 GCF_000346505.1 Aporhodopirellula sallentina SM41
GAATCGCCAACGGGTCGCGTTTGGCTTCGAGCGTTCCGCGTGTCACACCGACTCGGTTGTCCGCGGATAAGCGACGCCAAACCTCCGGCCCAGTCACCTGACCGCATAGGAGTTGGCGATACAACCGGAGAATTTCTTCGGTGCGGGTCGCGTCTTCTTCGAGCAGTTCGACGCGGAACCAGCCCACACCGCGTTCGATCAGCGATCCGACTACGTCCGCGGCACTCTGCGGCGTCGCGTTAAACAGCGTGTTGCGGCACGCGATATCGGCTTGCAAGACATGCAATTTACCGACCCGGTCTCGTAGCTGGACAACGTGCCGGTCGCACGGTCGGCCGCAGTTTGTTTTATTCGTGCCGGGCGACAAGACGCTGCAGAAGACACAGTGCTCCATGTGGAACATCGGCATATGTTGGTGCATTACAATTTCCAACCAGTGCCCCGGCGTGGCGGCGACCAGCCCATCGAGTTGGTCGGCGTTCAAGTCATACGATGCCGTCACGCGTTGCACTCCGCGACCGATCAACCACTCCGCCGATCGATGATTGGCGGTATTGAGCGAAAAGTCCGCGACGACGGGAATGTCCGCCGAGATGGCGGCGTCCGTTGCGGCAAGGTTCCGTGCCAACACCGCGTCGGGGGCGTATCGGATCAGTTGCCGGATGAGACCCGTCTCGCCAGGCTTCTGCATGCGAATCGATGCCAGCATCACGTGTGTGCCGGCATCCCGAGCGATCTGAACCGCGTCGCGATGGGTACGCACATCGTGAAAATCGGCGATGACCGAATCGGCACCGGCATCGACCGCGGCTTGAAGTTGTTCGATGGTTCGGCACAAAACGGAAAGCTTGGCTTGGTCGTCGTTGCCGGTTGCGGTTTCAGCGTCCGCTGCGACTCCGGTCTCCGGCGCAGATTCTGGTAGCAGCGCGTCCGCTTCACGGAGCCCACGCACCATCGCGAGACCGGCTTCCTTGTCGACGGTGCGGCGAGGAGGTTGTTGTAGCTTCGCGGTGAGTCGGTCGACGAGGTCCCGCCGGAGGGCATTGAGTACCCCGAGCGGTACCAAGGGGCCACCAATAATTTCTGAGTGAATGGTGGCGAGATGAAACGGCGTGCCTCCGAGCCGTCCGAGTTTGTCTTTGAGGACTTCTTGGTCGATCGCGTGTTTGCGCGCAACCTCGAGCGGCTGATCACCGCAAAAGGTGACACAAATCGGATTATCGCCGCCGGGTGCCGGCTCGGCGTTTGCCTGCGTGATGCTCTTGACGGTTGCGGTGACACGCAGCGGTTCACCGGCTCGGGCGAACACATCGATGTGGATCGGACGCGTGCGCCGCGGTTTGCCTCCGAAGGTGGACGCGAGCTTTTTGTTGAGTTTCGGATCGTCGTTTTTGAAAACCGCGGCGCCTTCATCGATTCGCGAAAAGTCGATTGCACTGCGGGCAAACCCGATCCAAACACTTTCTCCCGTCGAAACCGTTTTGAGCTTTTCGCCACGTTGTGACTGTCGTTTGCCCGGCCGATTTGCAGGACGAAGTGAGTAGACGCGGCCTCCTTGATGGTTGTCTGCAAATCCGCTGCCGGCATACGCGTCGTCTTCTCGTTGGCCCTCCGGCGGGGCCGATGCGATCGCCAATCCGTCGCCGAGCGAAACGTCAGCGGCAACTTTGACGCGAATTTCGTCGCCACGCACCTCGTCGACTTCGCCGAGTTCGATGCCTTGTTTGGCGGCGCGTATTCCCGGTACCAAACGTTTGTGGTCGTTCCCTTCGAGCCATCCCGGTGCGAACCCGCGAGAGAACGACAGTTCCATCTCTTGCCGGTCTCGCTTGCTGACGTGCACCGTGCCCCCGGACACGGCTTGGTCGATCGCTCGTCGGTAGTGGCCGGTGATGTTGGCCACGTATTCGGGAGTTTTCAGTCGGCCTTCAATCTTGAGACTGTCGACGCCCGCGGCGATCATGTCGGGGATCGCGGCGTATCCGGCGAGGTCTTGCGGTGACAACAGGTAGCGAACGTCACCGAGGTGTTGGTCTTCACCGTCGCAAACTAATTCGTACGGCAACCGGCATGCTTGGGCGCACTGGCCGCGATTCGCACTGCGGCCCCCGAGCGATTCGCTGGTCAAACATTGCCCCGAATAGGCAACGCACAACGCGCCGTGAATGAATGCTTCGAGTGGCATCGATGTTGCGGATCGGATCTTGGTGATTTCCTTGATCGACAACTCGCGGGCGAGAACAACCCGTGACAACCCGAGGTCGGCGGCGACGCGGATCGTTTCCGCGGACGTCAGACTCATTTGCGTCGAAGCGTGGATCTCCAACTCGCTGCAGATCGCGCGGACGGTTCGCGCCACGCCGAAATCTTGCACCAATACCGCGTCGACTCCGGCCGTCGCGATCGCCTCGACGACGTTGACGAGCGAAGGCATTTCGTCGGGAAACACGAGTGTGTTGAGCGTCACATAGCCCCGGACTCCTCGCAAACGCAGCATCTGCATGAGTTCGGCAAGGTCGCCGAGACCAAAGTTCGCGGCTCGCGATCGTGCGTTGAAGCCGCGGTCGACGCCGAAGTAGATCGCGTCGGCTCCGTTCTCAACCGCTGCTTCGGCGCAGTCCCAGTTCCCTGCGGGAGACAGCAGTTCAGGGGCGCGGGATGGATCGGGCGATATCGAGCCCGGTGCGGTTGGAGAGGTTTGATTCATCCGCACAGAATACCAGTCGAATGGCCTTCGTAATACTGCTTTTTGGCGATCGGTGTTTCATGATTGGGCGGTGGAAACGTTCTTTGCCTCAATGTCCGTGTGCTGTCCGGTCGAGTTTCACGCGGCCGAGTTTCACGCGAGTGGTGGAGGTTGCTGTTCAGTTGGCGGAGGCGACTGCGGGGGCGCGGAACGTCTGGTTGCAAAATTGCTTTGCGAGCTGGCTTTTTCGATAGCAAAGAAACAGCTAGGGATTTTTGTGACATCTCGGTTTCAAAATCCGTCTATCCCCACCGCGAGACGTTTTGTTAACACGCGAGACTGTCCTGAATCTGTTGCTTGTGTACATAGGTTTAGGGCGTCTGCCGGGGCCTCCTCGGTATGCTTACTTGGTTCGAGGGATCGTATGCTCATTCGACATTATTTATCGCTTAGCGTTGTTTTGGTGGCCGTTGCGGGTTTCGTTGCAGTTGTGTTGCCCGGTCAGGCATTCGCTCAGACGTTGCCGTCGCCTGCTCCATCGTGGCAGTCCGGCCAGTCGACTTGGAACGGTTCAGGCTACGAATCGGTGCCAGCACCTCCTCCGATCAATGAGTTGCCAGAAGAATGGAATGACAACTTTGGGTTGTCCGAATCGGTGCTGCAGCAGCCCGTCGTGGACGTACCGCTGACCGATCCGGCTAGTGCCGCGACGGCCACTGACGCGATCGAGCCGATCCCCGATCCGGGCATGCCGATCGGTGCCGCGATCGCGGACGGGCAAACGCTCGATGAGCCGCCGCTGCAACAGGAGATCGTCCGCTGGTACCAGGTTCCGTGGCGATGGATGACCAAGGGATGGGAAAACCATGCCGAGTTTGGGCTCGACGGCAGCACTGGTAACGCAGAGACGTTGGCGATCCAGACCGGATTGGAGATGAAGCGAAAGACGGACGCCTACACGTTGGCCCTCGACTTCGACTATCGGCAGGCAAGTGCCCAGAGTCAGACGACCGAGGACAACGCCCGGTTCAACCTCGACTACGACCGGCTTTTGGGTGATTCCAATTGGACGATGTTTACCAAGTTCGGGATGGAATACGACGAGTTCAAAGCGTTCGACCTTCGTTTGAATCTCAACGCCGGTTTTGGTTACTACTGGATCCGCAACGACAACACGAACCTAGTAACCCGGGTCGGTGCCGGTGCGTCGAAAGAGATCGGATCGCCGGATGATAGCTGGACACCGGAAGCCGTGTTTGGCCTCGAAGCGGACCACAAGTTGTCGGATCGTCAGAAACTCAAGGCAAAGATCGACTACTTCCCAACTTTCGAAGACTTCAGCGATTTCCGTTTGGTCACTGACGTCGCGTGGGAGTCGCTGATCGACAATTCCGAGAACCTATCACTGCGTCTGTCGATAACCGATCGCTATGACAGCACTCCGCAGGGTGCGCTAAAGAACGACTTCTACTACTCAGCCTTGTTGCTGTACAAGTTCTAGACAGTCGCCACTTTTAGAAAGTCGCACCAGGTAGTGCTCGCGTGCCCCCACCCGGTCGATCGCGTGCTCCCGGGGGCTCCCTTTCTCAGATGGTGCCACCCACCAAACCCAGATCACTCTTTCTCAGATGGTGCCGCCCACCTATTGCGCACCTATTGCGTGTTGCACCGCGTATCATTTATGGCGACGAGCGAAGTTCCGTCGCACATTTCTTTGGGAAACTGATAGCGAGTTGAGTGCTCGTTGCACCTGATTTGAAGGTGGGTGCAGGGGGAGATGGTCGCTGAATGTGCGCCCGCGCAGCATTGACCTTTGTGTTGGCATCATCTGGAGGCGCGATTGGGGCTAACCGCTATTGGAAACAAGCGGCTACGCTGGCTTGGCCGCGGTAATGGTGTCGGCCGGTAGTTTCAGCGTGCTCTTTCATCGACTCGGGACGTCCGATGCAGACGCTTTTGCCGAAGTGCTTCTTCCAATTCCAGACCAAGTCTCGCCACATCGATAGGTCGATACCAACTCTCGTCAGTATCGCTCGAAGCGATGCCGGTACGTCATCTTTTAGGTTCTCCGAAGTCTGACCTGCCGTCCACCGCAGTAAGGCCCAGTAGTCTTGCCATGCGATTTGTAGGAAGCCTTTATCGCTGCTGCGCACGCCCTCGTTATGGACTTCCGGTTCACTCGAGAGTTTGCCGGAGTCCATCGTGAGTGGGCTGAGCCATGCGTCTCGTAGGATCTTCCTGCCTGTCGGGTTCCTGCGTTTCTTTTTCCGCTCTTCTTGGAGTTGGTTGACCGGAGTGTTTCGTAGCTTCTGCCCTGCCTCGTCAGTTGGGATTGTCTTCAAGTCGAAGGCTGCTGACGCAAGTTTCTCGCCACGGCGGGCTTTGACGCGATCGTATGCACTTGTGTGTGGCGCTTCTTCCGGGGAGTCTACCATCGCCGCGCGCACCGGATTGAGGTCCACGTACATGCTGCACGCGAGCAGTCCCGCTTCGTCTACAATTCGCTGTGCCTTGAAGCGACCTTCCCAGAACCTGCCGGTGCACTCGTCTTGTTTGTTCGCCATCCTTGCGATCGGTTCGGCCAGCGCCCGCATGAACCAGGATATATCTGAAAGACGTGTGCGGATCTCCGCAATGCGTTCTTTGTTGCGGACCAAAGTCTTAACGTCGTTCTCCGTCGGTTCGGCCAAGTGTTCTTCCAGCCTGCGACCGGGAAAGACACGTAGCCATCGGATCGCAACTTCTTCGTCCGACCAAGCTGCACAGACGTCCGGCCGGTTGCGGAGGATTTGATGCATGTGATTGCTCATCATGGCGTAGGACAGCACGTCGACTGCGAAAACTGACGCCAACGCCTCCAATCTGCGACGGATCCACTCTTTGCGAAACGAATAGTCTTTTCCTGATTGCTTATCGACACCTGCGAGAAAGGCACGTCGGACACACCGCTGAACAACGTGCACGATACAGACTTCGCTCGGGTCAAACTGCTCATTTCGTTTTGGTCGAGGCATGGACTGATTCCAGATAAAGGTGTTTGCCGAAGTGAGTGTACGCACTGCCAGAACCGAAGTCAACTATATGGTGGGTGGCACCATTAAGAGGAATATGGTGGGTGGCACCATTGGGAGGAGGGGTGGCCTTGCTAGTTGGATTTGTTTTGGTAGTCGGGGCCGGATTTTCGGTCTTGAGATGGTGTTGTGCCGTAGAGGATGTGGTAGTCGCGGCTGAATTCTTGGACTCTTGGGTAGCCGATTCGCATCGCGATCTCGGTCATCGATAAATCGGATAGCTGGACGAGGCCGCGTGCGTAGCTCAGGCGAACTTGCTTGACTCGTTTCATAGGCGACAGGCCGGTGGCCAATCGGCAAGCACGCGAGATGCTTCGTTGCGACCGGCCGCTCAGTGTTTCGAGGTGTCGAAGGTCGATGGGGTCGTGCAGGCATGCTCGCAAGCGCGTTTCGATCTCCCACCAAAGTTGTGAGGGAGTATCGATTCGCTGGTTCTCGGGATCAGTCGGCAGTATTTCAGCGATGATCTGAAGGAGGTGTGCGTGGACCTGCAAATGCCGTTTGACGGCAGACCCGTCGACGTCACGCCAGATTTCGAGCAACCGCTTCGTATGCGACATCGCGGATTGAGAAACTGGAAAGACGCGTTGGTCGAGCGGAGGTGGCAGCAGCGACGGGGCCCGGAAGTTGATCGTGTAGAACTCCCAGGGCGGATCGATAACGCTGCCCTCGACGCTTTCGTTCTCGTGATACCAAATGGCGTCACCTTTGCCAAAACGCTGGATGACACCACCTGAACGCTGTTCGACTCTCCCGGCGGTGCAGAAATGGATCAAGTGCCCCGGTAGCGATTCGCTGCGAAACGCACCCCGATTTGGGCGAATGATTCGGTCGATCAAAGCGATTTCGGTGATGACCGGGCCTTGCATCGGTGGAAAGACTGGCGCGGCGGTTGGCTGTGGCATGGCGGAAATTGCGACATCCAGGAAGGGGATTGCGACGCGAATTGCGACACTTGCGAATTAGATTGCGAAGCACTTTGCGAGCGATTCCTAGGATAACACATGAGATTTGCATTTGTGACGCCGTTCAGTGGTCTACCTGTCCGGCGGGAAATGCGAAAACCGTTTTTCCAACAAACCTGCGGGAATGCCTTGCCATGGCCAAGATCTACTATGTCGGCGACTGGGCAGTGATGCTCGGCCCCGTTTTTGCTGAAACGCCTTTCAATTACACCCACAAAGGGACAGAGATCTTTAACTATGGCAAGTGGTTGAAGGATGCGATCGAATCGACGGGCAAACATGAAGTCACGTCGGTTCCCACGTGGGACTTTTATCGTTTAGGCCCCGGTGAATTGGAAAAGGTACTCGACGAATATGACGTGCTCATTTTCTCAGACGTCGAGTCGAAAAACTTTCAACTCGCGCCGCAGTTCTTTGATCGAAGCAAATTCGGAAGCCAACCGTTGACGTTTCCCGACCGAGTTCGGTTGACGGTGGAAGCGATCGAGAAGGGAACACATGCAATGTTTCTGGGGGGCTGGTTGAGCTTCAATGGCGAGATGGGCAAAGGCGGCTGGGGACGCACGGGGCTGAAGCAAGTTCTGCCGGTGAAGTGTCTCGATGTGGAGGATTTGCGGGAGAATACTGAGGGGTTTTGCGGCACTGCGGTAAATCAAAATCACCCAATGATCGCAGGGGTGGACCTCGAGAGCATGCCTCCTATCTTGGGGTACAACATTGTCGAGCCACGCGACGGATGTGAAGTCATCGCGACATGGAAAGAGACCGGCGATCCGATGTTGGCAGCCGGAGAATTCGGCAAAGGAAAGGTGCTCGCGTACACGTCCGATCCCGCACCACACTGGGGATGCAACTTTGTCTACTGGGACGTCTATGAGCGGTTTTGGTCGCAAGCGGTCGATTGGTTGCTCACGGATCGAGAGGATTGACTGCGACGGTTAAGTCAGTGCGTCGGAGGATGGGGCGTGCACCCACGTTGGGCTCGCCTGAGTAAAGAGTTCGTGTGGGCGATGTTGGTACGAAGTCTTCGCGATTTCGGCTGTTTGTTTTGTTTGTTGCTGTTTCGAATGAGCTATATCGAATGAACCGATTCGGGTTGGAACTGACGATCGTTGTCGTGATGTTGGTTGTTGGGTTATGCGTCAGTGACACGGCACCTCTGAAGGCCGAGGACGGAGCGCCGGTGGTGGTTCCGACGCCGGTGTCTCTTGTTCACCAACCCGGGACGCCGGCTTGTACGCTGACCGAGAAATCTCGAATCCGTGTCCCGTTCGGAGACGCGGGGATGTTTTTGCAGACGCATGCGAATGTGCTGCGGGACGAGCTGGAACTGCTGACTGGTTTACGGTTGGATGTCGTGGTTAGCGACGATGAGCCGACGAGCTTCGACATTGTGCTCGCGATTTCGTCGGATGCGCAAACACTTGATTCGATGTCTAGCGAACATTACACGTTGACGTCCGGAGACCGCGGAATTCGGATTGTTGGAAAGTCGTCCGTCGGTGTGGCCCATGGTACCTCGACGTTGCTGCAGTTGATCGATCCTAAAACCTGCTCGTTGCCCTCGCTGTCCATCACTGATCAGCCTGCGGCAGAGTATCGGGCTCTGATGGTGGACGTAGCTCGGACGCCCCATTCGATCGGCGTGATCAAAGACGCGGTTCGTTTGTGTCGGTTGTTCAAGGTGCGGTACCTGCAGTTGCACCTGACCGACAACCAACACTTTACGTTTCCATTTGCTCCGGTCACTGACCATTTACAGGGCAATCACTGCTACACGATTGAAGAACTCAATGAACTCGTTGAGTACGCCGACGCCCGTGGCGTGACGATCGTTCCTGAATTGGATCTGCCGGGCCACTCAGGCCGACTCCGCGAATCGGGCTACCTTTCGCCGAACCGAAACGACGCTGACGTTGCCGCCCCACAGAATTATGCCAAGATCGGCAAACTGATCGATGCGATGATCAATGTGTTCGCCAGCTCGCCGTACTTTCACATCGGTGGTGACGAATCGGGGGCTGGGCATCGATTGGTGCCGTTTCTTGCTGAGGTCAACAAGCGGGTTCGGGCACGCGGAAAACGGTTGCTCGTCTGGGAAGGTTTCCACGGCGCACCGACGGATCTGATTCCGGCAACGGGCGACGATCACGTTGTCGTGTTGGCGTGGGAGAGTTCTTACAACGCGCCTTGGGATTTGCTCGACAGCGGGTATCGAATTATCAATGCGTCATGGAAGCCGACCTATCTGACCGGTGGGTATGGCGGCTTGATTCACCCCGGTTCAACTGGTGGTAAACGTTTCGATCTAGAGGATATCTATCGTTGGGACAAAAACACATTCATGCACTGGGAGCCGGGGCGTCCGGTATTTGAAGACCGTGGTCCAAACGATCCGAACCGCGACGACGGTGAATGGAACGCGAAATGGATTGGCAAAGACGATCAGATTCTTGGCGGGCAAATGTTGTATTGGGAACAATACGAGTGCAGCGTCGTGCATTTCTTGTTGCCACGTGTGCCGATTCTGTCAGAGCGTTTATGGAACCCGAGTTCGGGGCATTCTTTTGCAGAGTTCCAAGATCGGTCAGGGCTTGTTCAGGAACGTGTCTTACCAGTGCTGCAGCCGATTGAAATCTTGCCGGAGGTGGAGGATCCATCGCACCCCGTGGTCAGTCTTTACCAGCCCTATGAAGGAGAAGAGATTCAGGTGACGCTTCGGAATCGCTCGAAAGTTCCTGGGCAGATTCGTTACAGCAACGGTGGTTGGTCGGGCCGTCTGAATTCACCCAATTTCCGTCCGGTACCCGAACCGCAACACGAATACGAAACCGCGTTGGTGGGCCGCGGAGCGTTCAGTGTTCGTGCCGAGTTGGTTCGTGAGGATGGAACACCGGTGGACGGACATTCGTGGAAGTTCTTCAACAATTGGCCTGATCGTGTGGAGGTCAGCGAGTTCGACATTGGTCGTCGCACTCCGCGCCAGGTGCCGGACTTGGCCGCGCTGCCGGAATCCAAGCTGCTGCGACGATATCGGATGCCGTATCTACGTGGTCTGACTCGGAACGTTGCGGTACGCGGGCAAATGACCGAGGCTGACCTCGTGGCTCCCGCGGACGGGACTCACACGCTCGAGTTGCGAACGCAAAGTGGTCACGCAACATTGTTCTTTGATCGAAATCAGAACGGAAGTTTCGAGGAAGACGAAGTGCTCGTGCGAGACAGTCCGAACGACGAGTCGGGCCAGAAGGCTGATGTTGTTTTGGAGCGAGGCGAGCGATAT
Source organism: Aporhodopirellula sallentina SM41 (assembly GCF_000346505.1). GTDB lineage: Bacteria > Planctomycetota > Planctomycetia > Pirellulales > Pirellulaceae > Rhodopirellula > Rhodopirellula sallentina. Next base: position 10,006 of record NZ_ANOH01000326.1, read on the forward strand.
CGAGTCCGGATCGATCACGCGACCGGCATGCCTCGGCCAGTGTTGTTGCTGTTTCTCACCGGCCCCGACGGGAAGCGAGCCGAGATTAGCGAGTATCTAGAACTGCCCAAGTGATCGCGTTTGAACGGTTTGGGACCACGGGCGAGTTTGTGAAACGCTGGTAGAACGACAAAAGCATGTTGATCATGTGGGGCCGTGGCCTTATGATGCGTTTATGAGTCGACACGCAAACATCACACGTGGTCCAGCAGGATGGACGGTACGTATTCTTCGTGAAGGACAGTTGCATTCGAAGTACTTCCGCTTTTCCAACGGCGGAATACGGAAATCGCTCGCGCAGGCGCAGCGATGGCGGGACAAGAAACTCCGCGAGCTAGGCGACCGGCAGTGGCATAAAGGGCCACGCAAGAAAGCAGCCAACAATACGTCGGGAATGACCGGCATCAGCAAAAACGTCTACGGGCGTTGGGTCGCGACCTGGCAAGAAGACGGCGTCCAGCGTTTCAAGACGTTCAAGTTCAAAAAGGATGCGATCGAGCACCGCAAAGCGATGTTGGGCACGGAATAGTTGAGGTGCCGAGTTGGTGCCGGACAACTTGCATCGGGCAGCCGCGTGCTGGAAACCGCGGCGAACGGAAACCGCGGTGAACGGAAACCGCGGTGAACGCGAGGCGGCTGATCGGGCGTGGTCGATTGGGTTGCGTGGTCGATTGGGCTGGCCTGTCGATTGGGTTGACTGGGATCGAGGGCGGCGGGATGCTTTGTTTGCGTTCTTAATCCCGCCCCGATTGATTGTGTTGTTTGCCGTGAATTTGCCATCGCCTTCTGAGCAGTCACCTGTTTTTCGATCCGAAGTTGTCCTTGGGTTATGGCCGATCGCAGGCGTGACGACCGTTGGAGTGACCGCGGAGGACGCCGAGCGAACGATCGCGAAGGCAATCGCTCTGGGGATCACGACGTTCGATACCGCGTTCAGTTATGGATTGAACGGCGAGTCGGATCGGTTTCTCGGCGCAGCGATTCGGGGGCGATCCGACCAGTTTCATGTCATCAGCAAAGTCGGCCAACGGTACCGAGATGACGGCAGTCGCGTCGTGGATTCTCGACCGGAAACACTGATCGCGGACGCGGAGGAGTCGCTGCGTCGGATCGGCATCGACCGGTTCGACACGTTGATGTTGCACAGCATCGATGATCAGGTGCATGTGGAACAGAGTGCCGAGGCATTGTGTGAGCTTCGCGATCGTGGACTCGCCGTCAGGATCGGATTGTGCAACGCGTCTGAAGCGGAACGGCAGCGTTTTGATGCGGTGTGCCGTTGTCAGGCGATTCAGTGTCCGCTGAACTTGCTGCAAAGTGACACGTTGCAAACCGTGATCGCGGGGGCAGCGTCTTGCAACAATGACGTGCTGGTCTACTGGACGCTGATGAAGGGTTTGTTGGCCGGCAAGATTTCACGTGACCATGTTTTTCCCGAGGGCGATAGTCGTCCGGGGTATGCGGTGTTTCAAGGAGAGCAGCGTGCTCGGGCGCATCGGGTGGTAGACGGTTTGCGTGAGATCGCGGGCGAGAGCGGATGCACGGTTGCTCAGTTGAGTGTTTCGTGGGTGCTGTCGCAGTCCGGTGTGACCGCTGCGTTGGTCGGTGCCCGGCGTCCGGATCAGATCGAAGACGTCGCCGGTGCGAAACCGCTCGACGAAGAAACGCTCGGGCGCATCAACAGTTTGGTTGCCGAGAACGCGATCACGTAAAAGCGTGCGGTTATTTCCGGACAGGTTGGAGAATTTCGATGCTGCGGAAATCGACTTCGAGGTTTTGGTTTCCGTGAAGCTGTAGCGCGATCACTCCGGAATCGGCGAGGTCGTCGACGACGAAGTCGGCTGCCAGGCAGTCGTTCAGGTGCGTGACGATTCGTTTGCCTTCCACGCTGACGGTCATCGTTTGCCAAGGAGCATCGTCGGCGTTCGCGTTGTCGGCATCATCCGATTCGGATGCGAGGGCGGAATTGTTTTGGCGTTGGGCGGTGGAGAGACCGCGGCGGGCTTGTTCCCATTGGAAACGCACGACGTCTCGGCGATCGGGTGGGAAACGCGTATCAAGGTAGTGCAGCGGTTTGGCGACCCAGCCTTTGCCGCCGGTTTGATACAGACCCGCGACGTCGTCGGTTTCGTCGATTTCGCATTGCACACCGGCAATGAATGGATTGGCAGGAGTGATCTTGCTGCGGACAAAGAACCCGCTGTCGCCTTGTTTGTATCGGTAGACGATTCGGAACGTCGCGTTGGTGAATTCGCGTGTTGAGTAGAGCAGGCCGTTCGGCTCGTTCGCCTCGACACTGGCTCGACCTTGCAAGATACCGTCGGCAACCGTCCATGTTCCTCCGCCGACGGATTTCCAACCGGGGATGATTTCACCTTCGCCGAGTTCGCCGTTTGCGGTAGTGGCATCGAAAAGGGGCACCCATTCTTGTTCACCCAGATCGCGGACGATCAGGTTGCGGAAACGGTAGGTCTGTCCCTTTTCGCCGTGGTGTTGCAGGCCGATGCGACCACTGAGGTCAGCGGGGTCGAAATAGTCGGTGGTCGGGACGTCGTTGACGAAGAACTGCAGGTGATGGCCGACACATCGAATGCGGAAACGGTTCCATCGGTTGCGGTCAAACGCGGCCTGGGCCTCGCTCTGTTTCCACAGCGGGTTGAGCCATTGCCGACGGCTTTCGTCGTAGAGTCCGCCGGACCAGCGGCGTTCGGTCGGGTCGGCTTCGGCTTGGTAGCCAAACACCAGGTTGGGTTGGACTTGCCCGCGTGCCATGAAACCGCTGTTGGATTTTCCCTCGGGCAGTTTCAATTCTGCTTCGAATTCATAGTCGTGGTATTCCTTCTCGGTAACGAGAAAGAACTTGCGTTCGGCGGTGAGATGAATTTCTCCGTCGACCACTTCGACTTTGCCCCACTCGTACGGGTTGGTCCATCCGTTAAGCGATTTTCCGTCAAAGATGGCTTTTCGTTCAGGAGTCGCGGGCGGCGATTCGGGTGCGGGGGCCGGTTTGGGCTCCGCGGGAGCTTCTGCCTCTGCGGCGGGTTCAGGTGTAGCGTTTGCCTGTTCGGGGGCGGGGCTCGCAGTGTCTGGTTCAGCGGGGCTGTCCGCGGCTGGAGGCTGGGGCGTTGTTCCGTCAGCCTGCAAATTCCCCACGCAGGCGATGTTCAGCGTGATCAAACCGCGGCATGCCACCGCACACAGCGAGCGGGATCGACCAGGGAGTACAGCTCGCCAAGAGGTGCGACACAAAAAGGTACCACCCATCAAGTCCGCGAGGCGGATGGTCGAGGCGGATGGCAAGTGGAGATTCCGTTGCGAGAAATTCATGTTGAACGTGCAGTTGGAATTGGTCGGGGTGAGTGGCGACTGATTGAGTAGTATAATCCGCGACCTTTCCAGTTCCGAACAGCCCTCCACGGCAGCAATGGCAAATAATCAGAAGCTATTCCAGAAAATGCTGCACTTGGCTGCTGGTGAGCTGAAGAGGCGGCATGACATGAAAAGTGCCGGCGAACGCGAGGCTGCCGGTCGCGAGGAGAAGGAGACGCGTAGCGATTTTCGGGCCAATTCGGCCGGCCGCGATGTTTCGCAGGGAGCCGCCGATTGGGCGTTTCGCCGGAGATTGGTTGGAGTGGTCGCCGCGTTGATGTTGATCGTTGCCGGGCTGGGGCAATTCACCGGCATGATCGAGGAGTGGTCTGGTTCGGCCTCGACCAGCCGTTTTACCGTTGCGGCGTTGACCCGCATTGGGTTGGTGCTCGGGGCAATTTGGTTGGCGTGGGATTCACTGCGGAAGCCTGCCCGGTGGCTGCCTCCGGGGCTCGCGTTGGTTGGCGTGATTGGGATCGTGATGGTGGCGGCGCAGCCGAAGTTGGTGATCGCGATCTTGCCGTTGTTCGGTTTCTTAACGATTTTTACATCCGTGCTGCGTGCGTTTCGCGGCGACGGTTAGGGGCGACCTGCCGGTAACAACGACAGGTGGAAACCGGTATACTTGCGAGGCGTCGGGTCGTACCGCATCGGGCTGCAAAGGTTCGGGCAGCGGTCGCGGAACGAGCGATGTCGCAGGGCATCACATTTTCTCCCCAAACGATTTGTAAGGAAATCCAATGAGCAAGTATCTCGAGAACGTCAAGAAGTACGTTGACTCCCCAAACGAAAACGCTGTGGAAGCGTTGGTCGGGCATTTGGGATTGGCGTTGGAGAGTCGTGACTCGGCCGTCGTTGCCGCCACCGACGATGAAGAGCTGGCTAGGATCAAGACCGGGTATTGCTCCAAGACGCTCGACTTGAGTTCCGAGGAAGCCGACAAGGCGTTGGCCGCGGTTTGTGAAAAGATGAAAGGGGACACGGCGAAATGTCGCGTCACGTTCTATTACCTGTTGGCCGAAGCGAGCGACTCGATGGATCGTTTGGCCGCGTAAACGGTCCAAATCGAAAATCCCGCAGGGGAGGCTCGACAGAAAGAACGATGACGTCAGTTTGACAAAATCGGTCTTGGGCGAACGCCGATGCGAAGCGAGAGGACGCGTCCTCGCCCGTTTCGCAATTTGTCGCTCACCCACCCTAGGTCCACCGAGATGTCGCAGCGCCCCCAGACGCCATCCGTTGTCAATTCGTCCACGCAGCCACGTATCCGACCGCGCCGAGTCACTTCATCGGCCGATGCGAGGAAAGTTGACGCGGACACCGTGGCTGGGCCGGTCCTCGTCGCCAGCGATGGTTCGGTTCACCGCGTTGACCGTCAGCGCCCCGAAAGTTCGGACGAAGCTGCCCGAGAACGAGGAGCGGTTCGCGGTGTTAAGAGCGACGCCGTGGACGAATCCGGATCGGCGCCGGTGGAGTTGGCGGTTCGGTTGATCAGCGAGACCGCACACGACCTGCGGTCTCCTTTGGCGAGTGTTGCCGCCACGATGGAGTTAATTCGTGACGGACAACTCGGCGAAGTCACGTCGATGCAGGACGATGTTTTGCAGGCCGCGTTGAAGCAGTGCGATTATCTCAATGCTCTCGTTGGCGAAATGTTGCACGCGGACGGTTTGCTCGGCGGCACGACGACGCTGCACCGGCGAGTGGTCCGGCGTAGCGAGATTCAAAACATGGTCAGCGACGCAACGGCGGCTGTCCTGGCGACGAAGCGGATTGAGTTGCTGTTTGACGGTTTGGACGCTAATGAGGCGCCCATTTATGTCGACGCCACGTTGCTGTGTCGTTTGTTGGTGAATCTCGTCGTGAACGCGGAGAGAGCCAGCAGCGAAGATTCGACCATTTTGATTAAAGCCCACGATGATCACGAATGCGGCGTGGTTCGTTGGTCGGTGGTCGACTGCGGCGGTGGAATCTCGAGTGAAAAGATGCGGGAGTTGGCCAATCCGGGAGCCTCGCCAAAGCGGGCGAAATCGGACTACGGCGGGCGTTCGACGGGAACCGGATTGGGTTTGATGATTTGTCGCCAGCTCGCGACGCTGCACTATTCGGATCTGCGGATTCGATCGCGAGTGGGCAGCGGGACGGATGTGATGTTCGAGACCCCGCTGGCGCATCCGACTGCCGTGGCGACGGCGTTCGCACGTTTCCGCAATCAGATCTTCGGTCCGGCGATGCGTCCCAAACCGATCGCTGGCGACATTGTGCCGAGCCAATCTGATCGATCCGCTGCAGCGTCGTCATGGAAAGAAGCCACGTTGAATTTTGTCGGTGCCGGCCCGCGATGCGGCAGCCGTGTGGCGATCGGGACGACGTCGATCTCAGGTGATCATGCGGCAGGTGCCGTTGACACGTTCGACCGGATCTTGCAGAGCCGCTTAGGCCGGTTTGAGGTGAGTTACCGGACCACTCGGCGGACCTGGGTATGGGTGCTCGATGCGGATCACCGTACCGTGGCGGATCGGATGCGGAAGATCGACGTGTCGCTCGGGAAACTGCTCGAGAACGTCGAGGTGACGTGGGGTGAACCGACGGTGGTGCCGGTTGGGCATCGAACGTTGCAGAGTTTGCTGATCGATCGGATGACGACGCAAGCTTTATCTGCGGCGACGTCGGAGATCTTTGGGCACGCCGTCGATCGCGATACCGTGCGTCCCGGGACCGACCCGATCGCATCGTCCCCGGTTGCCGCAACGCGTTTGGACGAAGAGCTGCGGCGGCTGACCGTTCGAATGCGGCACCACTCCGACCGCATGAAATCGCAGTCGGCAGCATTGCGTCCGCCGCGGTCGTAGCCCAACGCGGTTCCGATTCGGTTTGAAAGAGTGGTGTTGCCTACGGCGATGGCTGCTGATGGCGTCGATCGTCGCGCGGCGGTGCAATCGTTACATCCCGCCGGACCGTTTCACGACGGAAAGTTTGCGCGCCGGTGCACCGGAGTTGAGTGATGCTCCTTCGGGATCCGTAACCAACGATTCAACCAGCAGAGCGGATTGCTCAGTAAGGTTGAGTCCACTGGATTACGGAAGTGATATCGATGAATTGCGAATCGTGCGGTGCCCCTGTATCGCGTTTGGGACGTGCCGGCCGTTATTATTGCGACTACTGCGACTGTCAATCCGTCGCGACGCCGTTGCACGATTCCGTTGATGGGCTCGTTTTAACCGGCACGTTTACCGAGACGCCGTGTTTGACATGCGGCGATCGAAATCTCGAACTCGGTTCTCTTGATACGTACCCCATCGAAGGTTGCCGGAAGTGCCAAGGGGTGCTGCTGCAGCGATCTGCGTTCGCACAACTCGTCAGAGAACGTCGCGCGGAATACGTTGGTCCGGATCGGACGGGTGAGTTTGATCCGGCGCTCGACGGGCCCCGTGATCATCACTCCAGGTTGACGTGCCCGAGCTGTCAGACGTTGATGGACTCGTTCTTCTACGCGGGCCCCGGACGAGTCGCGATCGATTCGTGTTGTCGGTGTGAAAGCGTGTGGTTGGATTGCGGCGAGATTTCGAGAATCGCCGAAGCCCCCGGTCGTCGATAGACCCATTGGTCGAAAGGCCCGTTGGTTGATATCGCATTCGTTGGCAGGCCCATTTGTCCACCGTGCCTGCGATTGATCGGCAGCGTTCATATCGCGGAGGTTGTTACCCTTCGTTGGTGAGCCGATTCGGTGAGCCGGTTTGATACGCTTGCTAGCTGTTTTGGATGCGGAAGGCGAGTTGTTGCAGTTCGCTCGCCAGGTCCACGTTGATCACCGCGACCGATGACGGGACGCGAAGGGTCGTGGGCGCGAAGTTCAAAATGCCTTGGATTCCCAGTGCGACGATTCGTGAGGCGACGTCGGTTGCCTGTTCGCTCGGAACGGTCAGGATAGCCAGTTCGGGTTTGAGATCCCGCAGGACCGGTTCGAGTTGGTCCATCGCAAGGATGCGGGTTTCACCAACGACGCGGTTAATTTTTGACGGGTCGGTATCAAACGCGGCTGCGAGGGAGAAACCGAGCCGTTCGAACCCGCGGTACCGCAGCAACGCGTTGCCCAGGTAGCCGACCCCGATCATGACGGCCTTCCAATGCACGCCGCTGCCGAGCACGACGCCGATGTGCTGGGCGAGCGACGCGACGTCGTAACCGACGCCACGGCGTCCAACCGAACCGATCGAGCTGAGGTCGCGGCGGACGACGGCGGCCGAGACGTTCACCATCGCGGCGAGGTCGCGGCTGTTGGTTGACATCTGTCCGGCGTCCAGGAGCCTGTGAAGCTCACGGTAGTACAGGCTCAATCGGCCCACTGCAGGCGTCGACAAATCCGCCCGAACGTTTTCTGAAGCCTCGTCATCGGAGGGGTTTTCGGGCGTGTTTGGCGGCGTCATTAGGCGATTCTCCCGGAATCGTGGCGTCATGATCGGTACAGGCGTTACGAAAGTAAGGGACGGTACGTTCCGCCATCCTAGCCCTCCTATTTTGCCTGGACGGGCACCTTTACGTGTTCAACGGTTACCCCGTAGACGATGAAGTCTGTGCATCGAAATCGCTTTCGCTATCCCGCACGCTTTATGCACGCGTTATTGGCGAGTGATTGCTACTCGACCCTCCCGCTCTTGTAAGCGACCGATCAGCTTTAGTGTGGCTGACGGATACCACGCGGACAAGAGAGTTATCGGGGATGCGACACGGCACACGCCGTAATCGCGAACATGGGACCGGGCTGGTGAAGATTGGTTTCGATGGTGAAGGGCTATGCCGGGGGGTTCCGGCGGCCAGTGGAAAGCTATGTCTTGCGACGCTCGAAGCGTTGTATCTAGAGAGGATTTTGATATGAAAAGGTTGTGGTTACTGCCCGCCCTGGCGATCATCGCGATCGTGTCGGGCGCCAATGCTGCTCACGCTGCGTATAGCAGCGCGATCAGCTACCAAGGGTGTAGCAGCTGCGGTGGCGGCGGAACTGTTGTAGCAGGCGACTCAGTCGTCGCAGCAGCTCCTGAAGCAATCGTCAGCGAAGGTTCGGCTGCCGGAAGCGGATCGTACACCGTAATGCGTACCGTTCGTGAAACAGTGATGGAGCAAGTCGAAGAGACTCGCTACCGCACTCGCAACGAAACTTACTACGTTGACCAAGTCGTCAACCGCACACGAATGGTTCCTGAAACCGTTCAGCGTGAGGTTCAGTACACGGTCATGGTTCCAACGTACGAAACACGCGAAAAGACGATCAACTACACGGTCAACAAGCCTGTGTACGAAACTCGTTCGCGAGTTATCAACTACACCGTTAAAAAGCCAGTGTACGAGACTCGTCAAAAGACGATCAACTACACCGTCATGAAGCCTGTTTACGAACAGCACCAACGCGTGATCAACTACACAGTCAAGAAGCCTGTGTACGAAACACGCACCAAGACGATCAACTACACGGTTAACAAGCCAGTGTACGAGACTCGCACCAAGACGACGAACTACACGGTCATGAAGCCTGTGTACGAAACTCGTCAACGTACGATCAACTACACGGTTTACAACACCGTTCGTGAGCAAAAAGTTCGCACCGAGAACTACACCGTTCGCGTTCCCCAAACGTACACCAAGACCATCACGGTCAAAGGTGGACACTGGGACACCGTAACGGAAACGGTTCCTGGCCCAATGATTCGCCGCACCGTGCGTGAGCCCGGTACGTCTTACTTCGACCCTGCGACCTGCAAGACCGTGTACTGCCCAGGCAAGTGCCGCGTTGAGTGCGTCCAAGGTTGCCCAAAGACGATCTGCAAGAAAGTTTGGGTTCCTACTTGTGAGCAAAAAGAAGTTACTTGCACGAAGTACGTAACCGAATGCCGCACCCGTGAGATTCCTTACACCGTTTGCCGTAAGGTTCCTGAGTGCCGCACCAAGGTTTGCGAATACAAAGTGTGCCGTATGGTTCCTGAGTGCCGCACAAAGACCTGCAACTACACCGTTTGCAAAATGGTTCCTGAGTGCCGTACCAAGGTTTGCACCTACAAAGTTTGCAAAATGGTTCCTGAGTGCCGCACCAAGACCGTTTGCCACACCGTGTGCCGCAAAGAGTGCTACCAAGAAACGATCAAGGTTGCTAAGTGCCGTAAAGTTTGCGAGCCTTACACCGTGACCAAGTGCGTTCCTCGAGTTGTTTGCCGTCAAGTTCCTGTCACCGTTTGCTGCCCAGCACCTTGCTGCGAAGCACCTGCTTGTGGCGACGCTTGCGGTGGATGTGACTCGTGCGGCTCGGCTTCGGCTTGTGGCTGCGACGCAGCACCAGCTTGCGGATGTGCAGCTCCTTGCTGCGAGCCAGCACCTTGCTGTGCACCTAAGAAGCCATGCTGCCTGAAAGGCTTGTTCGACAAGCTCTTCAACAAGCCAGCTTCTTGCGGATGCGGATGCGAAGTTGTTGAGCCTTGCTGCGACGTTGCACCAGCTTGCGGATGCTAATCACGGATCCTTACGGATTTCTTGTTAGCGATGTGAAATAGGACGCTTTCCACGCTGGCCCTTTTCCCCATAACGAATTCGCCGACCGTGTTCGCTCGGACATTAGATCGAACAACGAGCAACCGGCGGCGGATTCAGCGGGGAGATAGCCCACCAGCAAGGAGTTGATGTCTTTGAACCAAATCGGGGTCGAGTTTCTCCCCAGAAACTCGCCCCGTTTTTTTATGCGCCGGTGGTATCTGACAAACGGGAACGTTTTTAAGAATGATGAAGCCGATGCCGGTAGGTTTTGGGGACTGAATATTGGCGAATGCTGCTACGGGAATTGGACGCGGCGAGTTTTGCGAACACTCGGGGCAGCGAAACTCGCCAACGGTTTCGGCGGGCGTTGTGAATTGCCGAAAGTCTTGG
>NZ_ANOH01000327.1 GCF_000346505.1 Aporhodopirellula sallentina SM41
AGCGAAAGAATACCAGCCCGCTGCGCCAGCAAGAGACCACACACAACCACTCGCTCGCCGGTTTGTCGATCTAATCAAGAATCAACCTGTTTTCGTTTAACCGGACGTGCAGTGGCAAGTTGATCGCCTACGGCTGCCCGTTGAACGAATAAATCAACAGCCCGTCGCGCAGCGAGCTGGTAAACAAAAATTTCACTAACCAACATCCTCCCCCACTCCCCACTCCAAACCAAACGTAGTGGAAGTTGTTAAACTTCCCTCCCCAAAAAAACATCCTCCTCCCAGAACCACCACAACAACCCTCAACCCTCTTCCCAACGCCCACCTCTGAACCGCACATGGCGACCGACACCAACCCCACGCCCGCAAACGATCCATCCTCAACCGACAACCCGCTGCGTCCCGGAGCCCCCGCCGTCAGCGACAAAGTTCGCTCGGATCGGGAATTGCTCCAACGCGCCCAAGCCGAAGGCAAAACCCTCCGCGCGTACGTCAAACTCTCCGGCCCCGGTTGGCTGCAAAGCGCCATCACGCTCGGCGGAGGTTCGCTTGCCGGATCGTTGTTCCTCGGCGTGCTCGGCGGAACCAGCATGCTGTGGCTGCAACTCGTCGCGATCGTATTCGGCGTCATCATGCTGTCCGCCATCAGCTACGTCACCCTGTCCACCGGACGCCGCCCCTTCGAAGCCATCAACAGCGAAATCAACCCTGCACTCGGATGGGGCTGGCTGATCGCAACCGCGATGGCCAACATGATTTTCTGCATGCCCCAGTTCAGTCTTTGCTACGACGCGTTGGATAAAAACCTATTCAACCTCGGAGGCAGCGAGGGACTCGGCGACGGAACCACCGCAAAGTGGGCAACCACCATTTTCTTGCTCGTCGCGGCCAGCTTCGTGGTTCTGCTCAACGTCAAACAAGGCAAGGCGGCCAAAATCTTCGACGCCTTCCTGAAGGCCCTCATCGGCATGATCGTCCTCTGCTTCGTCGGCGTCGCGATCCTGCTCTTCTCCAAAGGGGAATTCAGTATCGGAGCAATCATCGCGGGAATGATCCCCGACTTCAGCCAATGGAGCTCACCGGCGGGCGAACTCGGCGGCGAAGTCAGCAAAATGGCCCCCGAGGCCAGCGCCTTCTGGACCCAAAAACTCGTCGCGAGCCAACGCTCCGTGATGATCGCCGCCGCCGCCACCGCCGTCGGGATCAACATGACGTTCCTGTTGCCGTATTCGATGCTCGCACGCGGATGGGACAAACCCTTCCGAGGCCTCGCACGCTTCGACCTATCCACCGGCATGGCGATCCCGTTCGTCTTGGTTACCGGCTGCGTGGTCGTCGCCGCATCCGCATCCTTCCACAACAAAATCGACGAACAACTCGCCTCCAATGATCTCGCCGTCATGCAGGAATCGCCAACGTTCGCAAAGGTCAAGAAAGATCTTCTGGCACGCGTCGACACAACCCTCGGCGACGAAGCCGCGGAAACGTCCGAGCAAGAGAAACTGCAGATGATCGCAGCACTCCCCGTCGAAGAAAAACGCGCCGCAGCCGCACTCGTCAAACGCGACGCATTCCAACTCTCACAAACCCTCGCACCGTTGCTCGGTGAAAAGAACGCCAAACTCGTCTTCGGACTCGGCGTGTTCGGAATGGGCTTCTCCACGATCATCATCCTGATGCTGATCAACGGATACGTCTTCCGCGAAATGCTCGCCATGCCCGACGCGAACGGCCCCTTCATCGCCGGCGTCCTCGTCGCCGGCTTCTCCGGCGCCAGCTGGGTGGCGTTGTGGACCGACCCAGACACAAGATTCTGGCTCGCGATCTTCGCCAGCACCTTCGCCGTCATGCTGCTCCCGATCGCCTACGTCACCTTCTTCCTGATGATGAACAGCCGGCGAATCCTAGGCAACGAAATGCCCACCGGAGGCCGCCGATGGGGATGGAACATCGCAATGGGCGCCGCCGTCCTAGGCGCAATCGCCGCCGCCGCAACCTCCATCTACGACAAAGCCCACGACGCCAACCAACCCGCCGCGTTCCCAACCGTAATGACCCTCCTCACCGTCTACTCCCTAGCAGTCATCGCCGGCTTCATCTGGAAAGCCAAACACCCCACCCACCAAACCTAACCCCCAGGCCAACGACCCAGCAATTTACCTAGCCCAGCCCAACGGTCTGGGACAACTTTGGGTGCCGGAAAACCCAAGCATCGAT
>NZ_ANOH01000328.1 GCF_000346505.1 Aporhodopirellula sallentina SM41
ACGAGGGGCCACATCCGGCGGTGATACGAAATGACTGGATTTTGCTTCGCAGGGTTCGGCTGACAGCGGTAGGCTAGCACCCCAAAGAGACATTAAAGTGTAGGGCGGATGGTAGATGCGAATTGAGAGTCAGCAGGATCGGCAACGATGCCGATGTTTTTCACACGAGAAGATTCAATGCGATATGCGATTGTAGGAAGCGGTGCGGTCGGCGGTTTGTACGGCGGCATGATGGCTCATCATGGGAAGGACGTTCACTTTTTATTGCGATCGGATTTTGATCACGTCCGCGAAAACGGGATGAGGATCGATTCGGTGAACGGTGACTTTGTGCTATCGAACCCCAACGTGTATCAACGTCCCGAAGACATGCCCCGGTGCGACTTGGTGATCGTGGCGTTGAAGTCAACCAACAACGCGATGTTGGCCGACACGCTACCCAAAGTTCTCGCCGACGACGGTATCGTGCTCACGCTGCAGAACGGCCTCGACGTCGAGGCCGACTGCGTTGCCGCGGCGCCCGGTCATGCCGTGATGGGTGGTTGTTGTTTCTTGTGCAGCAACAAACTCGGCCCAGGCCACATTCATCATCTCGACTACGGACGGATCGTATTCGGAGGATATGAGTTCATCGGTCAAGTCGACCGGATCGAAAAGCTCGGCAAACAAATCGCGGACGACATGCAGGCATCCGGCATCGACGCAAATTGGACCGAAGACTTGCCCGCCGCGCGATGGCGAAAACTGATGTGGAACGTCCCGTTCAATGGGCTCAGCGTGGTGCTCGACGCGTCGACCGATGCAATCATTGGTTGTCCCGCTTCTCGGACCTTGGCCGACCGGATTATTCGCGAAGTGCATGCCGGCGCGGCGTTTTGCGGGGTGTCGATCGACGAATCCGCGATCGAAAAAACGATGCGTCACACCGAAACGATGGTGCCCTACGACAGCAGCATGCGGCTGGACTTTCTCAACGGTCGGCCGATGGAAATCGAAGCCATTTTGGGCAATCCGCTGCGTGCGGTCGAACGTCGATTGGCCGATCGGAATGCCGATTCGGCGGAAAAACTGGCCCATCCGATGCCCTCGGTCAAGATGTTGCGTGAACAGTTGCAATTTTTGGATTCACGGCCCGACACGGCGTCGAATCTCAGCGGCTAAGCGACTATCTTGTGGGGCGTGAAATAGGTTCATTTCTACCAACGTGCGATTGCAAACAGATATGTCTGACGTTTTCAGCCAGAGCGGGACCGCCCGATACGACATTTACACCGAACTCGCGTCGTTGCGGCTGATCGATCCGCACACTCACATCAACCCGCACTCGCCCGCCTCGACGACCCTCGCAGACCTGCTCGGTTATCACTATTACACCGAACTGGCTCATTCAGCCGGCATGCCCAAGTCGCGAATCGAAGACAAATCGATCGGGCCGAAAGAATTAGTCGAACGACTCGTCGGTGGGCTCGGGCCACTCGAGAACACCGTCCAGTACAGTTGGCTGATCAAAATCTGCCGAACGTTCTTTGGGTTCAACGAAGACCGCCTGCACCTGAACAACTGGGAAGAACTCTACGACCGCAGCGAGTCGATCATGTCGTCGGCGCAGTGGCCCGACATGGTGCTCGACCAGTCCAACGTCGAAGCGGTGTTCTTGACCAACGACTTCGACGACGACCTCGCCGGTTTCGACACCGATCGCTACATCCCTTGTTTGCGAACCGACGACCTGGTCTTCCACCTCGCCAACCCGACCGTCCGCGAACGACTCGCGAAATGCACCGGCATCGAACTCGACGGGTCGTTGTCGAGTCTTCGCGAAAGTCTTCGTGCGTTGTTTGTCCACTTTGTCGGCCGAGGTGCTCGTGCGTGTGCGATCTCGTTGCCGCCGACGTTCACGCCCACGCCGGTTGCCGACGGCCGTGCAACGACGGCGCTCGACGCGGTGCTGCAGAGCGGTTTGATGGCGGACGACAGCAACAAAGAGGCTCTCTCGCGGAGAGTCTTCTGGACGCTCGCGGAACTTTGCGACGAGTTCGAGTTGCCGTTCGATTTGATGATCGGAGTCAACCGAAAAGTTTATCCCGAAGGCGTCTTCCAAGGCCAAGACCTGTACGACTCTCGCGTCTCGCTGATCCAGTACCATGAACTCTTCAACACATTCCCCGATGTGAAGTTTCCCGTCTCGGTTTTGGCGAGCGTGACAAACCAAGAACTCGTCAGCTACGCGTGGATTTTCCCCAACGTTTATCCCAACGGACACTGGTGGTACAGCAACACGCCGTCAACGATCACTCACGATTTGGCGGCACGTTTGGAAGCCGTCCCGCAAACCAAGATGATCGGCTACTACAGCGACGCGTACAAACTCGAATTCGTTTGGCCGAAGTTCGACATGTACCGCAAAGTGCTCGCCGGTGTCCTCGCCGATCAGTTTGTTCGCGATCAAGGTTGGTCGGTCGAACGTGCGGTCGATTTGGGCCGAAAGGTCCTCAAAGAAAACACAGAGATCCTCTTTCCCCGCCGCGTGACTCCGCGAGACGGCGATGCAAGCACATTTGACAGTGAGTCAGACCGCGATAGCAACCTCGGTGTCGTGGCCACCGCCGCAGCCGGTCTGGCCGCCGTCGGTGCGAGCCTTGATGACGATTCGGACTTGATGAATATCGACAGCGTCGAAGAAGTCGTGGAAGACAGCGTCGACGAATTGGTCGACGAGAGCGGTGCCGACGAAGGTGATGACGACGAAAGCGTCATCGGTGCAGCCGTGAGTGCGACCGGACTCGCAGCGGTTGCGGCGGGGCTGGCCACCGAAGCAACGAGCGATGAAGCTTCCTCGGAAGCCGACAAACCAGCCGACCGCCTCGACGCGATTGACGAGCCGACGACAGGCGAACTCGCCGACATCGAATTGGTCGATCCCGCGCCGGTTTTGGTTGATTCGGAAGAAGCCGTCGAGGCGGGAATCGCCCCCGCGAAAGAAACGCTCGGTGACGATGACCTGATGACGATCGACGGTCCTGAAGAATCCGCTAGCGAAGTAACCGAAGACTCCTCCGAAGCGTCCGCAGAAATATCCGAGTCAGACGCCGCAGCAAGCGATGACGATCCGGGCGAGAGCTTTGACACCGTCGTCATGGATCCCAATTTTGCCTCGTCCGGATCCGACGGCAACGAAGACTCCCAAACCCTGACCGGGACGATCGCTCCGACGGACGAACTCAAAGAGGAGGATTCGGCCGGAGACTCGGTGGACGATTTGGACGACGACCTCGGACGTTCCGAAGGCGGCGATGACTCGCTAGCAACCGCCGCATTTGATTCCGCAGCAACGGTGATCGAAGACGGCGACGGCGGCCCCGTTAAATTGGACGAAACCGTCGCGGAACTTTCGGACTCCGAACCGCAACTCGACCCGCTGCCCGCCGAAGCCGAACTCAATGAGTTGGATTTGGATGACGTCGAACTTCTCGATGGCGGAGAACAGCCTGCTCACGACGCGGCATCGATCGGATCTTTGCTCGACGACGAACCACTCGACGTCGGTGACTTGACCACCCCCGACGACACCGACTCGCCCGCGATCCAACAACTCCGCGGTGACACCTCGTTTGCTCCCGATGACGAATCGCTGCAACTCAAGCCGGATCCGCTTACCGGCGAACTGAAGTACGGCAAGACCGAAGATGCCGATCCGGTCATCCCACAAACCGACGGCATCGACGACGACAACGACGAGTTCAACCTAAGCTGGCTGGACGAAGACGACGATTCAGGCAAGATCGAAGGCTAGAGCGTTTTGAGGTACGACGGGTCCGCTTCGTAGCTAATTTCGCCAAAAGTCAGCACGCCGAAGTTTGGCGGCGTCGACTACTTCATTCTTAGAAACTCTCTAATGGTGCGTCACGATCAAGAATGAGGCCGCAAGACCGTAGCAAAAGTCGCCAAGACTTTCGGTGATTCACGAGCCCTCCCGAATCTCTTGGCGGGCTGTTGATTTATTCGGTTAACGGGCAGCCAAAGGCGACCTACTTGCCACAGCGCGTCGCCTACAGCTACTGGTCAAACGCAATACCGTTCAATTTTCGTTTAACCCGTGCCCGAAGGGTAGGTTGTGTTCCGTCAAGCGTCGCCTACGGCTACCGGTTAAACGAAAACGCCACAACCCGGTGCTTCATTGAACGGTATTGCGGTCAAACGCAAACAGGTTGATTCTTGATTAAATCGACAAAACGTTGGCGAGTTTCGCTACCCTCAAACGAGGCTTTGACGCACCACTAGTACTTCATGTCAACTTGATTTTCGGGTAGTGGACGAGGCGACGAGTCCTTGATGCACGAGTCACGCAAAGGGATCCCTTGTGTCATCCTCTACGATTCCACCCGAAAGCCACGCTGCGTTGGAATACTAGCATTCCAACGCAGTTTGTTTATCCAGTAGACGGTCGTGGATCTTGAGAAAGATCCCCATTCTGCAGGATCTTTCACAAGATCCACAACCTGAAAAGAAGCCTGACAGAAACGACGAGGGCAAACGCTCATTCCACGACGCATCGCGTCATCTCGATCACGTTCGTTTGGCAACCCGACGCACTGGCACGGATGGTGCGCACTGCGAAGGTTCTCTGCCCAACGGCCCAGGTTCACGTCGCCCACGAACCCCTCAAATCGCCTCGTCTCCCCATTCTGCCGTGACGTCTCAATTGCCGTTGTCGCGGCATGCGTGAATTTTGTAGCGTCGACTTACCTCGGGCGGTTTCACACGCCCCGACACCGTCTCTCGCGACATTATTCGCAAGGTTTTCGTCATGCAAGCGATCGAAATTCGCCAATCAGGTCGACGATTTTTTCGCCGCTCTCTCGCTACCGTACTCGTTTCGACGTTAGGTCTGTCGACGATCGCGACGTTCAGCGGATGCAGCCAGAGCAAGGTGTTCACGCCGCTGTCGCGAGGACGCAACATCGACAACATGGGCCCATCGATGCACGGCCCGTCGATCGGCGGACCTGCCCAGATGACTGCCCAACGCGGCACTGATGCGTCCCGTAGCCAAATTCGCGTTACCAGCGAAAACGCGACGCCGGAAACCGAAATCGAACCGGTCGAACAACGTCTCGCGGTCAGCCAAGCAACGCATGCCGTCCCTGTTCAACAGGTGTCACACCAATCGGGAAAGAAAGCTGTCGTTGTCCCGCCCGAACAGATCGCTCAATCCAGCAACAGCCCGCAACAACGTGCCGGCGCCGCGTCGCAATCCACGACCACCACAACAAAACAGTCCGCCGCCGACATGCCTCTGGAACTGCCTGAGGGATACGACGGCGTCGACGTCAGCGACCTGATGAGTGCCCTTCAAGACGCGCCGCCGGAGATTCAGAAAGCGGCCATCGCGCGTTTGATCGCGATGTCCCGAAAACGAGCCCAAACCTCCGATCGCCCACGCGACATCGAAGACGCACTCGCCGCCTCGTTCGATTCGCTTCCGGAACTTCCCGATGAAGTCGTCGACCGGGGAGTGAACCCATCGCGTATCGGTGACGGCAACCAACCAGCGACTCCAACCGTGCAAACCGTTTCGGCGGTTACCCCGGCAGACGCGGAGAACGCAAAACCGCAAGTCGAAACCGCCGCCCACGAAACACTGACCGACATGATGCCTGAGCCCGAATCCAAATCGGGTCAGACATCATCTTCTTCAGCGTCCGATGTCGCGTCGACAAACGGTTCGGCTTCATCCGAATCCTCAACGAAGCCAACTGAGCCTACGAACGACACGGCATCCGAGGCGGTCGCTATCGCTGTCATGCAACCACCGGTCGCCACCGACACGGCTGCAACGCAGTCCAGCGACATACCGACCGCATCCACAGGCCCATCCACTGTGACGCCATCGGAAATGTCGGACGCGGAACTGTTCGACGCACTCGTCGCACGTTTGCAAAAAGAAGTTCCCGGCGAAAGCGACGCAGATCGTCACCGCCGGCAAGTCGTCGCTCGTCACTTGATGGTTTTGTCCGGGGATCCTGACCGCGCGGTCGACAACCTCGAAGGGCTCTCGACCGAGGAACAAGAATACCTGCGGCATCAACTGTTGGGCCTTTGGACGATCATCGATCCGAAAGGCCACCCGGTTCCGTCACGACGGTTCAGCTCCGCGTTGCCGGAGATTCGCAAAGCGACCGGTTACCTGGCCGCCGCGAGCGATTCACTCGAAGTCCGATCGCTCGAATTCTGCACCGAAATCGAATCGTACGGCCAAATCAAACCGTTCCCGAGCCGACGTTTTGTTCCCGGCCAGGAAGTCATCTTGTATTGCGAAATCGAAAACTTTGTCGCCAACCAAGTCGACAACGGATTCGAAACTCGCCTGCAAGGCAGCTACGACTTGCTCGATCAAAACGGACACCGCGTTTCCAGCCAAACGTTGCCCGAAGACCAGCAGATTTCAAAGAAACTGCTACGCGATTACTTCATCGCCTACCAGATGTATCTTCCCGACGCGATCGAGCCTGGCAACTACCAACTGCGTCTGACGATGGAAGATATCCACGGCAAGAAGTACGGCCAAGCCACCGTCGACTTCCAGATCAAACGCTAAAGCCGTTTCGATATCGCCAATGCTGAGTGTATCGATGCGCGCAAGCGATCGGGCGTTGGAATGTGACGTAAGTGCGAATCGGTTGGCGATTCCGCGCGAGACTTATCGGCTCGTTGGCACGAGGTATTTTGCGAGGTTTTCGGCTTAGAAAAGCCTCGCCTCTCGAGGTTTAGCTTGCCCGGCAGAGCAAACGGTCCACGGCCAGCGTCTCCAGCGTACGTCTTGGAAAGGGGCACCTACGTGGCCCTCCCAAGGCCCTCCCAACCAACTCGCCCCACCGTTGCCTAGGTCATCGATAGACGACAGACTAAGTGGTTCCTACCGGCGGCGTTCTTTGGCCGCGCGGTTTCCCGATCCTCTTTCGATACCTCGTCCTGATGGCCAAATCTCGCCCCGCGAATAAAACAAACGACCAGATGTTGCTCAGCGGGTTCGACGACGACGTGACGGACGATGCCTCTGCCGACGCTTCCCCAGCGAAAGGCAAAACCCCAAAAGCAAACTCAGCCGCAAAGACGGTCAAGGCCACCACGACCGACAAGTCCGACCAAACCGATAAGTCCAGCAAAGCCACCGTAACCGGCAAGGCGTCCAGTCCCGAGAGAGAGACCAGTCCCGAGATAGAAATCAGCGGGGACTCCTCCGGCATGGAGGTGCGTGAAAAGACGGCTGATGACAAGCCGTCCCCAACATCCCCCGAACCACGCGGCAAGGAAACCGCCGACCAACGTCGAGCCCGCCACAGTGCCGTTGGTATCGCGGATGATTCGCTGCCCGAAATTTTACGACGGCCCATCGCACCGACCGAAGACGAACCGATCCCCGACCTCAACGGGAAACTCGTCGTGGTGATCGATTCCCACTCGTTGATCTACCAGGTCTTCCACGCGTTGCCCCCGATGACCAGTACCGGCGGCCTGCCCGTCAGTGCCGTGTACGGTTTCGTCGGCGACATGTTGGAACTGATCTCGCGGAAGAACCCCGACTACTTGATCGCCACCTTCGACAAGAGCGAAATCACATTCCGAAACGAACTGTTCCCGCAATACAAAGCCAATCGGGATTCGATGCCCGATGAACTGCGGCAACAAATTCCGCTGATCCGGCAGGCCGTCGACGCGATGGGCATCGGCATCATGGAAGAAGGCGGTTTCGAAGCCGACGACCTGCTCGCCACCGTCGCAGCCAAAGTGGAATCCGCCGGCGGGCGCTGCCTCGTCGTGACCAGTGACAAAGACTGCCGGCAACTGATCACCGACAAGACTCAGATCTACAACCTTCGCAAAGACGAAATCATCGATGCGAACAAATTGTGGGAACTGTGGGGCGTCCGCCCTGACCAAGTCATCGACTATCAAGCCCTCGTCGGCGACCCTGTCGACAACGTTCCGGGCATCTCATTGATCGGCCCCAAACTCGCCCAAAGCCTGCTCGAAGAATACGACACGCTCGAGAACGTACTCGACAACGCCGACAAACTGTCCGGCAAGAAACGCAAACAGAACCTGATGGAAGGCCGCGACAAAGCGATGCTGAGCCGCGAGTTGGTCGCACTCAAGAAAGACGTCGTGTCGCCGATCCCGTGGAGCCGTTGTCGCCGATCGGCCGCTGACCTTTCTCGCATCGACGGACTGCTGCAAGAGTTTGGCTTTCGCCGGTTGCGGACTCGCGCCGCCGAACTGCTCGGTGATGGCGAAAGCGAACCGGTCGAAAGCGAATGGGTGACCGAATACCAAACGATCACCACGCCCGAACAACTATCGGAATTGGCGAGCCTGCTCGCACAGCAAGACCGCATCGCCCTCGATACCGAAACGACCAGCACGCACGCCCGCGGATGCGACCTCGTCGGCATTTCCATCGCGTGGGAGAAGGGCAAAGCAGCCTATGTCCCGGTCCGAGCACCGATGGGCGAACCCACGCTCGACGAGACACTTGTGATCGAAACCCTTCGCGAAGTTTTCGAATCGGAAGACATCAAAAAGATCGGTCACAACATCAAGTTTGACGCCATCGTGCTTCGATCCGCAGACGGAGATCCCGCTGCGAGTGGCGATAAGCACGCCCGCTTCACCGGAGTCGCCCTCGGCGGGATCGAAACCGACACGATGGTTGCCGACTACCTGCTCAACCCCGGCGGTCGCAACCACACGCTCGACGACCTGTCGAAACGTCGACTCGGCCACACGACCACGTCCATCAAAGAACTGATCGGAACCGGCAAGAAGCAAATCCGCATGGACGAGGTTCCCGTCGATGAAGTCTCGCCTTACGCGTGCGAGGATGTCGACGTGCCGATCCGGATCTCCGAAACGTTGCGACAGGAACTCGACGACGAAGACCTGTCGGAATTGTTTCGCACGCTCGAGATGCCGCTGATCGATGTCTTGATCGAGATGGAAACCAACGGCATCCGAGTCGATGCCGAAACGCTCTCTGAAATGAGCGAACGTTTCGAGAAAGAAATTGCGGACTTGAAAGCGATAGTGTTCGCGGCGGCGGGACGCGAGTTCAATCTCGACAGCCCTAAACAATTGTCGGTGGTCCTTTTTGAAGAACTCGAACTGCCGATCATCAAGAAAACGAAAACCGGCATCAGCACCGACGCCGACGTGCTCTCGCAACTCGCCGTCGATCACGACATCGCGAAACACTTATTGCAGTATCGCCAGGCGACCAAACTGAAGAACACGTATATCGATGCGTTGCCGCAGTTGATCTGCGAGAAGACCGGTCGGGTGCACACCTCCTTCAGACAGGACGTCGCGGCAACGGGCCGACTCAGCAGCAGCGAACCGAACCTGCAGAACATTCCGATCCGCACCGAACAGGGCAAGGCGATCCGAGGGGCGTTCACCGCGAGCGAACCGGATTGGGTCCTGCTCGGCGCTGACTATTCCCAAATCGAACTCCGCGTGCTGGCACATTACAGCGGCGATGAAGCGTTGCTGCGTGCCTACCGCGAAGACGCGGACATCCACACCCGTGTCGCGGCGGAGGTCAACGGGATCGATGAATCGGATGTCACCAGCGACCTGCGACGAATCGCGAAAACAATCAACTTTGGAATCGTCTACGGACAAAGCCCATTCGGTTTGGCGAAGACGCTCGCGATTCCGAAGGACGAGGCACGCGATTACATCGAACAGTATTTCGAGCGATACTCCGGCGTCGAAGACTTCATGCTCGAAACGCTCGCCCGATGCCGCACCGAAGGATACGTTTCGACGATGCTCGGCCGCCGGCGTGAAATCCAAGGCGTCCGGGACCTGGCCAAACTCCCCGCCGCCAAACGCCGCAGTTTGACAGAAGCCGAACGGATTGCGATCAACATGCCGATCCAAGGGACCGCAGCCGATCTGATCAAACTCGCGATGCTCCGCGTACACGAACAGTTGAAGGCGAGCGACCTGCAAGCTCGTTTACTGCTGCAGATCCATGACGAACTGCTGCTGGAGACTCCTGCCGACGAAGTCGAACCGCTCACCAAAATGATTGTTGATGCGATGACCGGTGTGATGAAATTGGACGTCCCGTTGAAAGTGGACGTCGCGCACGGGCCGACGTGGGCCGATTGCTGAGATTGAATCCATGAACGTGAAACCATCCGAAACGTTTGACCATTTCGCGTACGGTTCGAACATGTCGACGTCCCGACTGCGCAAACGCTGCGCCTCGGCAGTCGCGGTCGGACGAGGGTTCGTGGTCGGCCGGCGGTTGTGTTTTCACAAGATCGGCAAAGACGGTACGGCCAAAGCCGACGCGTTTTGGACGGGCGACCAACGCGACGTTCTGCACGGTGTGATCTTCCGCTGTCATGTCCGCGATCGTGCGAAACTCGACCGATGCGAATCCATCGGAATCGGCTACGACGCCGCCCCAGTGGAAGTCATCACAACCGACGCGGGAGTCACACACCCGATGTTTTTATACGAAGCCCTTCCGTCCATGATCGGCGACTCGCTGCTGCCGGCACCGTGGTACGTCGCCCATGTTCTGCAAGGCGCCGAGGAACACGCCTTACCGACGGCATACCAAACCGCTCTCAAGCAGATGATCGAAGAAGCTCGCACCAAGCCGAATTTGAGGTAGCGAAACTCGCCAAGAGTTTCGAGAGGGCTCGTGAATCACCGAAAGTCTTGGCGGACTGTTGATTTATTCGTTTAACGGGCAGCCAAAGACGACCTACTTGCTACTGCACGTCGCCTACGGCTATCGGTTAAACGAAAACAGGTTGACTCTTGATTAAATCGACAAAGTCTTGGCGACTTTCGCTACGGCCTTCCACCCGAATTATGGATCGTGACGCGTCGCTAGGCAGCTTCGTTGAACAGACCGCTGCTCGGTTTCGGTTTCTGGCCCGATCGGTCGTACGTTTGGGGAGCCGTTGCTCCGGTGAGCCGCTGCAGCACCTCACGTTGGAACTCTGACAGATGATACTGACAGATGAACAACGCCGTCGCACGTTGGTGCGTCATCGCGATCATCTCGGCGACTTCGCCGCAACGTCGTGCCAGGCGAGCGTCGTCAATCTTCCGTGAGGAGAGCAACTTCTCCGACAAACTCAGACCTTTCGGCGGTGCGTCTTCGGCTCGCAGGAGCGTCTCGCGTCGCTCGACCATCTTTTCGAGATCCGAGATCGCTGCGACCAATTGCGTCGTCGACGCGTCGACTTCGTTGGGGCGCAAGCCTACGGTTCGAATGCGTGTTTCGTCCAAGATCAAATCGATCGTTTCGGCGACCTCGGCGATGTCATCGACGTACGAGGCAACGCGTTCCCGCCACGGTTGGGCCGGTTGAGAATCGACAGTTTGAGATGGGTTCATGATCGTAGGTTGTTTGGGTGTGACTCGAGCGCGACGGTTCAGCCGCGTCGTTGGAGTTGGAACAGATCAAACATGGGATCAACGAACGAGTCCGCTGACGCATCGGATATCTCTTCGACCAACTGCTGGTCGAGTTGTTGTTGAAAAACCTCTTCGGCCCTTCCGCCATCGAAATACGCCGCCTTCCCGACGCTGTCACGCATCGTCGACAGCATGCTGCCAAAGAGAGTTTGTCCGACGAAATCGCCGAACGCTTCTCGCATCGCGTCCGGTTCGACGTCGCCTGCGTTCGCCGTGTCGTTGCCCTTCTTCGCCAACAACTCATACGGCGTTTGCGGACCGCGATTCGACGAAATCGGCGTGGAAGGGGTGGGTGGGATCATGTCTTTTTCCTACCTAAATATGACTTCGCCATACAAGTCACCTTTTGCTTTGAGCGTTTTGATAATCGCGATCAAGTCCTCGGTCGGGACGTCCAACGCCCCCAACGCATCGGCGAGTGACTTCAGCTTGGCGGCCGCCGGCGTTCCGTCGGGGCCGATTTCGACAAACCCGCCACCGCCACCGGCTTCAATCCGCAGGTTGCGATGGGTCACCAACACCGGAGCGATCTCGACATCGTCGCCGATCACCACGACGCCGTCGGCTTCGTTGATCACAACACGTTTGCCACGATTAGCGAGCTGGATCGGGATGTCCAATAAGAACGAAATGAATTTGATCGGGTTCTCTTTGTAGATCGCCGGAATCAACACTTCCACGTGCAGTTGATCGATCGCCTGTGCGTGGGTCTCTCCGTACGTGCCGGCCCCTCCACTGCGTGAACCGCCTGACAAACGCGAGTGATCCGGATTCCCCATTGTCAACGACGTCAGCGAGTTGATTTCATCTTCGATCCGCTGTGCGGTGTTGAAGTCTGCAAAGTCGCGATCAATCACCAACGTAATCTTGCTGTCTTTGACGTACGACGCCCGCACGTTGGCTTCCATCTTCATCCCGCCTTGGATCGTTCCTGTCGTAGCGGGAGCGTCGGGCGAAAGCGAAATTCGGCCTTGCGCCATTGCATACACGGTCGGGTTATCAGCCCGCGGCCCGAGCATCGGGGTCAGCATCAGATAGCCGCCGTCGAGACTCTTGGCACTGATCGCATTCACGCTCACGTCAAGCACGTCGCCTTGCTGCGCACCGACGGCGGGCAGCTTGGCCGTCACGAACACCATCGCAACGTTTTTGGCATCTTCGACATCGGTCACATTCAAATTGCCAACCGCATCGAGTGACATAGGGCCACCCATCAATTGCATCATCCGGGCGAGTGCACGCGACGTCGGTGCCGAATCCCCGTCACCGGTACCCCGCAAACCGACCACCAACCCGAGCCCTTGCAGCGTGTTGGTTTCCTGACCTTTGAGACGGCACAAATCGCCCAACTTCATCCCGCCAGCCATGGCGGGGGAAGAGGCGGCGAGCCAGACGCCGATCAGCAGCAGGTTTCGAGCAAAAATGGACGGGGCAAACATGGCCGGGGCAAACAATGCAGTACGAATGGTGGAATGTAAAACGGCGAGTGTTGAGTGGGTGGTTAAAACGGTTTGATCCGGTCCATCGCTTTTTGGAACCAACCGCGTTGGTAGCCGTCACGAAGCTGACCGCGACCTTCCCGCAGAATTTCCAGGTCGATCAAATCTTTGCTCAACACAACGTTGTCCGGACCGATGTCATCGACGCGGCAGATTCCCGATAGAGACGTTTCCCAAAGGTTGTCGTTCTGCCGGAAAGTTTTTCTCGCTTCGAGAACCAAGTTGCCGTTGGGGCGAATGTCGACGATCCGTGCGGCAATGTTGAAGGTGAGGGATTCCCGCGATTCGATGCTCGCTTCGGCACGAAAATTCGACTGGGACGACGCCGCCACGGTCGGATCACCGTCCTCCTGAGGATCGGGAATCAAACCACTCATCGTCAGTTTGATCCAATCCGACAGTACCGCGGAGAAGACCGAGTTTCGCCGCTTTTCCGATTCGCCTTCCGCCTGCATCCGAGTGATCTCGTCCACCCGGATCGTCACGATGTCTTGAACTCGAAACTGACGCAGCGGCGGTGCCTGTTGATACGTCCAACTAACGCCCTTCAGGTTCACCGTCGGGTTGAAACCAACGCTATCTCCGGGCATAGGACCGTTGGCACGCGGTGCCTGTGCTCCCGCGTATTCCGGCGGAACGACGTCTCCGCCGTTCGGTGAGTTAGTCGGATCGCCCGCGGCACGTCCGACGCCGGACGCAGGCTGCGCGGTTGCGTACGGTGCCGGAACCATCTCCGGTGCAGCGGCATGCAACAGCGATGAGTTCTGAGCCGCAACGTCTGTAGCATTTGCGAGACAGACCGCGGTCGAAACCAACAGTGCGATACGTACGACGTGTTTCATCGTCCTGCCGTTTGGTTGGAGGATGCCGCCCGCTCAGAACGAACATGGGGAGCCTGTGTCATGATTTCGACCAGAGACGAATTGACAACTTTCGCCAGCAGTCGTCGTTTCGGGCTGATTGTTTCGATCTCGATTAACTCGCCGACCGCTCCGTCGCCGAGCGCTTTCGCTCCCGTTGTGACGCGAATGCCTCCCCCGCCGACTTGAACCTCGAGCAGGTCACCCCGGCGAATCACTCTCGGTGCGGCAAACGCGCCAAAGGACAAAGGCACGTTGTTGCGAACCAGCCCGACCACTTCCATCCCAATGATGTCATCGGGATACCGAACCACGTCCTCCGGCAAAGAAATGCCATCCGCCGAGTACGGTTCGTACTGCAAATCGCCTCGGGTGACTCGTTGGCCGCGACGCATTGATTGCCGGGCAGTTACCACGCCGGGATATGGGGTCAGTGTCAAACGTACTGTTCCCTGGACGTCTTCGCGAACCGCACGTCCGTAAAGGCGAGCCTCGGCGACGATCGGTTCGGTCATCTCGTTCGACCAACCGGGCACACCGTCAGGAAACGTCAAATGCCGGATGCCTTGGATCTCGCCGAGCACGTCCGCTTGTTTGGCATCAAACTCGAGTTCGATCTCGAAGCCTTCCAGCAAGGCGCGATACTGGTTGCGTATCATCGCGAATACATATTGCCGCAGACGTTCCTCGACCAGGGGATCGATAGGCGGATCAGGGGCGGATTGAGGTTCAGAGGAATCGTGCGATGCGTTGGCGACCGATTCTCCTTGGGAGGCGAACCCGGTTCGCACAATGGTGGGTGTTCCTGAACTTCCGGACCGATAAACGGCAGCCGGTGAATTGGCGTTCGCCACGTTGGAGAAAGACGAGCGACGGACAACGATCGTTTCGGGACCGTAGATTTTAATGCGTCCCGGCGTTGCGGCGGCGCGCGAAATTAAATCCGCCAATCGATCGCGAGAGATCTTTGCGTCGCTGCCGTCGACCGGCATCAAACCGATCGACGCATCGGCGAGTCGTTGCCAGGCTACCAGGTTGCTTTCGAGCGGACGAATGACATCGGAGAGTCGAATGATCGAACGCGCAACCTCGATTTCCTCTCGCGTCACGAATTGCCATCGTGTGTCGGCATCAATCATCCCGATACGGGTCGAGGATGGCGTGTCGGGAGAAACCTTCGGAACCACCGACACCGAACCGCGGTGCGATGAATACAGCGGCGTGGTGACTTCCTCGTCGAGCGGCGTTTGTGCAGGCAGGTCGTGTGCCGATAGCAACGAGAGCAGTGCACCCAATGCCGCCACCGCGCACACAGCAACCGACTCATGCGGCATGAGTCGGCGAATGCGTGCGGTTGGGCATCGGAAAACGTTCAACGGAATTATCGACGAAGGTTAGAGATGTTTTGCATGATTTGATCGCCCGCCTGGACCGCTTGACTGTTCAACTCAAACGCTCGCTGGGTGGTAATCAGGTCAATCAATTCGGTGACCGGTTCGACGTTGGATGCTTCCAGGTTGCCTTGTCGTAACACCCCGAGTCCGTCGGTGCCAGGATTGTTGAGCTGTTCGGGTCCGGACGCATCGGTGATCGTGTACATGTTCTCGCCGACCTTCAACAATCCATCCGGGTTGATGAAACTGGCGAGTTGCAATTGGCCCTGGGTGGCGAGTTCGGTCTGTCCGGGCTGCCGAACCTGCACTTCACCGTTGCTGTTGATCACCACCGCGGTGGCATCGGTCGGAATCGTGATCGGCGGGTCGAGCAGACGTCCGGTTTGAGCCGATCCAATGACCAGTTGCCCGTTAGCATTGATGTCAAAGTTCCCGGCTCGGGTGTACATATTGTCTTGGCTCGACGGATCGACGACTTTGAAGAATCCGGTGCCTTGGATCGCCACGTCGAGGTCGCGACCGGTTTGCTGCAGCGTGCCTTGGCGGTGGTCGGTTTGCGTGCTCGTCACGCGAACACCGAGTCCCACTTGGGTGCCGACCGCCGTTGGAGTTTGCGTGGCGTCTTGGATGCCGGGATAGACTTCGGTGCGGTAGAGCAGATCTTCGAAGTTCGCGCGGTCCTTCTTGAAGCCAGTCGTGTTGATGTTGGCGAGGTTGTTGGCGATAACGTCGAGCTTCGTTTGCATCGCCTCCATGCCGGTGGCGGCGGTGTAAAGCGTTTGGACACTCATGAGACCGTTTCCTCGTTTGGTTGTTTCGTCGAATTTGGTTGACGTTGAGCGTGCGAGAACTTGCCGGGCAGGCGTTTGTCGGATGCGGGTGCAAGGATCGAGTTACCGACGACGCGGATTAACTCTTGAGCACACGACCGATCAGGCTTCCCATCACGCTGTCTTGGTTTTTGATCATTTGCACGTTGGCTTCGAACGCGCGGGTAGTTTCGATCATCTCCATCATCGTGCCGGTGGGACTCACCGCAGACTGTTCCAATGATCCGGCTATTACGTTTCTTTCACCGGGCGGAGCAAGATCAAACTCAGCGAGTGGGCGGAACAAATTGCCGCCAACATTAGCC
>NZ_ANOH01000329.1 GCF_000346505.1 Aporhodopirellula sallentina SM41
AATCCCAATCCGTTGACGGAATCTCGTCAGTGGATGCTGCCGCCCCGCGCGGTGGTGTCACGGTATGGCGGTGCGTGTACCAAACGTAGTACTTCCCGTCGTGCAAAAGAATCTTCGACGGATCGCGGCGTGACACCGTTCCGTCATGATTGCTGTAGTCGAACCCTTTCAGTTCGGTGTATTTGAACTGGCTGAACAGTTCATTGTTCTGCGGTTCCGGAGCCTCGTAGTCTGTGTAGATCCGCTCCATCGCTCGGCTCAACGGCCGGTTGGGTTTGGACTCCGGTAAGTGAAACGGAAACGGGGCCAGGTTGGTAGGATCCAGCGAAGCGGCATCCTGTCCGACAACCTGCGAACTGTTGAAAAAAGCAAGCGTGCCGAGAACGAGACAAAGATTAATCTTCATGCGAGATAGTGTTGGCGTGGGGATAAGAATACGGAAAAGAATGATGCCGGAGAAGCGACGCACGACGATCGCGGGAGTGCGATTGGGAAATCGATCGATCGAGAAAGTAGGACGAAAACGTCACCCGACGTTGCTGTTTCCGTGGAATGGCCATGGGTTACAGAATACACGGAAATCCATGTCAAATTGCTGTGTGTCTTCGCCGGGTAGGCTCCGATGTGCCTGCGACGTGCGGAGAATTCACGTTGCCCAAACGCAATGCCCAAAGACATTGCCCAAGCACTTTGCCCGCTGGCGTTAACGTGATGTTGGTTTGCGTTGCTGTTGTCTATGGATTTGAGATTAGATTGACGCCTGCGACACTCGGTCGTCTTTGTTGTCTTGAGATCTAGCGATGTGAAGGATTTGTGATAGTGTGGCGCTGCTCGCGTGGCGTTTTCGAAACCGGATGATGCCGATCGTGAGCGACTCTGTCCGATCGAGTTTCGGGTATTAGATCGTGTGAAGATCCTGCTGCATGAGGATCTCTCATAAGATCCACGACTGCCTGCGCGAACATCAATCAGCCGATAGGTTCTCGGATAGATCCCTGCAATTCCCCACCTCCATTCGACGTCACGGAAACATGTGGCACCGCCGCTGTGTTATCTGCCGGTTTGTCGTGTTCGTCTTTCCTTGCAAATTGGTTGTTCCTGAAATGATTCCGAGAACGATTGTGTTGGCACTGTTTGCTTGCTCGCTAGCAAACGCAGTTTTTGCTGAACCGCCGTTGCCTCCCGAAGGGATGCGTTGGGTGCTCAATCATGAGTTGTCCGACGAGTTCAACGGCACGCAGTTGGACGAAACCAAATGGATCGACCATCACCCGACCTGGAAGGGCCGCGTTCCTGGGATCTTTCTACCGTCGCAGGTATCGGTTCGTGACGGGCATCTCCGCATTCGCGGTGAGAAACTCGACCAGGAGATCGTTGTGAAGCGTGGACGCGGCAAAGAAGATGTTTACACGATTGCCGGCGGTGCGGTGGTGTCGCGTCATTCAGCGTTCTTGGGTTACTACGAATGCCGCTGCAAGGCGGCCGCGACGACAATGTCCACGACGTTTTGGTTCTCGGGCGGCGGCGGGATTGGTCCCAACGGTTGCGACTCCTACGGTCAAGAATGGGACGTGCAGGAATGCATCGGCCGCCAAGGCGATTTCAGCGGCAAGTACTTCGCCAACGGGATGCATTCCAACGCCCACTATTGGTACACCGATTGTGATGGCGAGAAGTTCGACCATCGCGCCGAGCAGGTTCGCTTTGAAGATGACGAACTCGCTTCTGCGGATTTCCATGTCTACGGTGGTTGGTGGCGTGACGCGACACGTGCGAGCTACTACTACGACAACGGCGAACCGAAAGAGCAAACGTTCTACAACGAAATCAGCGAGACCCCCTTCGATACTCCGATGCGAATGAACTTGGTCTCGGAAACATACCCGTTCCCGTGGATCGAACTGCCGACGGACGAAGAGTTGGCGGATCCTGAAAAGTCCGTTGCTATCTACGATTGGGTCCGTGCCTACAAATTGGTGGACATTGACTCGCCCGAGATCATGCAAACCAATCCGAACAAGCTGCCCAACGGTGGTTTCGAAGCGGGAGATTTGTCGTTTTGGAAAGGACGAAACGGCTGGCGTGACATCGTGTCGGATCCCGAACACGTCGATTCAGGCAAGTTCGCGTTGCGTATGCGGGGCAGAACTGAGTTGTCTCGCCGCGTTATCCTGAAACCAGAAACCATGTACGAGTTCTCCTGCAGCGGCAAAGTGAGCGACGGATCACGGATGCGATGTGATATCGACCGCGGAAAGTTGTTCTCTGCCGCTTTCAAAGAGGCGAAATACACTCATGCGAGCGGGCAGTTCCGAACTCCGAGAAGCGGCGTTGTGACGATTCGGGTGACGGGCGGTGGATCCCAATCGGTCTGCTATTTGGATGACTTTGTGGTCCGTGAGGTCGAACCGCAGCCGGTGACACCGTCGACCGTTGTGGACGCGTTCGAAGAACGAATCGCATTGCCCGGCGACGCGGTTGTGGACGTGCAGGCCGGAGTCGTGCGGGTGCCTCTGGTCTACGCGTCGAATCAGGACCGGTCGATCCGTTTGACGCTGCGCAGGGACGAGGTGGTGTTGAAAGAGGTGACCTGGAACGGGCTGGCCGGTTACGGAAACGGCGTGGTTGAGATCGGGGCTGGCGAGATCGGGGCTGGCGATTCGGCGGAAGCATTCGGAGACCTCGTAGTCGAAGCCAAATTCGAAGGAGCCGACGACGACAGCTCCGTTTCGTGCGGCGTGGCAACGGGCGAATAGCAAGCCGGCTTACGTGGAATCGGTGCATGAGATAGTGTTTTCGCTGTTGCGTGCCATCTCATCACGCACCCGACTGGCCACCCCATTCTGCATCTCCCGATCATGACCGCAAACGCAGCGAACACCACGCACGATCTTCTCGACTACCACGACGACGTTTACGCGTCGCCAACGCGAACGACGAGTTTCTTAGCCAAAGTCGCTCCGTCGCCGTATTTCTACGCAAAATTCCTAAGCAACGTTTTGCGGTCGAGCCGGGAGGCGAAAGGCGGACGCTACGACGGCGAACGCTGGAGCGTGACAAGCCACGAAGTGCTCGAGGCGCTAGAGTCCGTTGGCGTTCGTTTCCACGTCAGCGGGGTCGAGAACATTCGCAAATTGGAGTCGCCGTGCGTTTTCGTTGCCAACCACATGAGCATGTTAGAGACGATCATCTTGCCGGCGATCATCCAACCGGTTCGCGAAGTGACGTTTGTGGTGAAGCAGAGTTTGCTGGACTACCCGGTGTTTTGTCACATCCTGCGTGCGCGTGATCCGATCGCGGTGTCGCGGGCGAATCCACGGGAAGATCTCAAAGCGGTGATGAAAGGCGGTGTCGAACGTTTGAATAACGGGGTTTCGATCGTGGTATTCCCACAAACCACGCGGGCGCCAACCTTCGACCCGACCAAGTTTAACACGATCGGCGCCAAACTCGCCGCACGTGCTGGCGTTCCGATCGTGCCGATCGCGTTACAGACCGATGCGTGGGGGAACGGCAAAAAGCTGAAAGACTTCGGCGCGATCGATGCGGCCAAAACCGTGAGGTTCGCATTTGGCGAACCGATCGAAATGTCGGGACGAGGCACCGAACAGCATCAGCAGACAATCGATTTTATCCAGCGCAAAATCGACGAGTGGAATCGCTAAAGCATTTTTGAGTTTGTCTGGGCCGATCTCTGTAGCGGGCTTTGCCAGAGTTCACGCCACCGAAGTCCGGCGACATCGGCTACGTCAATCATTGGAACGCTTTAGACTCTCGGTGAGAACTCGTCGATCGAGGCGAAGACGGCGTCCAGTTCGTCTGCATCGCTGACGTCGTCATCTAGCTTCGAACGTTCGTCAATACTACTGTCGCTATCACCTGTGTTCGACGCATCGAATAGAACCCGAGGGCTTTTTTCGTCATAGGAACCGACGGCGGAGTCGAACACGTCGAAACTGCTTGGCTCTTCGAGCGACGAGTCATTGCTGAGGATTGGATGAACTGCCGTTGGTTGGCTGCTGACGTGCAACCTCGTTGGGACTCCGGTTGTTGAACTTGACGCCGCGAAGACGGGTTCGGCTGCGGCAGGAGCAAGATCCATCGTGTTGAGATAGTTGATCGTTTGCAGGGCATCCAACGCGGTGACCAACCCATCACCGCTGACGTCGTAGTAATAAGTGTCGACGGCGGACGAAACGGACGAGAACTCGGGCAGCTCGCCTTCGCCAGAGTTATTGAGGCGATTGATGATCAGCAACGGGTCAAGAGCCGAGACGTCGCCGCTGCGGTTCACGTCGGGCGCCAGCAGCGGGTTTTGCCAAATCACGCTAGCGGCGAGTTGCAGGATCGTATCGCCCGAGGAAAGTTGGTGAGCTGGGATGCCGTCTCGTTCCACGGGAGTTTCGACCGTCCATTCGGTACCGAGATCCAACACGTCGTCAGGATCAACGCGGAGGAACAGCGTATTGCGAGAATCGGTCATTTGGCGAACCGCGGTGCTGTTGATTGTCAGCGTTTGTGTTCCATCGCCGAGCGTGTTGATCTCCTCCATGTTGGTCGCAATGATCCCAGTGGACGTCACGCCGGTCGCGTCGATCGGTTGATAGTGGAACCCGTCAATGTTGAGATGAAGCGCGTCGTACCCGGCGTCTCCGTCGATGGAAGCGTTCGATATTGCGTTGATCAGGATGTTGTCATCACCTCCTGACGTGTTCAGGTTGATCGTTCCTGCGTCGATCCCGTGGTCGATTGAGATGGTTTCTCCTCGCAGTCCCGTGGTGAACGTGGACGCCGACACGGGCCGGGTCAGTAGCGTGGTTTCGGTGGTTTCGTCGACGAGCACGATGTCGTCGTCTACCCTGCGAACGTGGAGATCACTCAGTTGAGCGTCGACGTGAACAACCGAGAGTCTCCGACGGCCGATGCTCGGATACCCGAACGCGGTGGTGGAAGGGGCAACATCGATGTAGATCAATCCGATGTCGTGCCCGTCGGCATCAAAGTCCAAATCGGTTTGGACCGAGACGGTTTGTTCGAGATTCCAGTTTTCGGGAGTGAATGTCAGCGAAGCAGGCACGAGGTTCACGCTGCCGATATCGCCATTGTCAAACGAAAGTGTCACCGGCCCAGTGGGGCGTGCGCCGAGTGAGATTGCGAACGAGTCGGCGGGGAGCCCCAGTTCACTCGCGTAGGTGTTCTCGAACGTTTCGGTTACGAGAATCGAAGGAACGTCGTCGTCGATCGTCGTCAAGGTTACGGTTTGAGGCGGAATGTTTCGGAACTGCTCGTCAGACTGGGTATCGATGACGTCGAAGTCGACGGTGAATGTTTCATCTCCGCCCGCCGCGTCGTCATCATGTACGAACAATCGCACCGGTTGTGGTTGATCCCAATCAAACGGTGTGAATGTCAGGATGTTGATCGCGTCGTCGTTGACTTCGATACCGATGCGGTCGGGCGCGTTGACCGCGACTCGCACGTCGGACAAAGGTGCGGATGCGAGCGAAACGCCAAGGGTTTGCGAATCCGAACCGTCGGCGGCGTTTTCAAACAGTCGCACGGTTTCGCTGACGGGATTGCCCTCGTCGTCCACGATGGACATCGCTGCCTCCTCGTCGTCCGCCACCGTGGTGGACACCTCGACGGTCGGATGCCCTGTGGCACGGATCGACACGGTGACTTGGCGATTCCCCTCGACTACGTTGTTGTCTTCGGTCGTGATCGGAATCTCGATCCGTCGCTGGCCACGAGGGAACATGATCGATGCGGGCCATTGCATCTGGTCGTTCGGCGACGTGCTCAGCCGAACGGTCACCTCGCTGGTTGTGTTGCGGGTCAGTACCAACGTGGCGCGTCCGTTGTGCTCGGGGATCGAATTGATGGGTGTGCCTGTTTGTGTGGCGGGCAACACCAATTCCGCCGTCATTTCGGGGACGTCATCTTCGGTGACCGTCATCGGCAATTGCGATGATTCATAACCATCGGAGGAAACGAAGAACTCGAGATCTCGGTCGCCGCCAACGATGTCATTGTTGATCGGCGTTACGGGAATATCCACGAACGAATCACCGATTGCGACGAACGCGGTATCGGGAAGTTCGATCGACTGCGGTGCGGAGGTCGCGATCGCAATCTGCTGTGATCCTTGTTCGAGCGAGACGACACCGGGCAGTTCGACGCGAAGGTAGATCGTTTCGGAGTCCTCAGGCACCGTGTTGTCGATGATCAGGCTGCCGTCTTGTCGGACGAGACGCGTGGTCAATTCTTCGTAGTCGGTAATGTCCAGAGAGGTTTCCGCGTCGACGTAATCGGTCGCAGTGGCGCGTAGGACCACGTTCCGAGTTCCGGTTAAGAGGTCATCGTCGATCGCGGCCACTTCAATCGGCTCGGAAAGAAATTCGCCATCGGCAAACTGGGCTGCGGAAGCGAATGAAAGGCTATTCGCCGGGGCGGTGGTGAGGTGAGCTTCCAAAATGCCGTTGTTGTCGGTTCGTCGCACGCGGATGACCGCGACGCCGTCTTTCTCACTGATTTGAGGAACACCGTCATCATTCGCATCGGGGGAATCGAACACAATTTCCAACGGTTCATGGTCGGTAATCTCGATCTCGGCGGCAGTCGATTCGTAACCGCCGGCCGATGCGATCAGCGACACGGCACGGGTACCGTCGAGGATGCGGTTGTCACGTGCGACCAATTCAAAGGGCGACGACGTGGTGCTGCCTTCCGGGAACGATACGAGAATCTGCGACTGCAGGGCATCCGAAGGATCCGAGAAAATCTGTGCGGAAAGGCTACCGTCCGAAGCACTGCGGTGCAGAATCCCCGTGATCGTCCCGCCGTTTTCCGAAGCGGTCGTGCGATCGAGATCAATCAACAACGTCTCGTAGTCGGTCACCGCGATTTCGATGCTCTCATCGACGAGACCGATCCCCGACGAAACGATCGAAACAAACTGCGTCCCATCGAGGAGATTGTCATCGATTGCGGAAACGGGAACACGGATGGTTCGTTGACCGGCTTCGAAGGTGACCGACGTGGGAACAGTGATCTCGGTCGAATCATCGACGCTGAGGCTGATCGATTGTTCGGCGGTGGCGTCGTTTCGGTTCAGAATCAATTCCGCGAATCCGTCCCGCTCGCTGATCGACAAGCTCGAAAGCGACATCGTCAGCGTTTCGTAATCAGTGACGCCGAGTTCCCCTTCGCCACTTTCGAGCCCCGCGGCACTGGCGGTGATGACGACATCTTGGGTTCCGTCAAGAAGCGTGTCGTCGACCGCGTTGGCAATGAAAGTCACCGACTCGGCTCCGGCGGGAATGGTGACGTTGGGGGGGACGACCAATTCCGTGCGATCGGAACTGGAGAGACTGACCACGAGCGCATCGGACGTGTCCGCGTATAGACGTGTGACCGTGACGCTCGTTACACCTCCGTTTTCGCTGATTAGGACGTCGTCGATTTCGACGGCGAGTCGTTGGGGCGAAAGTGAAAAGGTGCTGCGGTAGGTGCCGCCGGCGATGCCGTCTCCCGATGGCGTTTGATTCCAAACGGCCGTGTCGGAATTGCCCGGAATGTTGTTGCTGAGGAACTCTCCGTCGAGCAGTGTGCCCACGGTGTTGGTAATCCCGCCGGTTTCACCGTTGGCTTCGATAAGATAGTAGCCCGCACGCAGGGGTTGTGAGAAATTCAACGTTGCGGTCAGCGTGGTCGGGTTCCACTGAATCACGCCGTCGGAATCTTCGATGAACTCGTCATCGTTCTCGAAGAACAGCGAGTCGTCGCTGCGACGCAGACGTAGATTCTCGGTCGTGAGCGAATCCGGATCAATCGCGCCGCTGAAGGTTACCGCGAGAGAGTTCCATTGACCGGCGCTGCCTGTCAACAAGCCTGGTTCGGTGAGGTGTTCCCCGGCGGCGAACGAGGTTCCCACGATGGCCGGTCCGTGGACCAATCCGTCGGTGTCGACCGCGAGATTCGGCCGGATCCACTCGAGCGTAACGGCTTCGTTGCCGCCACCGTCCTCGTATTGAATTCGGATCGGGTACATGCCGGCGAGCAGCGGGCTCGACGGGGTGCCCGCGATGTATCCGTGGCCGGTTCCCCAACCGTTGTCGGCGATTTCCGCCGCAGTGTTTCCGAAGACGCCGTTGCGGTCCAGATCGATGAATACGCGACTGCCGTCGTCGCTCTTGGTGAGAAGTTGCACGTTGCCTTTGGGCACGACGACGTAACCATCCCACTGCACCGAGAAATTGTCCCAGTCTTCGTCGCTGCCGCTGGTGATCCCTACGTCGGCGCGCGTTCCGAAGTCGCCCGAGGTGGTAAAGTCGACCGTTGGATCGACGCGTGTGCCCGCGATGGTTTGCGTCGTCCGCCAATCGTCGGAGTTCGAAACGCCTCGCAACGATTGGTCCACATAGCTGCCGACGAGGCCCGGCGTGCTCAGGCTTTCGTCTTGAAATAACGCCGTCGCCGGAATGACTCCGGAAACGATGACTTCTTCGTTCAACGTGATGGTGTATCCTGCCGCGTCGGTGACTCGGCCTTCAATACGATAGCGGTCGGAATCGGGGACGCCGCGAGTGTACAACGTCAGCGGGACGCCACGGGTGCTGTTGATGGTGTCGTAGACCGCATCGAGCGGCAGCAGCGTGTCGTCGGAGGTGCCAAAGGTCGCGTCAGTGCCGGAACCGCGAAGTGTGAAGACGGTGGAGTGGACCGACGCGAGGGAAAGCTGATCGGATAGGAACAGTGTGAAGCGTCCACGTTGATACGGATCCCGTTCGTAGATACTGGCGGTGACCGATGCGGGCGAGACGTCATCGGATGTAATTGTGAATGTGGAGCGGAACGCGCCGCCCGCCTCGCCATTTCCACTGACCAGCGGGAACGCATAGTTTGTATCGGATTCTCCATCGAGAACGTTGCCGTCGAAATCGGTGATGCCGTCGAGAGTCAGCGTGTAGGTGCCGACCGGCAAACGTGTCGCCGCGGTCCAAACGAGCGAAGCCGACAGCGGGTTGACTTGGGCTGATCCGACCACGATTTGGCCGGATGCGTTGACGACGCGAACGGTGCTGCTGTCGATCGACGAAGGGTCGACAATGTCGTCGAGCAACACGAGGATTTGGTTGGTCGCGTTCAATTCGGCTCCGTTGTCGGGCGAAACCGCGATGACACGCGGGGCGTCGTTTGCGATCGCTCTCCCGGGCGTGAGTTTCAAACGATAGGAAGCCGAAGAACCGTTGCGTCCGGTGACTTCAATCGTCAACGGACCGGTGGGGACGATCCCGCTGCCGGTAAAGTCGAGCCGGATGTACGGATCAACCGATGCGATCCCCGATTGGCGGTCGACCTCATCGTCGCTCTGGGCAATCACCGCTCCCGACGCATCGCGGATGGTCAGGATCGCATCGAGCGGCATTTGAAATTCCGCGGAATCGATATCGATGTCCCATACCGTTTCGCCGGTTGGGTTGAACGTGTACCGGTCCACGTCGTCGACTCCCTCGAGCGACGAAAATACGACGACTTTGTCGTTTTCCGGATTGTCGGCTGACTGCCGCGATACCGTCAGCGCGTTGTTGTTCGCGTCGGCGGTGATCAGCTCTTTCGAGCCACTGCCGTCCAAGTCCGCTGCGACGATCGAGTATTCGTTCCAGTTCGTGCCGCTGACCCAGACCGGTCGCGTGAATCCGCCTTCGTTGTCGCCCAGCAGAACGCTGGCCGAATATCGCCAACCGCCGACGAGCAAGTCGACCGATCCGTCTGCGTCGATGTCGTCTGCGCTGATCTCGTGAGGCTCGTTCGTGAGCACCTCGCTCGAAAGCAATCCGAACTGACCGTTGGCGAACGATTGATAGATTTCCAACAACGCCCCTTCGCCACTGACGACGGCAAAGTCGGCAGCGGTGTCGTTATTGAAATCAGCGACCGCGATTCCGGTTGCGAATTCCGTGATCTCGACCGAGTCGCCTCGGATGAACCCGCCGGTGCTCGTGTTGCGATGAACCGAAACGCTGGCCGACGCGTTGCTCGCAACCAACAGATCAACGTTCCCGTCCCCGTCAATGTCGCCGGCGTCGAGCGATGAGGGGCTCGCCACGGTCGTGTACTGCGTGGCCTCGCCAAAGCTGCCGTCGCCGGAGTTGATGAACGTCGACAACGTTCCATCGAAGGTGACCGTCGCGATGTCGGTCGATCCGTCGCCGTCAAAGTCGGCCGCCGTGATGGCGCTGTTGTGTCCCGCCGTCACCAACGGAGTCGCCACGGTGAGTGCACCTCCCGCACCGGCGAGCAAGATCATCACCTCGGCTGCACCGGACATCGCAAGCGCGATATCGTCCATCCCATCACTGTTGTAATCGGCGATCGCAATCGGTTCGGTGGCAAAGTTGAACGTGCCGGTGATCTCAGTCGTGACGGCCTCGCCCAGACTGCCATCGTCCGCTGTGATGTACGTATGCAGTTGGTTGGAACCTTGTTGCAGGGAAGTAACGTCGTCGCGACCGTCACCGTTGAAATCTCCCGCACGTACGAACACAGGGCGGGCCTCCAATTCGACCGTTTGCGAAACCCGATGATCGATTGACATTTCCTGCAGGTGACGGTCGAGTGAAACCGGGATTTCGTTTCCGTCCGCATCGCGAGTCTCGTCCACAATGACCTGAGCACCCGACTGCAGAACCCAATCGAGATAGTTGCGATGGTTATTGATTTCGCTGCCCGGTTGCCGCGAGTCGGTTCCCTCGAACGAGAAGATGCTGCCCGTCGAGAGGTACTCGGTGCGTCCGACATACGACATGAACGCTTGCACGTCGCGAGCGTGCGGCAGCCCGACGGCATGGCCGAATTCGTGGTTGACCGTGTTGGTCGACAACGCCGCCAATTGGTTGACGGTCGTTTCGGTTGCCCCGGTCATTGCCAACCCAGACGCGCTCCGTTGACCGCCTCGCGAACTGCCCAAACCGCCGGCGCCGAAATCACCAAAGTCGCCGATTCCCTGAGTGACGCGTTCGTTTCCCTCGGCGGGAGCTTCGGTGGCCGCGTTGACGTCGTAGGGAGCGTACTTGGCGTCGAACGATCCGATGTAGTAGGTGCGGGCTTCGTCGACGGCGTAGTCGTTGACACGATCGAACCCGAAGTAGCTGCTCGGTTGATCGAAGTCGAAAACGTGAGTCGTCGCATCCCGCTGTGGCGAAAAGTCGTACTGGAAATCCGCGCTGATCGCGTAGGCTCCCGTTCCGATCGGCGAATTTGCCGAAACGGCGAGGAAGTAGACACCGGGATCGAAGGCATCTGGACGTCGCGTGTTGAGAACGTTCGACTGCGTCGTTTCGAGGAACTGCCCGTACTGGTTGTAGAGCGTCATCGACTTGCCGCCGCCGGTGACCGAGTCGGTGGCGCCGATCGACAACCGGAAGTTGATCGTCGTCAACGAATCGATCTCAAAGCGATAGACGTCCACATCGCTGATGCTGTCGATCGTTCCGGAGACCTGTTGTTGCCAATCGTTCAGCCCGCTGGGCCGTGCGAGTTGCCAATCGTAAGCGTCCGACAAAGTATCGCCGTCGTCGTCGGCCGAAAACGCGTTGTCGAGCACGTTGGCGATCATGTTGTACGGCAGCGATACCAAATCGGACGAATCAGATCGACTCAGTTGCACAATGACCGTTCCACCGTTGCGGCTGGTCGCGGTGATGCCGTTGCCGGTGATGTCGGTGGCGATCACGTTTCCCGATGCATCGATGAGCGTCGTGGCCGGACCGAGATCGGGCAGTCCGGCAAAGCTCACCACGATCACATCGCCGGGCTGGGTACTCAACGCGAACCGATCAATGTCGTTGCCGCCATCGAGCGAACCGTTCATGGGGACACCCAAAACTATCTCGGGGGCGTCCGAGTCGGGATCGTTGGGTTCCGGTTCGGTATTTGTCGCAACCGAAAAGACGGTGGACTGCATCCCGTAGTCACCGACGAAGGTGCCAAAGTCGTTGGACGCGGAAATGCCGAGGTAGTAGGTTCCGGCGGACGGAGCGACCACGGACAGATCACTTCCGTCGTGAGACGTCGCCAACAGGTTGCCATCGGGATCGAACAACTCCAGCCCCGGCGGTAGGGTCGATTCAAACCTGGGGGCGTTTTGATTGAACGGATCCAGACGGAAACGCTCGCCTTGGGCCAGATCAATACGAAAGAAGTCAACGTCACCGGCCGAAGAGAGGGCTCCCTCGGCGAGTTCACCGGCGGGCAACAAAGTTGCATCAGCGATCGTATCGTTCGGTTCAATTTCCGCCGCGAGGAGCTGACGCAGTTCGAGCAACTCGAAACGGCTGCGACGTGTGGGACGGCAACCTGATACCCGCTTTGCGACTCGTTGGCGTCGTCGGTTACGCGTGGAGGAGACCGGACCGGAGGATGAGGAGACGTCCGGTGTGAGTTCGCGATTCTCAGCGAAGGGGTGTTTCCAAAATGACATCGGTGTGGGCTCGGTGGGGCGAAACCGCGTGATTGCCATCTGTACAGGCGTCATCCGTGCCCGTTGCAATCATCTATGGCGGGGGGATCCGGAATTTGAGTTCGATAGTGTACCGGATGCTGCCCCGAGCGTGGGGCAAACGATTCTGCCTCGATGGGCGTGGTTTGAGCAGAGCAGATTACGGCGTTTTCCGAGCGAGGGGGGGAAGAGTTGTTGGCGAAGCCTCCGCCGTTCTAGCGGTCTGCAAACTCCGTCGGGTACAATTGGCGGTGCCGGATTTGCGCCCCGTTGGGGGTGGTTTCCGGCCTCGAAAGTGCCCGGCGTTTTCTCTCCTTTTCTACGCCGCGATTTTCTCCGCTCCTCCTCTACCCACTGCGTGCATGTCCGTCCGATTGCATCCGATCGCCAAATCCAACCGCGGCCCCATTCATTTGGTGATCGCTGGTTATCGTTCGCGTCCGGACGCGGCGTTGATCGAGGCCGCACGGTTGCCCGGGGCGACGTACGCGGTGCACTGGGCGGCGGGGAAATGGGCCGAAGCTGGTGCGTCGGTCGGCGTGATGGCTCGTGGCGTGCGAGTCGGAGTGCCCGCGATGCGGACCGGGAAAATGCTCTTGGGCGTGGGCTCGATCGCTGGGTTCGCCGGCGGAGCGTTAGTCGTCGGTGCGGGCCAGTTTCGGCATCGGTACTGGTGTGCAAATCGTGACGGTCAACGTTTGGCTGCGTTGTTGGATCAAATTCCCGGTGCACGAAAGCGTCCGTTGTTCCTCTACGGTCACTCGCTCGGTACCGTCGTCGCACGTTCAGCTTTGCAAACGATCGCCGAGGGAAAGTACCGAATCGAAGACGTCGTGCTGATGGGCGGGATGGCTTCGCGACATGGTTGGGAAGCGATGGGGGAGCGGTTTCGCGGTCGGCTGATCAATCTGTATTCGCCCCGCGATCGCATCCTGTCGATCGCACCGGTTTGGGACCGTGTGGTCGGAACCGGCGAAGTCGTGTTGGCCGAGGATTCAGTGTTGTCGACGCAGCGAGTCGTCAACCATGACCTTTGCGAGCGATTGCCGAGCCAGTTCAACGCAATCGCGCATCATAGCGGTTATTGGAAACACTTCGGCGGATACGTCGGTCGGGGCCTATCCACATGAGCGAACCGGTGCAGGATGCACTCGAGATTGCCAACCTCAACGTCACCGCAGCCTCGAACGAGTTGTTGCGGGACGTTTCGGTGTCGGTCCCCGGCGGGAAGATCACGGTTTTGGTTGGTGGCAGTGGCGCGGGCAAGTCCGTGCTGCTGCGATTGCTCGCGGGGATTTTGCCGCGACAACAATCCCCGGTGTACTGGGACGGACAAATTTCGGTAGGCGAGACGCCGTTGGATGCCGATTCGCAGCGACGTACCGGGATCGTCTTCCAACAGTTCGCGCTCTTTGACGAGCTAACCCCGGCCGCCAATATTCAGTTCGCGATCGACCACCGGGCCGACCGAAACACACCTCCGCGTTATACGGCGTCGGAATGGTTGGAATTGCTGGGCGTTCCGTCGTCGCCACCTGTTGCCGCGCTGAGCGGTGGGCAAAAGCAACGCCTTGCGATCGCACGCACGCTCGCGGCGGATCCGCAAATCATTCTTTACGACGAACCGACCTCGGGGCTCGACGCAGCCACCGGGAGGCGGGTGGCGGAGTTGATCCGCGAAACGCAAAGTCGGTTCGGAAGGACGAGTCTCGTGGTGACGCACGATTACGCCGGATTGCTGCCGATCGCCGATCACGTGTTGCTGCTCGACTCAGCGGCCCGAACGATTGTCCGCGTTCCGCCGGAGCAGTGGGCCGAGATCCCGGAACGCATGCAATCGGTCGCGTTGCCGATGCGGGAGTCACAGGGACACACAACGTTTCAAAAATCGGCAGGGAATCCCACTGAAGACAACGCCGCGGAGGAGACGGTCACGCCGAAAGCGTCCTCGTTGACGAACATCCCACGTCGTTGCCGCGAAACGTTGGCCGAGAAAGCGTCCGGGTTTTTCCAATCGACGGGCGGTGCACTGGTCGCGGCTGTGCGTTTGCCTTTCGATGCGATTCCCTGGGTGCCGCGACCGAAATGGGCGGGCCGGTTTCTGCTGCACTACCTCGCGTTGGTCGGCGGACCGACCGGTTGTGTCTATCTGTTGATCGCCGGGCTGATCGTAGGATTCACAACCACCTATTTCACGCTCCGGTTTCTACCGTTTCGTTTGTACACACAGCCCTTGCTGATCGATGAATTGCTCGCGTCGATCGGTTTTGCGTTGTATCGGATCTTGGTGCCGGTATTGGCGACGGTCTTGATCGCCGCTCGCTGCGGTGCCGCGGTCGCTGCAGACGTTGGCGTGAAACAGTACGGCGGTCAGATCGATGCATTGCAAACGTTCGGCATTCGCAAAGCGGCTTATTTGCTCGTGCCGATCATGGGGGCGTTCTTGATCGCCACGCCGATCTTGGAATGGCTGGCGTTCACCGCATCGCACTGGATCAGCCGGATGACGTTCGTGGTTTGTTACCCGGACATCGGGATTCATTTTTGGACGCAGCACTTCTTCCGCAACCTCACGTTACCGCCGGACCCGCAGGGCAACGCAGCGTGGGGTTCCAGCCTACCGGTGCTCGGATGGTTTTTGCTGGGCAAAGGTTGGGGATGGGTTTTCCTGAAAAATACGCTTTGCGGGTTCGGGACGGCAGGGATCGCTTACCATCAAGGGATCACACCGAAACAATCCGCCAACGACGTCAGTCACAGCATCACGGCGACGGTATTGTGGGCGACGCTGTATGTTTTGATCGTCCATTTTGTGATAGCCTTGTTGGAATTCTAATAAGCGAATCGGCGCGGTGCGGCATCAATCGTTTGGATCTCGCATCGCAAGTACAACCTCAGTGTTCCGACAACGGTATTGAAGGCGGCATGGATAAG
Organism: Aporhodopirellula sallentina SM41; assembly: GCF_000346505.1. GTDB lineage: Bacteria > Planctomycetota > Planctomycetia > Pirellulales > Pirellulaceae > Rhodopirellula > Rhodopirellula sallentina. Next base: position 15,434 of record NZ_ANOH01000329.1, read on the forward strand.
AAAGCAAAGAAGCGTTTGGACGTAATCAACAAAAAACTGCAAACGTTGCGTCCCCGTCTGGCAGGCTCGAAAGAGCAAGCCGACGATCCACAAGAGCTCGCGGATTTGGAAAACGAAATCGCGAAGCTAGAAGCCGAAGCGGCTGAACTACGGAAGAAATAGCCAACCCACGTAGCAGCGTTTTTCCAAAACGCTGAGCAGCAGAGACGAGAAGCGTGTGATTGGCTGTGTTTTGTATTTTGGTGCGAGTCTTGGAAAGACTCGCCTGCTTGGTTTGAGACGCTATCCCAACTCGTATTGCTTGATTTTTTTATACAGCGTGTTGCGGTTCATCCCTAATCTCGCGGCGGCTTTGGTTTGCACGCCGCCGCACTGCGCGAGCACTTGAGCGATCAGCTCTTTCTCGACTTGATCGACCACACACTCGTGGACATTGTCGTCATCGTCCGCTTCGGCGAGCCCGCGTGAGACGACGAATCGGGTGAGCGTCTTCACATCCATGCGATCCGCGTAGGCTGCGGGGCTGACGGCGGGGGCGTTCGGATCGTTCGTGCGAAGCGTTCCTGACATGCCTCCACCCGACATCGCGGAAGCGGCCGGTGGGATTCCCGGTTGGTCGGTTCCGGAAACGCCTTCACCCGGGACGCCAGCTGGCAAGCCGAGGCCGCCTTCAGCGCCAGGGAACGAACCACCAAACTCATTGATCAACGGTTCGCCGCTGGTCACGCAGGTCGGCAACAGATCCAACGTCAATTCATCGGTGTCGCTCATCACCACCGCGCGTTCGACATAGTTCTGCAGTTCACGGACGTTCCCGGGCCAGTGATACTCTTGCAGTGCGAGCATCACGTCCGGATCGATGTGCGTCACGTAGCGGTCGTTGATGTCGTTGTAGTAGTCCAGGAAGAACGAAACCAGCGAGGGAATGTCTTCGCGTCGATGCCGCAGAGCCGGGATCTCGATCGGCACGACGTTC
>NZ_ANOH01000330.1 GCF_000346505.1 Aporhodopirellula sallentina SM41
GCCACTGGATTTGGTTGGTTGGTCCTCCAGCAGGTTGACGATTTGTCAGAATGATCGGTTTGATGAAGGCGGTTCCTGGTCGAAACTGAGTCGGGCTTGCGGTTCCTTCTCCCGTGAGTACAGCGTCAAAGGTTGTCCACGTGTCTGGGACGGTTCCTGCCAAGGCTGCGTAGTTGAAAGTGCTGCCGCTTGTTGCGTTGCGGACTGCGGTTCCGGCGGCGATTGTTTGACCGCTCCAAGGTTCGATGAGGGTGATGGTGTTTGCGTGCTGGTCGACAGCGCCTGCTGCCCAGGCTCCCGTGTCTGGTCGGAAGTCAACGTTTCGCGTGTAGGTGTAGTCGTCGTAGGTATCTCCTTGGTTGTTGGTGTAGCCGTACCATGCGAGCGTACGTTGGTGTGGAAGGCCCGCGTTCTGCCATCCGGTCGCATCATCTAGGTGTATAACGGTGTCACCTGGGTTCAATTGTTGGCTGAGGTAGGTGTCGCTGGCTGGTTCGTGTTTGAGCACATGCCATGGCAGGATGTGTTTCCGATCAACGTCGTAATTGGCAAATCCGAAATACTGTCGGTTGTTTGGGTCAAAGTTGTTTCCCTCGTCGTCTCCGCTGCGTGCTTCACCTGTGAGTGT
>NZ_ANOH01000331.1 GCF_000346505.1 Aporhodopirellula sallentina SM41
AGACTTAACCGTCTCGACCGACCGGTCACGCTGACTTCATATGAAGGGCACTGTCGTAACGCCTGTCCGGGGGGATCCCGCAATTCATTCGGTTTTCTGGGCAGATTGACTGATGAAACGAGCCGGGTTCACGACGTGAATGTGCTGCGCCGGTGCGAACACCACCAAATACGTGTTGCGGCCATCGTAGATCCGCACGTCACTCTGCACGTCACCGCCGACCGAAAAGCCGTCTGGGCCGACGGGGGCTAATCGGATGGCGTGGTCCCCGGTGGGTAGTTCTGCTCGTAGAACTTGAATCTCCCGCGGCAGCAATCCCCAGCAGCGAGTGTCGGCGGTTTCCGATGCGGTCCACGCCGACGAGGCGGCGAACTGGAACGCGGAGCCCAGGCCACCGGTCAGGCCGAGTCCCTCGCGTACCTTGCCGACTGCCATCTCTTTGCCGGCCTGCCTGAGAAAGCTGCGGGCGATCGTCCACGGCCGCTCGGCGTTTTCCTGCGTTTGAACCAACCGTCCGATGTCGGTCAGCGATTGTGTCGCGCCGAGTAGTTGAAACCCGGCCGGCGAAGGCGACCCGTTTCTGGATACGCCGTTCGTGATCGGGCTGGCGGCGATTGCGACGGAGGCGACCGGCGAGGGCGGTATCACGACCGTGGGGATTTTGACGCTGGTGATTTTTGGCAAACGGGTGATGTCGTCCTCTTCTTCGTCATCGTTGAGCATGAGTGCCGACGCGATGGAGACGGCGGCGGACGTCACCGGTGCTTCGGTGGGAACCAGCACCGGTCCGCGGCCGACCATTGCGAATACGTACAACGCACCATGTCCGGGACGACTGTGGTTGCCCACCGTGGCTCGTTCGAGGTCGTCGAAGGCGGGTTTGAAGTCGGGGCGGATGGAGCTGACCAAGCGGTAGTTTCGTTGGGCGTCGTCAAAATCATGATGCGTCGCCTCTCGCAGCACGCCTCTTAAATAAGGGGCCAGGGCCAACTCCTGATGCGGCGTCGTGTCGACAAAATCAGGCAATAGGGATCGCCGTCGTTCGTCCGCGACGGTTCGCAGTTTGGCTTGATGCATCGCGGCTTGATTGATGTAGCTTTCTGCGTCGGTGCCGTCTCCGGCGAGTGAGCAGATCGCGAGCATGGTGCGGATCATCACCTCTTCGTAACCGGCCGGTTTGAAAACCCTCGCGGTGTCATCGGTGACCATTGATAATGCGCCGCCCCCGGCTTCTTTCGCGGTACTGAGCACGCCGCCTCCGCCGGCGCCGATCTTGGACGCGGGGCTGGTTTTATCGAAACGGTCGCGTAGCACGCGGAGCCGCGACGAAGCGGCATCGACGTTCCCGGCAGCGAGCTGGACGATGGCCAGGTCCAGTTCAGCAGGCCCGGAGAACCGGCCTCCCGAATCGGCAACCTCCGACAGCATCGATTCGGCTGTCGCCAAGTCACCGGAGATAAACGCGCCGCGTGCGGTGTCGATCGAAGCGAGCTTGGCGGCGCACCCGGTCAGAGAAAGCACAACGATCGTCGACGCGGCACACCACAGCGAGACAACGGCTCGGGATCGGCGATGCAAGGAGCTCAAATGTGAGGAGCTGAGATGCAAGATCAGGTTCCCCAAAACGGTGCTGCTGTGGAGTCGGCGCAAGTTTTCGGATCAGCCGTCGGCTTGGTCAAACACGCCAAAGTTCCACCACTTACCGGCTCGTGTGTGGTGATAGCCCTTGCGAATTTTGGCGGACTCCTTGATGTAGTCGCCCGAGTGCAGGTTGACCATCTCGAGAGTGAGCACGTAGTCGCGCTGCGTTGACTTGTTCCGGTCGGTCGTTCCGGACGTGATCGTTGCGTAGAGCAGATAATCGACCGGCGTTCCTTGTCGGCCGAGTGCGGCGGCGAACGCGGCGCGGTTGGCGGGCAGGAACAGCGAATCGGGACGCAGGCGGGTTTCGATCAACGCGGCGTCGACCATCCGGCGGCTGATGCTGCGGAACGCTTCGCCTGCGTTGATCTGCGAATCGATACGCTCGTAGAGTTGGTCTTTGAAGTCGACGAGTTCCTCCGCACTTTTGTTTTCGATGCCGATGAAGCAAACCCGTGCCGGGCCGGTGGCCAACTGCGGCGAGCAATTCGGATCGATCGAACCGGCCAAGGACGCGCCATCTGCTCCCACCGGTGCGGTTGGATCGTTCAGCTGCATGTCGCTCGACATGGAATGGCTGACCGCCATCGCCGGCGTCCCCATCTCCGCGGCAAATTGATTGCCGAATGGCAGCGGTTGTGGGGGTGGGCACCGACCCAGAAGCTGAGCAACGGAGGAGTCCACCAACGGGTTCCACGTCGCCGCACCGGCTTCGTGGCTGCCGACGAGGTCTTTGTCATCGTTCGCGACAATATGCCCGTATCGGTGAGCACATCCCCCCACCCACGCAGTCAGCAAACCGAGAGCCACCAGCGGAAGTGCGATCCAAACGCTTCCATTTGCTGCATTGGGCACGCATGGCTGCGATCGGTTCGAGTTCCGAGCGGGGGATTCGCCGGTCGAATAGGCACCTTCCATGGCAATACGGTCTCTCAATTAACGAAAATGCCAGAAATCCGGCGTCGGGCGGCTTGTGATGATTGCATCAGTTAGCAAAATGATCGGCACAACGTCGAGATGGGCCCTGAAAAGCCGAGTCACGCAAAAAAGGCTCGGTAGACGACCGTGTTTTACTGAATGCCCCATTTTGACATCCGCGGTGCCTGTTCCATTTTCCCGCGATCTGCTCCATTACCGATCTAAACGTAGCGGCGACATCAACGCGGAGAATCGATTTCACCGCTGAGAATACGTCGCGATCAAAACTCGTCGAGATTCAGAACCACTTGCCGAGATTAAGAACCCGTCGAGAAACCAGAAACCGTCAAACCAGAAACCGTCGAGACCAGAAACCGTAGAGAAACGACGACGCGTTAATTACGGTGTCCGGTCTCCGAGTTATTCGCGTCCTGCTCCTCCCTCTGTCCTTGTATTGATAATCCGTACATGACTGTCACGTTCGAACCGAAACCTTTTGAATCCGATTCCGACTCTTCGGTCGCGACCTTGGAGCCGAATGAGACGACCTCGCCTCGCGCGATGCCGTCTCCGACGATGGTGGACGACGACGATGACGACTTGGATGACGACGACGACGACGATGAAGCTCCCGCCACGGATGACGAAGACGCGGCACCCGGATTCGGAGACGATCTCGACGACGCCGACGATGACATTGACGAGTTTGATGACATCGACGAAGACGATTTTGACGACGACTTCGATGATGATTTCGAAGAGGAGCTCGACGATGACTACGAAATCGAAATCGACGACGAAATCAGTGCCGAGTTCGGGCTGAACACCGCCGGGGATGACCTCGACGAAGAAGATGACGACCTCGATGACTTCGACGATTTCGACAACATCGACTGATCGTCGTCACTGCAGCGAAGCTGACGTGGGGCGGGTTGGCAAAAGAAGCTCGCCTAATGCGTTTCTAAAATGGAGGTAGGCGATGTCGCCAGACTTCGGTGCCCTGACTTCTGGCGAATCCTGCTACGGGTGTTGGGCACGTCAGCTTTATTTTGGGGAGTGGATCTTGTCATAGATCCTGCTGCATGAGGATCGTTGACGAGATCCACTACGGCCTGCGCGAAAAGCGAATAGCCATCTATTCGATGATCAGCTTCCCATGCATTCCCGGCCGCGCCCTGCCGTCGGGGTTTTCCAGGTTCGCCCACAATCGAACTTGTGATGTCACGGGATGCAGTTCGGGGGAAACAAACGTGACGACTCCGTAGAGCGGCGTCACTTCGTCGATTCCTTTTTCGAACGCATCTTCGTCTTGATCGCGATCTAATCCTTTCTCCGCGCTCGCCGCGTCGTTGGCTGCGGCGCGAGAACCCGGTGCGGATGATTGCTCGAATGGGAAATAGGTGGCGGACGATTGCTTTGGCGGTTCGATCTCGAACCTGACACGCCGTCCGACGAGACTCGCGTCGTGGATTCGTCCGTCAACAAAACCGCTGACGCGGATCGGGTCGAGCGAGACCAGTCGTGCGACCGGTTCACCGGCATCGATCCATTGTCCGGGTTGCACAAAGATCTCGGCGACGATCCCCGCGATCCCGGCGGTGACTTGGTGTTCTTGGATTCGCAGTCGCGCCAGTTCGCAGAGGGCCTCCTTTTCCGCGACGGTCGCCTCGGCTACCCGCCGTTCCTGTTCGGCCTGTTCGACCGACAACGCGGCTTGGTCGATAACCAATCGCAGGCGGTCGATTTCCGTGGCGGTGACGGATCCGGCGTATCGCTGGTTGGCCTCGGTGCTCTGTTGCAACTCACGTTGGCGGACGTCGAGGGTGCGTTCTGCGTAGCGTGTGTTGACGTCGTTTTCGGATTGGATTGTTGCCGCCCTCAACGCTGCGCGGGCGGAGGTCAACTCGGCACGAGCGCGCGAATCGTCCAGCCGGGCGATCGTTGATTCCGCTGAAATGGATTCGCCCTCGCTGATCTCGACGGACTGAATCCGGCCGGGGATCGACGCGGCCACGGTGGTGTTTCGGATCAAGACCACTTGCGCCTGGTCGATCGTGACGGGGGCGTTTGCGTTGGGTTCGTCCGCCGATAAAGACGGACCAAAGGACGTCAGCAGGAGCAGTATCGCAAATATGCGGAGATAACGTGTGAACTCACGCGAGGTGCAGTGGCTCGCTGAGGGAGCGCGGTTCGATCGCAATCGGGTGACCAGGGAGTGCGATTGGACCATCGTTTCGATTATCTTAGGAGAAGAAGCGAGCTTGAATTTCTCCAGGCTAATCTCGCTCCGTGAAAGAGCAAACTTATCCTGGTTTCGCCTTCGCCTCCCTTTTCTACTCGATGGTTCCCTTATCCAGGTTGGTCCTCAAGCGTGCAACAAGTCAAAATTTTCAAAGGTGTCGATAGCGAGTTGCCCGAACTCGAACGACAAATCAATCGCTGGATCCGCAAAACAGGCGTGAAGGTTCTCTCGATCTCAGGAAACTTGGCCAGCCAACCGAGCTCCGCATCGGGGCCGATGAACAGTTTCGCGGCAGGCGATGTGTTGATAATCGTGCAAGTCGAAACCGAGAAGCCGCTCGGGTAAACCACGACTCACGAGTCACCTGCCGCGGTCGCAAAGACAACTCCGGTGGGGGAAACTCCGGTTATCTCGTGCCCATTGCGGAAAATGAATCTTGGACAGGTTCTTTGATGCGCGATGTCACACTTCGCCTGGTGATTTGCTGCGTTTTCGATGAGCCGGCGTGCGTATTGGGCACACATATCGTCGTGACTTTAACGGTTAGGTCGTTTGGCCGTCTGTAACTGTTGTTCTTAATTTTTCAAAAGCGCGACTGCCGATCTACACCAACAGAGGGGATGTCGATCGGGTTATTTGGATTGAATCGATCGATCGGGCCTCGTTTGTCACTTTTGATTGTCGCGTTGGTGTTTGGGCGTTGATTGCTCACAACCCAAAAGCGTGCGTGAGGGATGAGTCCTTCGCGAACGCCGCGGGTTGTTTGACCACGGAAACCCACTCGCACGGACGTGTCATGTTGCGAGTCAACGCAGCTTCAAAGGTTGTCGCAAAACACACATCGATTTCGATTCAATTCTAGGGCGGTCATTATGTCTACACGTTGGATGCAGCATTTATTACGTCGGCTCGTTGCCGGTGGTCTTGTGGTCTACGGTGTAGTCGCGGTGGCGACGGACGCGCGTGCCGGCGATACCGACGGCGTGTCTCTCGAACTGGTTGCGGGCCTGTACGAGGAAGTCGACTCGGCGAGTGGGGTTGAGACGATCAACTCGATTGACGAAACACCGTTGGACGAAGCGTTGCAACTGTGTGCGGGCGAAAGCGGTTGCATGTCACCGCTAGGCTCGGGAGGAATCCTCGAAGGTTCACTGCTCTCGAATCTCCGCGGCGGCAAGGCGAAATGCCCTCAGCCTTGGTGGGCGCATCGCAGCGGCGCGTTCGGTGAATACCTGTTCTTGACCGCCGGCAGCAGCGACTTGATCTATGCGGTCGAAGGCACTGACCCCGACCCGGACGTTGGCACGCCAACCGGTCCGATCGGCATCGCAGCGATGGACGGTTCGTCGGGTTTCCGCACCGGCTTTGCGTTGGCGGCGAGTCCTTGCAGCAGCCTGAACGTTTCCTACAGTTACTGGCAGGGCAGCACGTTCGATGTGATCAACGCGAACGACGGTGCCGGTTACGTTCTGAATTCACAGTTGCTGCACCCGTCGCTGGATAACACCGCAGTGTCGAGTTTGCAGTCCAATGCGGACCATGAGATCTCATTCCAGCACGTTGATCTGAACTACCGCCATCTTTGGAAACAGGCCGGCGCGTTGGCGGTGAACTGGACCGCGGGGCTTCGCTACAGCAATCTCGAACAAACGATGCGAAGTCAACAAACGTATCAAGTCGCCAACGGTTTGACCGACGTCACGACCGACATCGACTTTGACGGTTTCGGTCTGACCGGTGGGTTGGATCTGAAGCGATACAGTTGCGAAACAGGCCTCTACATTTACGGTCAAGGGATGGCGAGTTTGCTCGCCGGTGACTGGAAAGCCGACTATCGTCAGGCCAACCAATTCGATGGTGGCGAAGCCAGAAACTCCTACGAGGACTTTCACGCAACGCCGATCCTCGAAGGGGAAGTCGGCCTGGGATGGCAAAGCCAAACCGGATGCGTACAACTGCAGAGCGGTTACACCATGGCCGGTTGGTATTCAGCGGTCACGACCCGAGGATATGTCGACGCGGTTCGCAGCGGCAACTTGATCGACGTCGGTGAAACGATCACCTTCAGCGGATTGACTTCGCGGTTGACGTTCCAGTTCTAAGCAGTGGACGCAATGCCAGAGCAGCCGAACCGGTTCGAGGCAACCGGTTCGGGCCAACCGGATCGGGCCAACCGGATCGGGGCTCAACCGCTTCATGTTCTCAGGCTCGACTCTGCCCGTGCGTGCTATTTGCGTTTGGGCTGGGTTGAGTTGGATCGTGACGGTGGCGAATGGACTTTGAGGACAGGGATGTCTTCGGAGGCAACGAGTGTTCCTGTCCCCGTCTTGGCGATGCCGGATTCCGCTGAGCCGTCTTCGATACTCGCAGCACCGGGTTCGTTACCTGCTGCATGCCATGTCTGCTCACCATCGAGCATGGATGGATCGCCCTCGGGGGGTTGGTTGAGGAAACCCAAACGCGGTTTGAAACATTTTCCGAGTGGGCTGACCAAAAGAGCCGGCAACAAAACCAAATCGCCGATCAATGCGGCCGCGAGCATCACCAACATCAACGTTCCAAAACGCTGTGTTGGAGTGAAGGTTGAGAGGGCGAAAACGAACAGCCCGAGTCCGCCCACGACCGTCGTTTGCGTCATAGCCGGACCGACTTTGCGGTAGGTCTCGATGACGGCTTCGTAGCGGGTTTTGCCTTCCTCGAGGAATTGTCGGAACCACGATAAGAAGTGGATCGTGTCGTCGACCGCGACACCCATTGCGACCGAAGCGGTCATCATCGTTCCGATATCCACGGCGACTCCGCCGAGCCCCATCAAACCGAACACGAGCAGAACCGGAAACAGGTTCGGAATCATCGAGACCGCTCCGGCGGCGAACCCGTCGGCAAGGTTACGTGGCGCCAACCACTGCGTCGGGAAACTGCCCGGGTTGAGTAGCACGACCATCACGATGCCGATCAAAACAAACGCCATCATGATCGACTCGAGAAGGCTGCCTAGCAACGTCCGTTGTGCCTTGTAGACGACCGGAACGACACCGGTGAAAACGACCTGTGGCGAAATTGCTTTCTCGACATCAAAGACGGGTACGCGGCGGTCGCCTTTGCTGATTCGCACCACGTTGGGGTTGTTCTGGTGAACGCTCGCGGCGTCGATGGTAACGATCTGTTTTGTGATCGGCTGAGCGGCAATCTTGTCGGCTCGAATGACAGCCTTGGCCGGCATCAGCCACTCCGATGCGTGTGAGGCAGCACCGAGGTGCAGGTGTTCCGAACCGATCTGTTGATTCAGCAGCGATTCCTCGATCCCATCAACCCAAATCACCGCATCGACCGCCGCGACGAGTTGTTCCCATTTCGGGTCACCAGGTTTAGCTTTGGCATCGGGGCTTTCCGGATCGATCCAGATCGGGCGGCGGATCCGTTCGTTGCCCAGCAGTTCGTGCAGCGTGCTGAGGAAGATCGCCGACACGTCAGCCGACCCGTCTTCCTTCACGAGCGCCGCATCGGCGAGGCCTGGCACGCGTTCGCTGCCGACGACCAGCACTCGTTGTTTTCCGGTCATGCCGCCCTCGTTTGCGCTGAGAGCCTGCAATACCGCGGCGCGGGTGCGATAGGCCTCGAGCACGGGGGCAACAACGTTACGTAGGTCATTGATGAACAGACCGTAGTCGTTGTCCGAGAGGGCGCTGACCCGCAGACTCAAACGCCACATCTCGCTGCCCGAGAGAGGTCCGTTCTGTTCGATCTTAACGTAGTCGCTGTCGAGCAGTTCGTCTTTCGAGGCACCGATTCGACGATTCATCTGGCTGCGAACGACGTCGTAGCCGTTGCTCACGCCCGGCAAAGGCGGCAGGAAGGTGTCCATGCTCGATGCTTGGCCGACTTCACCTGTTCCCTCTTCACCGAGAGTTCGGGTGACGGCGATGCGAATCCGCGACACGGCTTCGATTCGTTCGAGCAACGTCAACGCGATCGGGTCATCGGAATCCTCGGAGGATCCGTCTGCGGAATCATCGCTAAGCGGTCCCGCGTTTGCGAAACTCGCTGGGCCCGATGATGTGTTGTTTGACGCTAATGTCGTTTCGTCCTCAGTGACGAAGTCTCGCTGCATCTCGCGAGGCATTCGCACGACGATTTCCATCGGAACGAGTTTGCCGAAGTTCTCCTCGAGCCATGCGTAGTCTTTGAGAATTCTCGCTTCGGAGTCGAACAGTTTGAGCAACTGGACTGAAGTTTCGATCCGAAACAAACCGGTCGAGGCGATCACGAGGCCGACCAAACAGCCGACCGCGACGAGACGATAGTGGGCGGTGATGAATCGACCAAACGCCGCCCACCACGCTGCCAGACCCATGTCCATCGCGACCGGAAAGGCCGCGTCGGTGGTGGGTTGTTCGCTGGATCGGGCCGGTTTTGATTTCTGTTTCTTGGGCTTTTTCTTCTTGATGAACTTCGGAGAGAACACCTCCAAAGCTGCGGGCAGGTATGAAAACAGAATCGCAAGCGTCGCGATCACACCGATCGCCGAATACAAACCGAAGTTACTGATCGGTTTGAGATTACTGGTGTACAACGATCCGAGACCGATCGCAGTCGTCAATGCCGCGAGCGAGCATGGCAGCAACGCGTGACGAAGCGCCCGACCGGCTGCCCCGCGTTCGCCCTTCATGCGTACTTCGTCGCGGTAGTAATTGATCACGTGGATCGCACCGGAGAGGCCGAGCACGTAGACGAGCGACGGCATACTGAGCAGGATCGCGTCGACGCGGCCTCCCGTCCATCCGACCATCGCCATCGACAACATCGCGGCAGAGCCACCGACGACGAACAGCATCAACGTTGTTTTCAAACTGCGAAAACAGAAATACGACAACCCGACGCCGACCAAGATGCAGTATCCGATCAACCGGACCAGTGTGACGGTCCCTTCTTCGTCGATCGCGATATTATCGATCGGTGGCCCACCCATTCTCAGTGGCGGCATGCCTCCGACGGTGACGGGCGGTTCACGGTTAAACGGTGGAGGCGCGGTGGACGGCGGCGAGGGAGGATGCACTCCACTCTGTTCGGCCAACGCGAGCAACCGTCCCTTGGGACTGCCCAGCGTGCCACGCCCGATCGCGTAAGCCAAATTGTCTTTTGCCAAATCCGTCAACGTGACCAATAAACACGTCAACCGGGCCGGCGCCTCGACTTCGAGTGAATCAAAAACGGCGTACCACGCATCGGTCTGAACCGAGGTGACGGCCGACGTGATCGAAGCCAAATCCCCATCTAAACGTTCGTCGGCAAAATCCTGGAGCGTCGAGGTGACACGGAACTCGTAATCCGAAGGCAACTCGTCGCGACGTTCCGGCGGCAGCACGGTCACGAAATTCTCTGCCGTCCAGTCGAATCCAGGCGGCACGGCGGGAGCAAACAGGCTCCCTGTCAGACGTTCCATCGCACGGCGTTCGGCAACGATCGGACGTTTTTCCGGTGCCGTGGTATCGACCGGCCACAAGGCACCGCCTTCGCTGGCGAGATCGTTGACGATCGTGGCCCCGGTTTGAACGGTTTCAAATAAGGGGGCACACAACAAGGTTGGGTCGTTGTAGTATTCGTTGATCCGCTCAGGCGTTGACGGTTCGCCCAACGCGGTGACCAGTTTGCCTTTGATTTCATATCGCCCGATCGATTTCTTGATCGCACGCAGCAAACCGGCCGGCCCGTTGTTGGCCTCCTCCCAACGATAAAACCGCCCGTCCGGCGTGATGTAGTACCACGTGCCGTCGGCGGAGGCGAGCCACTTCTCGTCTTGGCCGCCCCAGTTGTCGAGGTCCTGTCCCGGTGGGAGTAGTTTGAGTTCCTCGCCGAGTTCTCTCGCTCGCACGCGGGTGCGGCGTTGGGCGAGCGACAGACCGCTCGCTTGATCGGCTTCCTCGGCGAGCAATTGTTCGCGGAAGTCAGCCGACTCGTGTAGCAGTTTGTTTTCGAGCAGATGCAGACGTTGATCACCGACGGTGCATCCCGGCCACGTCGCCAGGACAAAACTCTCGCCGGCGAAGTGTTCGGCAAACCAGTCCAACTCGGCCGTTTCCGGGAAGTCGCTGGGCAGCCAATCTTTGATGTCGTTTTCTTTGTTCTTCAACCCCAGGCGGGCGCCGCGGAACGCCGACGGCAAGATGAAGAAAAATCCCATCAGGACCAGCAATGCCATGCTGGTCCCCCACGGGCCGGGACGCTCGAGAAAAGAACGCGAGGTGGATGACGAACTCATACGCGAAAATGCGATGGATGAAAGGGCGTGGGGATGGGGAACGTCGAGGAGAATGAGACTCAGACACGCAAATCGAGCGTTTTTTCAAAGCCATCCGACAGTGTTGTCAAACGTCACAGGCTAACGAGAATGTGTCCGCAAAACCATTGCTATCTGAACCATCCCACCCGATTTATGGGCCGATTCGGTCGGGTGAGAAGGGTGAGCGAAGGTAGTCCGACTGGATAAAACGCGCCGTTGCCGGGAATCGGGACGAGAAGGCAGGCCCAAACGGCCTTTCCGCGCGTTCAACGTCACCGGAGGGCACCGCTCGCCTATTTGCAAGCCCGTTGCGAAACGGATCGCTCGGCGATTAACATAATGCCATGTTAGGCCCTGTATTTAATCGTGAAGCGTCCGTCGCCCCCAAGCGTTCGTCGACTTATCTGGCTCGCGGCATTTATTTGCTGACGCTGTTTTTGCTGCTGTGCACCGGTTATCTGGTGCTCGATGGATCGCGGTCGCTGTTTGCGAACTCCGACGCGGCCAAATTCGGTGGTTGGATGTTCCGGCTCCTCGCACCGTTGGAGTTGGTGATCCTTTCTGCGTTTGCTGCCGTTGGTGCGGCCGCCAACGTGGCCCAGGAAAAAGACCGACGTACGCTGCTGTTGTTGTTGATGACGCGATTGTCGGGATTTGAAATTGTTGCCGGCAAGACCGCATCGGCTTTGCTCACACCGCTGAGCCTGTTGGTTGTCTCGTTGCCGTTGTTTTTGACTTTGCCGCTGCTCGGAGGCGTTGCCCCAAGTCAGGTGTTTGCCGTGTTCCTGGTCATCGCGGTCAGCGTTGTTGTCTCCGCGTCGGTGGGCACTGTTGTTGCACTTTGGCGTGAGAAGACGTTTCAGTCGATCGCGTTGACGTTCCTGATCCTGCTGTTGCTGGTGGCCGCCGGAGAAATTCTCGCCAGCAGCCCGATCATCGACGCGGCATGGGCGACCGCAATCAGCCCGCCGCGGGCTTTGATCGCGGCGACCAACACCACGTCCAATGTGATGACGATGTTGCGGTCGGGCGAGGGATGGTTTGTGATCCTCGGCAGTATTGTTTCCATCGCGGTGCTCGCGATCGGTGTTTCGCGAGTTCGTATTTGGAACCCGTCGCGTGAGGTTCGTCTGAAAGCTCCCGAACCGGAAACCAGCGAAGAGTACATGCGTGACCTTTCGGTTGCCGATCCGGCATCCGGTGCCTCGGCCATCGATGCCGAGTCGCCTGCCACGCCGCAATCGTCCGAAGGGCCGATGTCATGGAAGGTTCGCCAACCGCGTCACGTTTGGGACAACCCGATCCTGTGGCGTGAGGTCCGCACGTGGGCGTATGGCCGAAAGATCATCATGATCCGCTCGGTGTTTGTTTTGATCTTCGCGATCATCGCGGCGGCGATTTGGTATCAAGTACAAAGCGGCGTGGCGATGGAGCCTTCCGGGCGAATCGGCCGTGCCTTTCCCGCGGTGACGATCCCGATGGCCGCGCTCGGGGTGATCAGTTTGGTGCTTGTCAACGCGCTCGCGGTCACGTCGATCACGGGAGAACGCGATGGCTTGGCGTTGGACCTTTTGTTGGTCACGGACCTGCGGCCTCGCGAGTTTATTTTTGGAAAACTGTTCGGGGTGATGTATGCGGCGAAGGAACTGATCCTATTGCCTTTGGCATTGATCATCTATCTCGGCGTCTCCGGTGTGATGACGATCGAAAACATGCAGTACGCGATCCTCGCGGCGATCGGGCTGTACGTGTTCGTGACGATGCTGGGTATCCATTCGGGGCTCAATTATGTCTCCGGACGAACGGCAACCTTGGCGAGCCTTGGCACGGTGTTCTTCCTTTGCGTCGGCATCGCGATTTGCATGACGATCATGGTCAGTTTCCGTGGTGCGTTCCAATTGCAGTTAGCACCGTTCCTGGTGATGATCCTCGGTGGCGGTGCCGCGTTGTTCGCCGCGTTGGGATGGCGAAACCCGTCGTCGGCAATCTTCACCGCCGCGTTCGCACTTCCGCTGATCACGTTCTACGCGATCACGCAGTTTTTGCTGCAGACCGACCATCTCTACGTTGCCGCCGCGTTGATCTTTGGGTACGGATTCACCACGGCCGCCATGATGATTCCGGCGTTGAGTGAGTTTGATGTGCCTCTCGAAGTAGAACCTTCCGATTCGCCTGCGGAGTTATCCGCTTGAGCGAATTGGCGGCGCAGTGGCCTTTTCTCTTGGCAATGTTCGTATTGATCGGCGCCAGCGGTCTGTTCAGTGGCAGCGAAGCGGCGTTGTTCTCGATTCGAGACCGTGACCGAAAGAAGCTGCAAAGCAGTGGCGCGGCGGGGCGCGTCGTCGATCATTTACTCAACATGCCGGATCAGTTGTTGGCGACGATTCTATTTTGGAATCTGCTGATCAACATGATTTACTTCGCACTCGTTGCGATGGTTTCCACCGACATGTCGCGACCGGGCGTCTTTACGTTTGCCGCGCTGGTCGCGATTATCTTCTTCAGTGAGATGCTGCCCAAGAGCGTTGCGGTGATGACGCCGGTGCAGATTTCGTTGGTTGTCGGTGTCCCGATCAAAGCCGCCGTTGCGATCGCCAGTCCCGTTTTGCCTGTCGTGCAATGGGCCAACGAGGCGGCGGCTCGACTGTTGTGGCCGTCTTTCCAAAGCGAACCGGCGATCGATTTGGCGGACATCGAACGCGCGATTGATTTGGGTACCGATGACGCGCTGCTGATCCGTCGTGAACGCGCCGCTCTGCAGGCGCTCGTGGCGATGGCCGAAACCCGTGCAGACGAGATGATGCGTCCGCGTAGCCGGCTGCTCGTTGTGACACCGCCGCTCGACCAATCGTTGTTGCATGACGGATCACCGCCGGGCGGATACATGATGGTCGCTGACCCTCGCGATGAAACCGGCGAAACGTGGGTCGGTTCGGTCGCGGTGCGTCTGCTGCGTCCTCAGCAGTTCAATGACCTCGCCTCGGCGGTGGAACCGGTGCTGTTCGTTCCCTGGACGGCCCGCGTGTCACGTGTCTACGAAGACCTCGATCGACAAGATATCAGCGTCGCCGTCGTCGTAAACGAGTTCGGTGAAGTCATCGGCGCGTTGTCGATCGATGACATCCTCCGTGGGGTGTTGGCGAGCCGAGGACACCGCGATGCAGCCGAAGAACAGATCAAACGAATCGGACGAGGCCACTATCGCATGTCGGGCATGACCAGCCTTCGCGCGCTCGCTCGAACGTTGTCGATCGACGTCCCTGAGGAACGTGCCGCTACCGTATCGGGATACGTCCAGCGCTACAACGAACGTGTTCCGAGGGTCGGTGATGTCGCGCCCCTGCCGCCTTACGAAATCGTTGTCACCGATGAAGATGACAGTGATATCTGGATCGAAGTGTGGCGGGATCCGGAGTCAGGAGGAGAGGCAACATGATGATTGCTGTCCTTCTATTCGTCATCGGTTTGACGCTGAGTGCTTTTTTTAGCGGCACCGAAACCGGTTTATATCGAGTCTCGCGGACGCGGTTGGTTCTCGACGGTTTGAGCGGTTCGTGGGCGGGCCGTGGCCTCGTCTGGCTGCTGAATCATCCTGCGATCTTTGTAGCCACGACACTCGTCGGGAACAACCTCGCCAACTACATGACTAGCTTTGCGATTGTGATGTTCGCGAGCATTGCATTTTCAGGTGGCGCGAGCATGGAGCTCGGCCTGACCGTCGTGATGACACCGTTGGTGTTTGTGTTCGGCGAACTCTTGCCGAAACACCTTTTCTTCCAGGCACCGTATCGGCTGCTCACGGCGACGCGTTGGGTGTTGTTGACGGCGACGATTCTGTTCTCGCCGGTTTCCAGCCTTCTGGCGTTGCTCGGTAATGCACTGCAAGCGATGACCGGGCAAACACCGTTTCGTCTGAGCCTTTCGATGGCACGAGGCGATTTGAATCGTGTGCTGCAGGACGGCCATGACGCGGGGATTTTGACCACGAGTCAACGTACCTTGGCTCAAAACATTTTCGAAATCGGCAATCAAACCGCAGTGCAGTTTGGCGTGCGGCCGGATCGCCTCGCCGTCGTCAACTCTCCTGTTGACCTCGCCACGGCTCGTCACCAGGCACGTCGTTGCAACCATCCGATTATTCTGGTGCGTCGCCGGGGCCGGATTGTCGGGTTCTTTCGCTTCTCAGATCTGATTGGCAAAGAAACTGTTCCTGACCCCATGCCGATTGTCCGTGGTTCGGTGACCGACCGGCACCTCGGAGTGTTGCTCCGCCTCTACGATGCCAACAGTGACGTCGCCGTGTTGTATGACTCGACCGGGAACCTGGCCGGCGTGGTTACCCGTCGGCAACTGTTGCAACCGTTGATGTGAGCCCTTACACATTCTTATTAACGGTTATTGATTTCTTCACGTATTCGATTCATTCTTCGTCACGTCGCGGCGCCACGTACCAACACCGAGATGTTTCATCATGCGAGTATTTGTCACCGGAGGTTCCGGACTGTTAGGCAATACAATCCTGCGTCACCTTTCCGGGACGCAGCATACATTGACCTACATGGTCCGCAGTGGTTCCGATCGTGAAATTTTTGAGGGAATCGACGCCGAGCCGATCCATGGTGATCTGCATGATCAGGCATGCCTCGAACGGGCAACCGAATCGGCCGATGTGGTGATTCACTCCGCCGGATTGATTCACCTCGGTTGGCAGCGTATGGACGAATCCATGCAGGTCAACGCCGAGGGAACTCGCAACGTTGTTCAGGCATGTCTGAAGAACGATTCCAAACTCTTGCACGTGGGGACGGTCAACACGCTCGCCGTCGGATCGCGTAAAAAAACGGCCGACGAAACGACGCCGCTCGATCACGCCGGCGGCCAAGTCCCGTGCAGTTACGTGATCAGCAAACGGGCTGGCGTGGACGAGGTGACAAATGGAATCCAAGAAGGTTTGCGTGCGGTCGTGCTGCACCCCGGGTTCATGCTCGGTCCGTGGGATTGGAAGCCAAGCAGTGGGCGTATGATGCTGGAGGTTGGGCGTGCGTGGAAACCGATCGCGCCGCGAGGCGGGTGTAGCGTTTGCGATTCCCGAGACGTTGCCGACGCGATCATCGCCGCCATCGATGCTGACATTCCCAACGGCAGGTCATACGTTCTCGCCGGTCATAACGAGACCTACTACCGACTGTGGTCAGAAATGGGGAGCCGTTTTGGACGTGCCAAACCGATCATGCCCGCAGGCCCTCTGCAACGGATCATCGGTGCCAAGGGTGGGGATTTGCTCACGAAAATCACCGGCAACGAACCCGATATCAATAGTGCGGGCGTGGCGATGAGCAGCCAATTTCATTGGTATGACTCCAGCCGCGCGGTCGCGGAACTTAATTATCGCATTCGCCCCATGCAGGAAACACTCGACGATGCCGCCGAGTGGATTCGCTGTCGGTTTTTATGAACGAGAGCTACCGACTCTAAACGCGGTGCAGCCACAGGAACTGATAAGGTTCCAACTGCAGGTCTTTAGCCGTCGTGATTGTTTCGCCGGTATACAGGTCTTCGAAAAAGCGTCCCATTCCGGCCGTCCGCAAACGATTACTGTCGATCGTTTGCGGGTGTTCGCTGAAGTTAGAAACCACGATCACTCGGTTTGCCGCATGAGCCCGCACATACGCCAATAGCTGGCTCGACTCTGTCGCGATTAGCTCCATCTCCAAACCGGCAAACGCGGGTGTTTGTTTTCGAATCGCGATCAGCTTTTGCAGCGACGTGAAGATTCTCGCCCGGATCGAACCGTCGTCGCCGAGTTCATCGAGGAACGTCCATTGCATTTTGGGACGGTGTACCCACCGAGTATCGCCGGCTTTCGCGGGGTCTTTGACGAAGTCGTAATCGTTCAGTGCACCCCATTCTTCACCGAGGTAGATCAATGGGATTCCGCCGATGCTCAGCATGGAAGCGTTGAGCAACAAGATCCTTCGGATTGCGAGTTCCTTCAAATCCTCGCGGTCTTGTTCGATCGCTTGTTCGAGCCCGGCGAGCGAGGCGAGCGTCCCGCTGATTCGCATATCGCCGGTATCGACGTTGTGTTGAAAAGGAACCCCACGGGCGAACGAACCTTCAAACTGTCCGGTGTAGAAGGCGTTGAGAAAATGCCGATGGTGGTACGCGTTGATCCCAACCGCCGCGGCGTCGTCGTCATCGAAGGTCCACCCGATGTCGTCGTGGCAACGCAGGTAGTTCACCCATGTCGTTCGTTCGGGCAATTTGTGTCGGCGAGCAAGCGAGCGACGCAGCAATTTGGTATCACGTGTCGCCAATGACTCCCACAACAAAGCCATCAATGTGGGGTTGTACGACGTCTGGCATTCGTCCTCTCCCACATAACGAACGACCTCGTCGGGGTGAACGATCGCTTCGCTTTTAAACACCAGACCCGGTGCCGCAATGCGTGCGCACGCGTTGAACGCCTGAATGATTTGGTGTGCTTCGGGCAGGTTCTCGCACATCGTGCCCATTTGTTTCCAAATGAACGCGACCGCATCGAGCCGCAAGATGTCGACGCCAGTGTTGGCGATGAACAGCATCTCTGCCAACATCGCGCGGAACACTTCAGGGTTCCGATAGTTCAGGTCCCACTGGAAACTATTGAACGTCGTCCAAACCCATCGCTGCATTCCGTCGTGCCAAGTGAAACTGCCACGACGAACCGTGGGAAAGATTTCTCGCAGCGTCCGCTCGTACTGATCCGGCATCGTGCGATCCGGAAAGATGAAGTAGTAGTCTGCAAACTCTTCACTGCCTGACTGAGCTTGGCGGGCCCAGTAGTGATCGTCGGCGGTGTGGTTGAAAACAAAATCGAGCACCAGGAGGATGCCGGCTTCGCGAAGAGCTGCGGCGAGTTCCTTGAGGTCCTCGATCGTACCCACACGCGGGTCCACGCTGCGGTAGTTGCTGATCGCGTAACCGCCGTCGTTGTTGCCGGGACGCACCGCGAACAGCGGCATCAGGTGCAGATAGCTCAGGCCGAGTTTTTGAAAGTATGGGATCTGGTCACGAAGACGGCCAAGGTTCTCGCTGAACAGGTCCACATACAAGGCACCGCCTACGAGTTTCTCAGACGTGTACCATCCCGGGTTATTGATTCGGTTGTGATCGGTTTCGCGGAGCGACTCGTCACGAAGGCGCCATCCACGAACCATCGTCATGAGGATCTGTTCGAGGTGATAGAAGAAATCCCATTTCTCGCCGTACAAACCGACCAACAATCCGAACAAGCGCGGCCAGTGCCGCTGCAGCCGGTCCATCATCTCGTCGATTTCGGATTGGTCCGCTCCTTCGGTTTCCCAGAATGCCTCGAGCGTGGGTAGCATCCGTTCCAACGCCACATACGCGCGCGAGTCACCGTGTCGCTCGATGACCTCTCCGGTCGCTGCGTTCTTTCTATCTTTAAGTTTCAGGGCAATCATGTCAGTACAAATCGGGTGAAAATCGCATGTTGGCAGGCATGTAGTCTCTCGTCCGGTCCGCAGTTATCGACACGATATTCCTTCATCGCGTGGCGACGGCACCCGAGCGATCCATCCGTCGCGGGGCGTCACCGGAATGCGAGGCGATTTTCGACTACGGTGGGGAGAGCGTAGATGAGTCGAGCGAATTGGCCTCGCAGTCTTCATGCAGTCAACCAAAAGGATATAGGTTGCTGCGGACCACTTGTCACATTTTTTATCTCAGAACCGGACTAGCTCGCCGAACGAGCGGCAGCGTCCTGATTCTGTTCGAAATCATTCGATTCGGATTGGTTGGTGTCTTCTTTCGACGAATCCGCTTCGACTTTGTCGTTGGGGATGCGAATGTGATTCAAAAAGTCGTAGTACTCGATCCCCTCGAGCACACCGCGGGCGTGATGCCCCTCGGCGAAATAGATCCGCGGCAGTCGACGCAGTTTCTCAAGCTCAGGACTGTAGTTTCCGACGACGACCCCGAGCGTAGCCCCCTTGAGCATCCCCTCGTCGTTTCCGCAGTCTCCGGCAACCAGCATGTGCTCCGGTTCGAATCCCCAACGATAGGCGAGGTGTCTCAACGACAGTTCACTGCCACCGCGAATCGGGATGATGTCCAGGAACGAACCGAGGGACAAGATCGCGTTCACTCGCAGGCCGGCTTCACGCAGTCGACGCCTGACCTTATCGACCGATGGGATCACTTCGGGGTCGATTCGGTAGCTGATTTTGAATTCGGTCTGGTCCTTGTCCTTCTGTAGGAATAGGCCAGGCATGTCATCGAGAACCTCGTGAACGAGTTTCTGATTCCAGTGATGAGCGATCTGTTGGTGCCATGAGCGGTCCGGCGTGAGATCGGCACCGTAGTACAACTCAGTACCCACTGCGGCCGAGAGAACGTCCGGGCGAGGCAATCCGAGTTCGTTGATCAAACTCATTGCCTCGGCGAGCGATCGCCCGGTGTCGATTCCGAACCCGACATCTTTGCCTGCGTGCTTCATCAAGTCGACAAACTCATTCAGGGCTTGTTCGTCGCCCGTCAGAGTGTTGTCTAAATCGGTCATGATGATTCGGTCAAACTCAGGCAGCCGTTTGGACGTTCGGCTGTCGCTTTGAGACAGCGCGGGCGGGGCCGAAGTGTCAATGATCTCGGAAACATCACGCAGATAGCGATCGACGTGATTCTTCCAACTGTAGTGCTCACGCGAACCTGAGATTCCGGCTTGCGACCAGGTTTCCCACTGTTCGGGTTCGGTCAGGCATCGCATGATCGCGTGATCGATCGAGTCTGGATCGAACGGATCGATCAGCAGGCCGTTTTGGCAGTTGGCGATAATGTCGCGAGGCCCGCCGTCGTTCGTGGCCACGATGGGAACTCCCGACGCGGCGGCTTCCAATAAGGTCAGGCCGAACGGTTCGGTCATGGCCGGATTGACGAATACGCCCTTCTGCCGAGCAACGAGGCGGTACAGGTCCGGCACATCAACCGGGCGATGCGACTTCGGATAGGCGACCTTGCCGTATAGGTCATAAACATCGATCAGTTGCAGAACGTTGGTGATGACTCTGCGTTGCGAAGGCGGCAGTGTGCGAAGGTCGTCACGGCCTCCCATCACGAGTACCAAGTTTGCCGCCTCCTGCATCTTCGGATTTTCACCGTAGACGCGAACGAGCATTTCGAGGTTCTTGCGTTCGTCTGGCCTCGCCATCGCGAGAACAGCAGGCTTGTCGGGCTCGCGGAGGAAGGGCACCAACTTGTCATAGATTGGTGGCAGTGGCTCGGAGGGATCGTCCGGATAGAAGTGTGACAGATCCACCCCTGGTGGAATCACTTCCATGCGATCCGGTTGATAGTGGTGATAGATCGAATACTGTTGTTCGACTTCTTGCCCAGTGCTGGTGATGACGAGCGCCGCGGTTTCCAACGCTGTCTCTTCGGCTTCTTCGCGTCGTTTGAATTTGAATTTCTTTTCGAGGTCCTCGGGACTCTTCTTCGATTTGGACTTCGACTTTGACGCCAATAAACGCTCGCGTTTCACTCGGCCGAGCGAGTGGCCTGTGAAGGCGTACGGCACGTGCAGCAACCTCGCCAACTGCGCCCCCGCGTAACCAGCGTCCGCGTAGTGTCCGTGAATCAAATCGGGCAAACCGGTGCGTCGGTAGTGGCCGAGCATCTGGTCGATGAACGTTTCTAGGTACGGCCAGAGTGCTTCTTTTCGCAAGTAGCGACGAGGGCCAAAGGGGACACGTATGATTTTGGCTTTGTCGCAGAGAGGTTCTTCCACCTGTGCGTAATCGGGACCAACCCTGTCATCGATCAATTGACGCGTCACCAATTCGACAGAGGCAACGTCATCGCGGGTGGCTAGTTCGCGAGCGAGCTCGAGAACGTATTTGATCTGACCACCGGTGTCGGCGTCGCGTCCGAGTTCTGGATCGTGGCCGCGGACAAGTCCGTGCAAACTGAGTAGTGTGATTCGAAGCCCGTCGTTGTCAGGCGATTGCATATCTAGTTTTAGTATTACGAGTCAACAAATTAAGAGTCGGAGGGCAAGCGATAAAAATGCGGGTCGTCGCACGTCGCCCCCTGCAGCGAGCAAACCTTCGACGCGAAGGCGACTGCATCGTGGAGAGAATTGGTAAAAGGGCGTCCGGTCAGGATGCCATGCATCACCACCGCTGCGAACGCATCACCCGCACCCACCGGATCTTCCATCGATTCCGGTTCGGGCGAGCGAACCCGCAGGGGTTCACCACAACCCGGCGTGTAACACAACGCGCCATCGGAGCCGAGCGTGACCAACAAGCCCGACAGTGTGACGTCGTTCGTGTCTTTCTCGAACGCGCGTCCCGCCGCCATGGTCCGTTCGACAGGATCGCCCTCCGCCTCGCTACCGAGTTCGCCGAGTTCATCCAAATTCAGTTTGATGAACGAGGCCGATCGCCGGAGATCGTTAAGCAACGACGACGTGTAGTGAGGGGCCCGCAGGTTGACGTCGAAGAACGCACTCGCCCGGATCGGGTCGTGAAGGATTTTTTCTCGCAGTTTCGTCAGCGTTGAACGTGATCGCTCATCGCGAAATGCCAATGAACCGTGGTACAACAGCGCGGGCAAATCTGCCCGGTGCGCCGTCGCCATTCGATCGCTGATCATTTCAGACAAGGCATGAGTGGGGGTAGGAATTTGATCCCACGCCACACCTTTGACGATGTCATAGTGGGGTTCACCATCTTGGAGCGTGACTTGAACGGTCCCGGTATCCACGCCGGGCAACACCGCAACGCCCTCGGTCTCCATCCCGAAACTTTTCATTCGCTGAATGATTTCGTGACCGAGTTCATCGTCGCCGACCGCACTGATAAACAGTGGATCCATCCCGAACCCGGCGAGATTCCATGCAACGTTTAACGGCGCACCGCCGAGAATTCGCTTGCCACCATCTTGCTCTGAAAAACAATCCCACAATACTTCCCCTACGATGATGGCGGCGGGCGAGTCAGACATGGTCGAGTGGGTATCCTTCAATGCGGTAACCGAACGAGTTGATGCGTTAAGCGTGTCGAAAACCGTCCTCGTCAAAACGCTCGGACGATCCCCTAGGAACCTTCATCATAACGAGCCAAACTGCCGAGCGAACCAGTAGGCCCCACACCAACGAACCCAAAACGACTAGAAAAATTGATGAATTCACAGACGCGCCCACGAGTTTTCGCGACCGATCTCGACGGCACTTTCATACCGCTCAGCGGTGATGAAGCATCTGTAGAGGCTCTGGAGCAAATCAGAGGCCAATTGGCAGGCGGGGCGATCCCGTTTGCCTACGTATCGGGGCGTCACCTCGAGTTTATCTTCGAAGCGATCATCGATGATGGACTCCCGGTTCCCGATTGGATTTTGTGCGACGTTGGTACTAGCGTTTATCGAAACGTTGGTAAGGAGTCGACTTCCAAGGATACTTCGAAAAACGCACCCACGCAGGAAACACTCGCCGAACAATTTCAGCGTAGCGGTGATTATGACGCGCGGCTCGACCGAATCATCGGCGACACCGACGTCGAACGTGTGCGGTCCGACCTCGCCCTGTTGCCCAAATTCCGATTGCAAGAAAGTTTCAAACAGGGCAGGCATAAGCTCAGCTATTACGTGCCCGCCGAGTCGTTGGACGAATGCCATCGGGCCGCTCAGTCGTATCTCGACGAGAACTCGCTGCCCTATGGCATCATCAGTAGTGTGGACCCTTTTAACGGCGATGGGTTGATTGACGTTCTGCCCAAGGAGGTGTCGAAGGCCCTTGCGCTCGACTGGTGGTGCGAATCGCAAGACTACCAACGTGAGGAGATCGTCTTTTGCGGAGACTCCGGCAACGATCATGCGGCGTTGGTTGCTGGGTATCGCGCCGTCGTCGTGGGCAACGCCAGTCGCAGTTTGGCCGCCCGCGTTCAGGATGCCCACCGTTCGCGGAATTGGGACGACCGGTTGTACCTCGCGTCACGTCGCAGCACCGCGGCGGTTCTCGACGGGCTTCGCTGGTTTGGCGTGGTGGAGTCGGACCAAGAGTCGACGCATCCACGGTGGGGCGTGGTGCCGAGTGGCTATCGCAGTGCGGCGTTTTCTGTCTATGCACCTGCGCACGAGAAACTCGCTGTTGATCTGTTCGAAGGTGAGTCTGTTACCGGGGACGAATCAGCGTACGCGGTTCGAACAGTGGAATTAAATCGGAACAGCGATGGTTTCTTCACCGCTGATATCGAGGACTGTCCCATCGGTACGCGGTACCGGATCCGAATTGACCGCTCGTCGACCAGCCTGCCTCCTGGGCCACCATCGATTCCTGATCCCGCCTCGCGTTTTCAACCTGACGGTGTCAATGAGGCGTCCATGGTGGTCGGCAATCAGTTTGCATGGCAGCACGATGACCAGCCGCGACCGGCACGCGTTGAAGACCTTATCATTTACGAACTCCACCCGGGAGCATTCACGGAAGAAGGGACATTTCTGAGCGCGATCGACCGGCTCGACGAGCTGGTCAATCTTGGAATTACGGCAATCGAGTTAATGCCGATTGCGCAGTGTCCCGGTCGTTGGAATTGGGGCTACGACGCCACGTATTGGTTCGCACCAATGAGCAGTCTGGGCACACCGGACGACCTGCGACGCTTCGTTGATGAGGCACACGCGAGAGGGTTGCATGTCTTCCTCGACGTGGTCTACAACCACTTGGGGCCGGAAGGAAACTACCTATCTCTGCTCGGCAATTACCTCTCCAGCAAACACGGAACTCCTTGGGGAGCCGCACCGAACTTTGACGAAGGCCCCGAAGCGGAGGCGGTTCGCCGTTTCGTGATCGACAATGCGATTTATTGGTTCGATGAGTTTCATCTCGACGGTCTCCGAGTCGACGCGATCCACTGCATGAAGGACGACAGTGACGAACACATTACCCGTCAATTCGGACGTGAGGTTCGCCAGTGGTCGCAGGCGAACGACCGAAAGGTCTGGTTGATTGCAGAGACTAACGTCTACGACGCATCCATGACGGCTCCCTTGGAGCAAGGAGGATGTGGATTCGATGCGCAGTGGGGAGACGATTTCGCTCACGCGTTGCTGGCCTGCGTCCGCAGTCATGATCAATTGACAGTCCGCCGGTACCAACCGCACATCGATCTCGCTCGAGCGCTGCAGCGAGGGTTCGTTTTCCAAGGTGACGTCCGTGGCGATCGAGGTCGCGAAGAAGTTTCCGTCGCAACCGCTGAGCGGGTCGATACCACGAGTGTTGTCTACTGTATCCAAAATCACGACTTCATCGGAAATCATCCGTTGGGGAAACGGTTTCACCAAATCACTGCACCGGAGACGCAGGCGGCCGCAGCGAGTCTGCTGATCATGTCGCCGGCGATTCCGATGTTGTTCATGGGTGAGGAGTTTGCTTGTGAAAACCCGTTCGCGTTCTTCGTCGATTTCGGTGACGAAACGCTTCGCCGAGCGGTCGTGCAAGGCAGACGTCGCGAGTACCCGCAGCACGATTGGTCAGACGGAGTCTTGCCGACCGAGGAGGTCGCGTTCCGGTCCGCCAAGATCGGTCCCGCAGCAGACGGCAAGTCGTCCATAAGGGATTGGTACCGAAAGATCATTGGTCTTCGCAAACAGCATGTTCAGTCCGGATTGATCTCGGTCGAAAACTGTGTCGCGATCACGGACACCGATCGCGGCGTTTACGCGTTGAAGTTCCAACGCAAGGAAGACGTGTTGGTTGTCGCGTGCAGGCTCGCCGAACAGTCGGAACAAACTCGGCCACAGGACGACGCGATCGGCGAGGCGGAATTGCGTGAATTGCTGAGCGTTGACGGTGAGTTGCCGCCGCGAATTCTGGATAGCCGGACTGACTCAAACGATGATCTGCGTTCGCCGGTCATTTTTCACCCGAACCACGCGATCGTTTTCGCGTCGCGTGATTAAGGGGCCTGTCCCAAAAGCTCATCAACCGATCGGTGTTCGCCGCAGTTCTTGGAAACGTTCTCAGCCATGCTGGGTTCGCCCGAATTCAGATCACCGGGGGCTGGCTTCACCGGATGCATCATTCCTTGGAACGATTTAAGGAAGCGTGGTCACGTCGACATAGCGATACCCGCCGCCGTTTCTTCGCACGAGCCGTTCCAAGAACGTGCCCGTCGGTGGCGGACCGGTCCCGAACTGAATCGCGTGAATCGTGGTCCCCACGTTTTCGGCGCGGCGAGTAATGTCGTCCATCTCGCGTTCGGACATGGTTTGAATTTTGGCGTCGGTGAGAAAGAAGATCACATCGGGGGCGAGACGAAGTGCCATTCGGAGCGCCACTCCGTGCTCGGTGCCTCCGATCGCCACGGTGCGGCGAACGAATTCCTTCGCGCGTGCGATCGTTCCCTCCTCCGCTAAGACGAGGCCCACGCGATCGCCTTGGCTGCG